>PXAT01000014.1 GCA_003565775.1 Ectothiorhodospiraceae bacterium | reverse complement strand
TTATTCCCGCGTTCGCGCTCGAGTCGATTTTGGCAGCCTGGCAAGGCGCGGTGCCGGTTCGGTAGCCGTCGCTACCGGGCTGGCGACGCAACACCGCCAGGGGCCAAAATCGGCCGAGCCCGAAGGGGTTGGCGTCGCATTTCCCCCGATTGCTGTTTTGCGCTGCTTGACCGCAGAGTGACTGCGGCGCTGCGCAGCGCGCCTTGCCTCGGAGAAAATGCGATGCCAACGCGAACGTGCGAATAAATCAGCGTCTCCTTAAGCGGCCTTGGCAGCCTTGCTCACGATAGCCACGTTTTCTTGGGTCAACCGGCGACCAGGCAGCGGGACATGTCATGTCCATGCTTGCCATCTCGCTTGAGGCGCGAGAGGCCGGAGGCTGATGAAACGCCTGTTTCGACCGGTTGCCCTGCCTCGGGCGGCTTAATGACTACTTGCAGATTTCAGCATTCACGAGATTGCCCCGAGAGAATTCCACCTTTCGTGAGACAGCCGCTCAAGGCTTGTGAGACAAATCGCTCCAAGTCATTGCAACCGTTTTGCCTCGGGTTTCAGCGGGAGTGAGACCTCACATTCGCCGGGGCAATCGGCGAGCTCACCGCCGAAAGACTACACTCCGACCAGGATCAGGAGATCGATGTCGAGCCATCGAGCTGACGGATACAGCGATAGAGGGCATTAACATGAGCAACGATAACGCGGTATTAGCAAGAAACACGGACCAGGCACCCATAAACCCCTTATGCGCACAAACAGTCGCTTTTTCTCATTACAACAACCTTTCGGCTCAGTTGCCGATCGACCCGAAATCCGGTCAATTGGTTGCTGGTGGGGTAAGAGAGCAGGCTGCTCAGTGCTTTGAAAATATCAAGGCGATCGCGGAAAGCATCGAGCATCGAATGACTGACGTCGTCAGAATAACCGTGTTCGTCAAAAACATTGACGATGTTGACACGGTAGACGAAGTGTACAGGACCTTCTTCACCAGCTATTTGCCGACGCGAACGGTTGTTGCCGTTGCCGCTTTACCCTTGGATGCCCTGGTGCAAGTTGAAGCACTTCTCTCTAACGGTGTCGGCACGATTCCGAACGCACCGCAGCCGGGTGACCTCATCAGGCTTGCGAACAACACCGTTAATGCGCCAATGGATCCGTTGTCGACGCAGACCGTGGCATTCTCACATTACAACAATCTTTCGGCTCAGTTACCGATCGATCCGAAATCCGGTCAACTGGTTGCTGGTGGCATAAGAGAGCAGACCGCGCAGTGCCTGAAAAATATCAAGGCAATCCTGGAAAGCATCGATGTTCCTTTTGACGATATTGTCAAAATCAATTTGTTTCTCAAGAACATCGCTGATATCGAGGTGGTAAACGAGGTATACAGGCGGTTCTTCCCGGATTCCGCCATCGCCAGAGCCGCAGCATATGTTCCGGCAAGAACCGTAATCGAAGTTGCCGCTTTGCCCATGCATGCGTTGGTGCAGATTGAAGCAGTAGTATCGCACGGAGACGGCACGCCTCCCCAGGCTGTGGAGGATAGACACGGACTCATTGTGGAAGCGAGCAATACCGAACGCGCGCCGTTATGTCCCATGTCCACACAGACGGTGGTTTTTTCTCATTACAACAATCTATCGGCCCAGCTACCCATGGATCCGAAGTCGGGAGAAATTGTGGCCGGCGGCGTAAAGGAACAAACCGAACAATGCCTGAAGAACATCAGGGAAATCGTCGATAGCATCGGTCATGTCATGGAGGACGTGGTCAAGGTGAATATCTTCATCAAGGATATCTCAGCCATCGAAGCCGTAAACGAGGTGTACAAGGGCTTCTTTCCCGACGCCACCCCTGCGCGAAGAGTCGTAGGCGTCTCTGCTTTACCTATGGATGCCTTGATCCAGATCGACGCAATCGTATCAAACGCTGAAGGTACGCCTCCGCCGGCATAGGACGCGCTCATGGGCGCCAGTTTGCGATCTTCGCGAATTGCCGGCAGGCCCGACGCCGGGTTCATTGTCCGGACAAGGCACCGGACAATGAACCGCAAAAGCGTTGATGACGGCCGCCATTTTCATCGAACCTCCTGTTAATGTCGCGTTCGCGAAAACGCGCCGCCGTCACAGGCGCAGCTCGATTGACGTCCGTGGTCTGCCAGCGGTCCGGCGCATCTGTTACGGTTGCGTGACATTTCGGGGATGATGCAGGATTCGGGCGGGTAGACGCGGTCGGCTCGGCCTGCCCCGGGTTCAGGCCAGTGGCACAGGGCAGTCCATGACCTATACCCTTTTCGACTTCCTGCAGTTGCTGGGTTCGCTCGGCATTTTCATCTTCGGCATGAAGATTTTCAGCGACGGCCTGCAGCGGGTCGCCGGGGATGGTTTGCGCGCGATTCTCGGCGGCATGACCCGAACCCGGTTTACGGGTGTGCTGACGGGGTTCGCCGCCACGGCGGTGACCCAGTCCTCGACCACCACCACGGTGATGGTGGTCAGCTTCGTCAACGCCGGGCTGCTCACATTCGTACAATCCACCGGCGTGATCATGGGCGCCAACATCGGCACCACGCTCACCGCCTGGATGGTGTCGCTGTTCGGGTTCAAGTTCCAGATCACCCCGGTGGCGGTCGCCGGCATCGGCCTGTTCTTCCCCTTCCTGTTCGCGCGCAATGTTCGCCTGCGCAGCGTCGCCGAGGCCGTCGTCGGCTTCGGGATCCTTTTCGTCGGGCTCGATTTCATCAAGGGCTCGGTGCCGGAGATCAGCGACAACCCGGCGATTCTCTCCTTCCTCGACGGGTTCACGGACTACGGCTATCTGTCCCTGCTGCTGTTCGTCGTTGTCGGCACGCTGCTGACGCTGGTAACGCAGTCGTCCTCGGCGGCGACGGCGATCACTCTGGTGATGCTGTTCCAGGGCTGGGTCTCCTTTCCCATCGCCGCGGCGATGATACTGGGTGAGAACGTCGGCACCACGGTCACCGCGAATCTGGCAGCCATCGTCGGTAACGTGCACGCCAAGCGGGCGGCGCGTTTCCATTTCCTGTTCAACGTCTTCGGCGTCCTCTGGATGCTGGCGCTGATCTTCCCGTTCCTGCACATGGTGGACTGGGTGGTGCAGCAATTCTCGGCCACGCCGATGTCTGTCTTCAGTGACGACCCGGCAGCGCGCCCGAACGCGACGCTCGCGCTGTCGCTGTTCCACTCGGCATTCAATATCCTGAACGTCATTCTGCTGTTCGCGTTCGTGCCGCGTCTGGTGCGGCTTGTCGAATATCTGCAACCCGACCGCGAAGGCACCGCGAGCGAGTTTCACCTGCGTTACATCAGTACGGGGCTGATGTCGTCGCCGTCACTGTCTCTGGAACAGAGCCAGAAGGAAATGCAGGCCTTCGCCGGAGTGATTCGAGAGATGCATGAAGAGGTTCGCTCCCTGGTACTCAACGCGGATGCGAAGGTCGCCGACCGTATAGAGTCGGTACACAAGAAGGAGGAACTGACGGATATCCTGGAACTCGAGATCTCCGACTACCTCGTGCGCATTGCGGAGTCCGCTAGCCTGGATTCGTCCGTCACCAGCCGCATCCGGTTCATGCAGACGATGACCAATGACCTTGAACGCATCGCCGACATCTATTACCAGATCGCCAAGCTCGTCGAGCGACTGCGCACGGCAAACGTGGCCGTGCCGGAGGATGCTCTGGAAGAGGTCGGTCAGATGTTCGCCGCCGTCCAGGAGGCTCTCCTGGACATGGAACACAACGTCAGCCTGGCACCGGAGAGCGTGGATCTCAGTCATTCCATCAAACTCGAGCGGCGCGTCAATGCCCTGCGCAACAGACTGCGGGAGCAGCATTACGAACGCCTCGAGGCCGGCGGATACTATGCCCCCCGAGCCGGGGTCGTCTATCTGGACATGGTCAACCGTCTGGAGCGCATCGCCGACCACATTCTCAACGTCAACGAGGCGGCGGCCGGCCAGCGCATCAAGGCTCTCCGCCTTGCCGAAGCGCGCGCCAGCCGCGCCTGAGTGCCGCGTACCAGCCGGGCCGCGGCGGAAACCTGCCCACCACGCCTTGCCAGATGACCAGAACCGGTCTCGGGCGCAGACGCGGGAATATTTCAGCGTTTCCTTGAACAACCCGCAGTAACGGGGCCTTCACAGGCGCCTCCCGAGGGCCTCCGCATCGTGGGTCAGGGCCGCGGGCCGCCGCGGCGCGACACAGTCGCCGACCCGCTCCAGTTGCGGAAACTGACCCTCACAGGCTCGATACAGGGCTTCATCGGGCACCCGGTTGATGGAAATCACGACCGTATCAACCTCCGTGGTCCGCCGTTCACCACCCCAGACCGGATACAGTTCCACCTGCGTCTCGCCAATTGCCTCGACGAACATCTGCGTGGTCAGCTTGACGCCGGCGCCGGTAATGCGGGGAATCACGTGCGGATACTCCAGCCGACGCAGGACATCCTCGCCCACCATCTCATAAGGCGTCAGAATCTCCACGGCGGCCTTTCCTTGCGTCGCCAGAAGCTCGGCAAGCCCCACCGGCAGGTAATCGCCGGTCTGATCCACAATCAGAATCCGTCGGCCGAGAGAGGTCGGGTCCTCCAGCGCCCGCTGCGCGGCCGTCCCGACATCCAGGACATGGGCCTGGTCATGGCCCGGAATCGAGCGCCGTTCGGGCCGGTACTGGCTGTAACCGTCCGTTGTAAAGGACGACCCGGTGGCGATGACCACGGCATCCGGTGACGCTTCGTTCAGGCTTTCCACGGTAGCAGTCGTGTTGAGCCGGACATCGACGCCGTGGGTTTGCATGGCCCGGCGCAGATTGTCGATGGCAACCGCCCATTCCTTGCGGGTCGGCAGTGCCTGCAACAGATTCAGATGGCCGCCGAGGCGGTCACTGGCTTCCCACAGGCTTACCTGATGCCCTCGACGCGCGGCGATCTGGGCCGTGTGCATGCCGGACAGGCCGCCACCAACGACAATGATGCGCTTGCGCTGCTCCTCGGAGACAGGATTGAGTTTGTCGCTGCCCCACTGACGCTCCCGCCCCACGCTGGGATTCACCAGACAGGCGGAAGGCCGATTCTCGAAACTGCGGGCAACGCACTCGTTGGCACCCATGCAGCCGAAAATCTCCTGCTGGCGGCCTTCGCGGGTCTTCTTGATCAGATGAGGCTCGGCCATCTGCGCCCGGGTCATGGCGACCATGTCGGCACAGCCGTCCGCCAGCGCATCCTCCGCCATTTCCAGATCGACGATCCGGCCGACGATGAACACCCTGGCCCGATCACCCACGATTTCCTTGGCCCGCTTGCCGAAGGGCAGCATGAAACCGTAATTCACCGACATCGGCGCGACCGCCATGTGCAGCGTGTGATAGCCACCACCACTGATGTTGAAGAAGTCGAAATAGCCGGTGGCGGCAAGGATCTCCAGCACTTCTTCGGTCTGCTCTGGCGTGATACCCGCATCGCCCATGAACTCGTCGAAGGAAAGCCGCACACCCACCGTGAAATCGGTGCCCACCCGTTTGCGGATGGCATCCCCCAGCTCCACCAGGATCCGCGCCCGGTTGGCCACCGAGCCGCCGTACTCGTCGGTGCGGAAGTTGTAGGCCGGGCTCAGGAACTGGCCGAACAGGTAGCTGTGGGCGGCATGCAGCTCGACACCGTCGCAGCCGGAACATTTCACGTTCAGAGCCGACTGGGCGAAAGCGTCCACCAGTTCGGCAATATCCTCCTTCTCCATGACATAGGGCACTTCCTTGTGCACTACCGATGTGGTCCGGGACACCGCCCACAGCGGGTGCCAGTTGTCCATGATCATGTTGCCCTTGTCGTGCACCCCCGGTGCATACAGCTGCACGAACTGACGGCCACCATGCTCGTGAACCGCTTCGGCCAGCTTGGCGTACTGCGGGATGGAACGCGGGTCATACGCGGAGCAGCCTTCATGGAACGAGCCGGTGGCAATCGGATGGCCGCCCTGCTGCTCACAGATGAACAACGCGCAACCACCGCGGGCCCGCTCCCGGTAGTACTCCACATGACGGTCGCCCAGCAGCTGATTCTCGCCGTAGAGCACGCTCTGAGCGGTCATCATGATCCGGTTCTTTACCGTCGTGTTGCCGATGGTCAGCGGTTCCCAGACCCGGCTCAGGCGCTCCGGATTAACCCGGGCGGAACGGGCTTCGGTGATGTCAGTCATGGCTGTGCTCCTCAGATAATGGAGATCTGCACCGGGATATTGCCACGCACGGCGTTGGAGTACGGACACAGGCGATCCGCCTCGGCTACCACGGACTCCAGCTCGGCACGTTCGATGCCCTCGCCGCTGACATCCAGCCAGACCTCCAGGCCGAAGCGACCGTCGTCATGCTGGCCCATGGCGACACGGGCGGTGACCCGCGTGTTCTTCAATGCCAGCTTCTGCTGCTGGGCGACGAAGATCACGGCATTCTCGAAACAGGCTGCATAGCCGGCACCGAACAGCTGCTCCGGGTTGGTTTTGTCACCATCGCCGCCCATGCTCCTGGGCAGGCTGAGCGCGATATCCAGCACGCCATCATCGGAACGGGCGGCGCCGGCGCGGCCGCCGGATGCGGTCACTTCTGCGGTGTAAAAGGTCTTCATCGGTCTGTGTCCCCTGATTGTCGGTCCCGCGATACCTCCGATGCGACCGCGGCCGCATCGGCAATGAAAAACGGGAGATGGCGACACCGCCGATCTCCCGTCATGGAATGAACCCTAGCCTCCGGCGGCGGCCCGTGACCGGTCGACCGGCTCGGTATCCGCCGCAGCACGCTGCACCGGGGCCAGCTCCGCCTTGTCGAAGGCATCGGTGCCGATGCAGTCCAGCCGGATTGCATCGTATTCGGCCAACTGCCGAGTCTCGTCCTCGGTCAGCAGTTCCTGCTGCAGGGCCGACTCGAGGCGCTCCTGCAACGTGAAACCGGTGATCTCCCTCTTCGCCACCAGCTTCAGGAAACGGTCATACAGGGGCTCCATCCGGTCCAGCACCTGCATCGCCAGTTCCATGCGACCCCTGCTGTCGTCCGGATCATCGGCGCTCCAGCTGCCGAAGCGGCTGAGCTGATCGCGCACGCCACCGGACTGCATCATGCTCTCGGCAATGGCCTGGCCGTCGGCGTCCGCCGGCGCGTGGTAGGGCCGTCCCAGCGGGAACACGAGCCGACGCATGGCGCCTGCCATGAGGCGACGCGGGAAATTACGGAAGAAGCCGTCAAAGGCTTCGTGGATACGGCTCAGCGACTCGTCCAGGGCCCAGCGCACATAGGGCAACTGCTGCTCCGGGCGTCCGGCGTCGTGGTACATCTTGAGCACGGCAGTTGCCAGATACAGCTCACTCAGCACATCGCCCAGCCGGGCAGACAGGCGCTCGCGGCGCTTCAGTTCACCGCCCAGCACACCCATGGCCACATCCGAGACAAAGGCCAGCGCGGCACTCATCCGCTCCAGCTGACGGTAGTAGCGGGCGGTGTCATCGCTGATCGGCGCCTTCGCCAGCCGCGCGCCGGTCAGCCCCAGGACAAAGGCGCGCACGCCGCGGTTGATGGAATAACCGACATGGCGCGTCAGCAGGCGATCGAACTCCACCAGATCATCGTTACGCGCCGCCTCCATTTCGGCGAACACATAGGGGTGACAGCGAATCGCGCCCTGGCCGAATATCATCAGGTTACGGGTCAGGATATTGGCGCCTTCCACCGTGATACCCACCGGGATCGACTGATAGCTGTAACCCAGATAATTTCGCGGGCCGAAAATGATGCCCCGGCCGCCGTGCACGTCCATGGCATCGTTCACCACCACGCGCATCATCTCGGTCATGTGAAACTTGGCAATCGCCGCCACCACCGAGGGACGGTAGCCCTGGTCACCGGCAGCGGCGGTAAGACGCCGGCCGGCCTCGATGCGATAGGTATGGCCGCCAATGCGTGCCATGGCCTCCTGAACACCCTCGAACTTGCCAATGGGCAGACGGAACTGGCGCCGGATCCGGGCGTAGGCCCCGGTCATGCGGTACGCCATCTTGCCCGCACCGGTACCCAGTGCCGGCAGCGAGATGCCGCGCCCCACCGAGAGACACTCCATCAGCATGCGCCATCCCTTGCCGGCCATCTCCGGCCCACCGATGATCCAGTCCAGCGGGATGAACACGTCCTGACCCTGCACCGGGCCGTTCATGAAGGACAGCGCCATCGGGAAATGACGACGCCCCACCCGAATCCCCTCGTGACTGGTGGGCACCAGGGCGCAGGTGATGCCGTAGTCCTGCTGTTCCCCTAGCAACTGATCCGGGTCGTGCATCTTGAACGCCAGGCCCAGCACCGTCGCCACCGGCGACAGGGTGATGTAGCGCTTGTCAAAGCTCAGTCGGAGGCCCAGGGTTTTCTTGCCCTGGTATTCCTGCTCGCAGACGATCCCCACGTCCTGCATGGCGGCGGCGTCGGAACCGGCCTCGGTGCCGGTCAGCGCGAAACAGGGGATCTCGCGGCCGTCGGCCAGACGCGGCAGCCAGTAGTCTTTCTGCGCGTCGGTGCCGTACTGCATCAGCAACTCGCCCGGCCCCAGGGAGTTCGGCACCATGACCGTGACCGCGGCCGAAAAGCTGCGCGAGGCAATCTTGGAGACGATGCAGCTCTGGGCGTAGGCAGAGAAATGCAGACCGCCGTACTGCTCCGGGATGATGAAACTGAAGAAGCCGTTCTTCAGCACGTAGTCCCACGCCTCCGGACTCATGTCATGGTCGCTGCGCTCCATGCGGTCCTCGTCCAGGAGTCGACACAGCTGTTCGGTCTCGTTGTCGATGAAGGACTGTTCCTTCTCACTGAGCTGCCCCACCGGCATGTCATGCAGTCGGCTCCAGTCCGGACGCCCCTGGAACAGATCCCCTTCCCACCAGGTATCACCGGCCTCCAGGGCATCGCGCTCGGTACGGCTCATCGGCGGCAGCACGCGCTTGAACAGCGCAAACAGGCGCCCGGTCAGCAGCGTGCGGCGCAGCCCGGGCGCCAGCAGCAGCAGAGACACCGGCAGGGTCAGGACCAGACCCGCCGCCAGACCGAAGCCACCGATCACGCCGGTCAGCAGCAACAGCACCGGCACCGCCGGCAATGCGCCACTCCAGACCACGGCCGACGCACCTCGGTAGGCCAGGGCCAGCAGGGCGATAACGATCAAAAGCAGCATGACTAACGTCACAATGACCTCCTTGGAAGTGCTCCGGTCAGGTGTCCCGCGCTCAATTGCGCAGGGGTCTGCCGGTGCGCAACATGTGTTCGATTCGATCCTGGGTCGCGGGCATCGCCGTCAGCGCGAGGAAGCCCTCCAGCTCCAGGTCCATGAAATGCGTTTCGGGCAGCAGGCTGTCCGGAGCCACGTCGCCACCACAGATGGCGGTGGCGGAACGGGTCCCAATGGCGAGGTCGTGGTCGCTCAGACGGCCCTGCTCACGTCCGAGTTCCAGCTCTTCCAGCAGTTGCCCCAGCAGATCCCTGCCGCGGGCCCTGATCCGGCTGAAGGCCGGCGGCAGATAACCGCTGTCGGCGGCAGCCCGGGCCTGCGTTTCCGCCACATGCAGCAATTCGTCCCGATGGGCGACTATCTCGCTGCACTCCGGGAGCAACCCGAGATCCCGCGCTTCGGCGGCACTTGCCGCGCGACGCGCCGAGGACAGCGTCCGGAAATAGGCCCGGGCCACGTCTTCCGGATTCCGCCCGGGACCGGCCTGTTGCGATCGCGCTGCGACTGCGGTGCAGCCGCGACCGGCGGGGATCACGCCAACCGCCGCCTCCACCAGTCCGATGTTGGCCTCCTGATGGGCCACCACCCGGTCGCAGTGCAGAATCAGTTCGCAACCCCCCCCCAGGGCCATGCCACGCACTGCAGCCACCACCGGAAGGCGGGCGTCGCGGATCCCCTGAGCCGCCTGCTGGAAGGCCCGGATAAAGCGTTCGATAGTGGCCTGATCACCGGCCCGGGCAGCCGTGAGCACGGCCTTGAGATCGGCACCGACGCTGAAATGCCCGGCGGGCTGCCAGATCACCAGGGCGCGGTATTCCCGTTCCGCCCGCTCCAGCAACTCCAGGATTCCGTCCAGCACTGCCTGGGAGCAGCTATTGCCCTTGCTCAAAAAGCTGACAATCCCGATCTCCGGATCCCGGTGCCAGAGCCGCAGCGCTTCGGTCTCGGCGCAGACCGTACCGCTCTGCGGTTCGGGCTCCCCACGAAGCCGCGACGGAAAGGCCTGGCGTCGGTACACCGGCAGCCTTGAACGAGGCTGCCAGCGGTTGTCGGCAGCCGACCAGGAACCCTCCGGACCATGCGCGGCCGGCACCTGCCGGATCCAGTCCGGCACTGGCACAGCGGCAATCCCGTCGGCATCCTCGGCGAGCCAGTCGGCCACGGTCTCCCAGCCGATGGCCTGCCAGATTTCGAATGGCCCCTCTCGCCACGCGAAACCGTTGCGCAGGGCACGGTCGACCTCGGCGGCACCGGGCGCGATCTCCGCGAGGGTCCAGGCCGCATACAGAAACAGTTCCCGATGTATCGCCCACAGGAAACGGGCCTGGTCGTCGTCCAGTTCCCTCAGGCGCCGCCAGCGTTGCGCCGGATCGCGAATGGCCATGGCTTCCTGTACCGCCGGCGACACCTCGGCCGCCGCCGGCCGGTAATCGCCCTGACGGGGATCGAACACCTCGATGCCCTGTTCGCCCTTGCGATAAATGCCCTCGCCGGACTTGGCACCGAGCCGACCCTGACCGATCAGCTCATGAATCCAGTCGGGCAACTGCAGGCAGCGAACCCAGGGATCATGCTGCAGGCGCGGCACCGGCCCCTCCACCACGTGCACCATGGTGTCCAGCCCCACCACATCCGCCGTGCGGTAGGTGCCCGATTTCGGGCGGCCAATCAGCGGCCCGGTGAGGGCATCCACCAGATCGGGCCCGAGTCCCAGGCGCTGACCGTGCCAGACCGAAGCCATCAGCGAGAAAAGGCCCACCCGGTTGCCGATGAAGTTGGGGGTGTCCCTGGCCCGGACCACCTCTTTGCCCAGCGCCGTGGTGAGAAAGGCTTCAAGACCGTCCAGCACCACTGCATCGGTAGCGGCTCCCGGAATCAGTTCGACCAACGCCATGTAACGGGGCGGATTGAAGAAATGCACGCCGCAGAAGCGCGCGCGCAGCGCCACCGGCAAATGCGCCGCCAGGCCGTCAATGGACAGACCAGACGTATTGCTGACCAGCAGCGCACCCTCGGCAAGATGCGGCACCACCCGCTCGTACAGCGCCGCCTTGAGATCCGCCCGCTCGGCAATCGCCTCGATCACCAGATCGCAGTCGGCGAGCAGCGGCAGCCCGGCATCGTAGCTGACGGCGTGGATTCGATCGGCGCAGGCGGCGGTCACCAGAGGCGCCGGGCGCATGCCGGCCAGTGCCTGTACTGCGTTCCGCGCGGGGGCATCGGGATCCGATTCCTGGCCGGGCAATTCCAGCAACACGGTATCCAGGCCGCAATTGGCACACTGGGCCGCGATCTGCGCGCCCATGACACCCGCGCCCAGCACAGCGACACGCCGGATCGGCATGGTGGTCTGCATTCGTCCTCCAAATCGGTCAATGCCGACGGCAACGGAGCCGTCGGCAGGGAAACAACAACGTCAGGCGGAGGGGAAGTCGGTCGAAACGGCCTCCGGCAGGACGTCGGCAGGCATCTCAGAGCCCCAGCGATCCCGGGTTCATGCGACGCTCGGGATCCACCAGGCGTTTCAGCCCCTGCAGCAACTCCCAGGTCTCGTCGCCGGCCATGACATCCCGGAACGGGTAGTACTTGCCGATCTGCAGATGACAGGCGCCGTGCCGATCGAAAAGGTCCCGCAGTTCCTGCCGCAAGCGCAGGACCACGTCGCGAGTCTCCACGTCCTCGGGTATGTCCTTCCACTTCTCCCGGAACTCCGGCTCGATCAGATCCAGTCGGAACTGGCCGAGGCGGTCGAACCAGTAGAAACTCGGCTCGATCACGAACTCGGACCCGGAAAACGCAGTGAGGTACGAGGTCTTGATGCCGTGCTGCTCCATCAGCGCCTGATTGTCGCGGATGAACTGCTCGGTGGCCTCGGCCGCCTGGCGTGCCCGGGACAGCGGAAAGAAGCCGTGCACCGGGAGCCAGATCTCGCCTTTGGCGCCCAGCAGAATGGTGCGCACGCCGTTGAACGGTTCGGCGCGAAACGCCACCGGAATGGAGTGGTCGATCTCCCGACCGCCGGCCGCCTGGCACAGTTCGAAGGCCTTCTTCTGACCACTGTGAGCAGCCGCGGAATCGATGCCGTCGAAGGTCATGTGCAGGGAATAATTGACCTTGCTCAGGACCTTGCGGCCGGAGACCGCCACCTTGAGCGAATTCACCAGGCCCTTGACGCCACCACTGGTCGCGATCTTGCCCAGCATCTTCACCCCCTCCCCGAGGGTGAAACCCATATCCTCGAAACTGCTGTTGTAGTAGGGGTCGAATCCGTAGCACTCGGACGCGATACGCAAACGGGCAATATCCGTCTGCGCCTGCAGCATGGCGTCCAGGGTTTCGAAACCGAAAGACAGATATTCGGTGGCCTGCGGACTGGGAATCAGTCTCAGGGTCGCCACGGCCTTGAAGCCGAAGGCACCCGTGTCTGCGGTAAACAGTCCGGTAAGGTCTGGCCCGAAATGCCGATAGAACGCGTTGCTGTGCTTCTGCGCGCCGGAGCCGGTCTGCAGCACCTTGCCGTCGGCCATCACCACCTGCAGGCCGAGACAGCTCTCGGCGGCGGTATTGTAGAGGCCGGAGCCGAGAAACAGGCTGTTCTGGGACAATGCTCCACCCACCGTGGCATACATGCCGGACAGGGGGCCGTAGTAAGGCGTGCGAACGCCCTTGTCCTTCAATGCCTCGTACAGCTCCTTCCAGGTGCAGCCGCACTCCACGGTGACATACATGTCCTCGGCATTGATTTCGAGGATCCGGTTCATCCGTCGCATGTCCACCAGCACCGAACCGGCCTGCTCCGGCACATAGCCACGGGTATACGACATGCCCCCGCCCCGGGGCACCACCGGCACGCCCGCCGAGGCGCAGAGCCGCAGCGCGGCCGCCAGCTCCTCGGTGGAGTCCGGCCGGATCACGCAGTCGGCCAGTTCCCCGGGCAGAAAGCTGAGGTCAGTGGAAAAATAGCGGCGTTCGTCCTCACCGGTGAGCACGTGTTCCGGACCCAGCAGCTCTCCGAGCCGCGCCGGGAGGGCGGCAATGCCCTCCCGGACTTCCGCATGACTGGTCATTGCGGCATGGCTCCTACTTGGTGGCGGCGAACAGGAACCACTCGCCGGAACCGGCGAAGTCGCCGCCCTGGTGCAGGGTGGTACGGGCTTTCGCCCTCTCGCCCAGAGCGCTGGGCACCATCTTGGTGATCACCTGGCTGCCGTCGAAGCCGACACTCTCGGCCAGACGCTGGTAGTCGACGCTGTGCGAGGCGCGCCAGAACGGCTCGTTGTTGTTGAAGGTATCCCAGTCCAGCATGAAGGCGTCGTAAGGATGCATGCCCTCGTAGGGCTTGGCTTCCACATGCACCATCATGCCGCCCGGCTTCAGTAGCCGATGGCATTCCTGCAGGATGTTGCGCAGCGCCTGGGACGAGGTCTCATGGAACAGGATGTGCGAGACGATCAGGTCGAAGCTCTCGTCCTCGAAGTTGGTGTGCTCGGCATTCTGCTGGGAGAAATGCACCGCCTTGCCCAGCGACTCGGCGCGGGCATGGGCATAGCGCAGCACCGGCGCCCCCACGTCGATGGCATGCACTTCCGCGTCGGGATAGGCGTCGACCCAGGGCATGGTGCTGTGACCCACGGTGCAGCCCATGTCCAGAATGCGCCTGGGCTGGAAGTCCGCCTGCTCGTTCTTCATCCACAACACGGGCGTCTGTCCCATGTCGTCATTGAGCTCGCCCAGGCGCCCCATGGCATAGATGTGCACGGCGCGGTCGTAAGTGGCGCCGGCGGTAACGTCGTCATCGGTAAAGTCGGTGTGATAACCGCCCGGCATGCAGTGGATGTCGACCGCCTGGTGATAGCGAGGCGTTTCGAGAGACGGGTCCAGGGTCAGGGAACCACCGGCCTTGCCGCTCAGATCGCGGGCGGTGCTGATGAGCTGGTCGCGCTGCCGGTCCACGGCGCTGGACACCGCATCCCACATCATTTCCTGACTGGTGCGCTGCAGCGAGCTCCACATCTGGTAATAGGGCTGACGCGCCATCACCTTGCCCACCTCGCGATGATCCTTCGGCTTGCGGCCGTGTTCCTTCTCGAACTCCGGTTCCGCCCGGGTATCGTAGATGGCCCGGTTGCCGGGCGACACCCGGGACGCCAGGTGGATCTTGAAGCTGCGCACGAACTCCTGGCGTGACAGCTCGTCATGATTGGCCTGCGGCAGAATGCCGTGCCGAGTCTGCGTTGACATTGTACTTCCTCCTTCGGAATCGACCGTTCAGGTCAGCTTTTCGCTCAACTCTTTCTGGTGTTCCTTGACCGTGTCCTCGTACTGCTGGCGGGACTCGCCGGAGGCGTCGGACTCCAGCTCGTGATGCACCACCCGCAGCACCCGCTCGAGATACTCTGACCGCCATGCCTGACGTTCTTCTTCAACGGCCTCATCCGGGCGGTAGCCCTCGATATCATCACGGGTCAGTACCCCGCGGGCGTCCAGCAGACGCTCCATGGTGTCGAGCCGGTCACGCAGCACCGACACTTCGCCGGCCACCGCCATGACGATCGCCAGCAATCGATCCACCTCCTGATTCTCGAAGAAGCTAGGGCGCTTCCCCTTGGCCTTTCGTGACATGTATCCTTCTCCCCTTCCGAATCAATCGCGTCGACAAAACGGTTGTGCTCAGTTCTGTGTCTGGAATCGCAAGGAACGTGCCGTCGCCTCAAACTCTGACTGATAAAGAGACAAGCAATTGTTTCAGTTAGCTTTTCCGGGACACCCCCAAAACTCCTGACCAACACCCGAAGAACCAGCGTTGCAGCCCCTCAACCACCGGTTTCACCGCTGCGACGCCGCGTCCTGCCGCCATCCTCCATTCTGTGCCAGGAAGGCCTCGTACGCTCGAGCACTACTGGCGGCATCCAGGTCCGGCTCGAAATTCGCGCCCTGAACGACCTCGAGCAGGGCATCGGGGCGCGCTTCGGCGGCGCGCTGAAAATAGGGCCAGAGCACATCATCCCGGGCGCAGAGGAACAGCATCGGGCAACGCAAGCGCTTCAGAAATGCCGGAAAATCCTGCTCCCAGACCGCATTATAGGCTTGCACCCGTCCGTGCCAGGCCCGCAGGGTGTCCACCACCTCGCGATGGTGCAGATCCAGGGCCTTGTCGGCCCCCAGGCCGGCCAGATAATCCCAGGTCTGCTTCAGGTACGAACCATCGGCATCCGGCGCGAAGGGCGTGGAAAAGTGTGGCCGGAACTGATCGCGCTCTTCCTGCGTGAGCTGCACCGGCCCGAACATGGCGAGGCTCAGGGCACGGGCCGGCAACTCCGCAGCCATTTCCACGGCAATACAGGAACCCGTGTGGTGGCCGCAGAGATGGAACTGCCGCACGCCCATTGCGTCCAGGGCCTCCGTCATCACCCGGGCGTAATAGCCGATGTCCGGCACGTCCTCCGGGTCGTAGGAACCGCCGAAACCCGGCGTGTCCAGGGCGATGCAGCGGCGCCCTTCCATGATGGTCATCATGCCGTTCCACATGGCCGAGGAACTCGCGGTCTGGTGCAGGAACACCACCGGCGGCCCGGCGCCCTGCGTGGACCGGTAATGCACCTGTCCCTCTCCGGTGTCTACATAGCCCTTGCGAATTTTCATGCCTCTCTCCCCCGAGCCGTGCCAGTCGCCAAGCACGACCGGCACGAGAACTATCCCGACCCCACCAGGCCCGCTTCCGGAAATACTCAGCAATGGCTGTGCCAGCCCGTATGGAGAGGCCGGCGACCCTCTGTCGGGCCATGGCACAGCACCGCGGGGACAGGCGGAAACCCCGTCACGGCTGAAATCTCCCAGGTACCCGACGTGGCGCACCGGTGCCTGCCGGGTTTCCTCGCGGAACGGCCATGGTTGCAGGGATGAAACCGGAGCCGAGACGGCAATGCGCACCCCTGCACCGACCGCGCTCCGGTAAGCCCCCGCCGCTGCTGCGATCGCTGTCGGGTCCGAGCGAACGGCCGGAACACTGGCATCGGGGTTGCAACAGTGTCTTCGGTCAACCGGTGGCAACAGAACCGCCGGCGCTCACAAAACGAGAGAGGGACTGAGGAATGAGTGACAGCAAGCCCGGCCTGAAAAAGTATCCGCACCTGCTTTCGCCACTGAAGATCGGTAGCTTTGAAGTGGGCAACAGACTGATGCAGACGGCCCATGCCAAGGGTTACCACTCCCGCGACGGCCTGACCAACAACCGCGACATCTACTACCAGGCGGCGCGCGCCCAGGGCGGCTGCGCACTGCTGGTCACCGGTGGCCGACACGTGCACCCCACGTCTACCGGCCCCGGACGAACGCTGGTACGAGGCAACCGTCGCGAGAACATCGAGCGCGACGCGGAAATGGCCCGGGCGGTACATGCCTTTGGCGGCCGCATTGTTGCCCAGATCATGCATTTCGGCCCCCAGGGCCGCACCGGCGCACTGGACGATTACCGGGTGCTCTGGGCCCCTTCGGCGATGAAATCGCCGGCCTATAACGAGGGCTCCAAGGAAATCACCAGGGCGGAAATGCAGGAAGTGAACGAGCACTTCGCCCAGGCCGCCATCAATGCCCGGGAGGCTGGCCTTGACGGCGTGGAGCTTCACTACTCCCACGGCTACCTGCACCAGCAGTTCCTGTCTTTCGTCTACAACAAGCGTACCGACGAGTACGGCGGCAGCCTGGAAAACATCGTGCGCTTCCCGATCGAAACCATCGAGGCCGTGCGCAAGGCCGTCGGACCGGACTTCACCGTTGGCATCCGGGTTTCCATGGACGAATGCACCGTGGACGGCATGCAGGCCGACCAGGCCATCGAGATGACCAAACTGATGGTGGCCACCGGCATGGTGGACTACGTCAGCGCCACGGCCGGCACCTATGCCGCCCACGCCGACCAGATTCCACCCGGCGATTACGAGGAGAACTGGCTGGTGGAGCGCGGCGCGAAGATGCGGGCAGCCATCAGGTCGGTACGCGACATCCCGATGTTCATCGTCGGCCACATCGTGGACCCGGCCAAAGCAGAAGAAATGGTGGCTGCCGGTGCCGCGGACATGATCGCCATGACCCGCACGCAGATCGCGGACCCGGAGTTCGCCAACAAGCTGCTGGAGGGTCGCGAGGACGAGATCACCAACTGCATCCGCTGCAACCAGGCCTGCATCGCACGGCTCATGGTGGGCAACGCCATCTCCTGCGTGGTCAACCCGGCGGCGGGCCGCGAGCAGCGGTTCGGCCCCCATACTCTGGAACCGGCCGGACGCTCAGCCCACTGGCTGGTGGTGGGGGGTGGCCCCGCCGGCATGAAGGCCGCACTGACCCTGCGGCAGCGTGGCCACCGCGTCACCCTGCTGGAGAAATCCGACCGCCTTGGCGGCCAGGTAAACCTGGCGGCCATGCTGCCCCGCCGCCACAAGTTCGCCTTTGTCACCGAGGATCTGGAACGCCAGATCCGCAAGGCCGGGGTCGATGTGCGCCTGAACACACCCGTCGACGTGGACACCGTCAAGAGTTTCGGCGCCGACGGCGTGCTCCTGGCCACCGGCTCGACGCCGATCAAGACCGGTTTCACCTCGACCCGGCCGGCGGTGGACTTCGTGCCCGGCATGGATCAGGACAACGTGCTCAGCGTGCCCGAAGTTCTGCAGAATCCGTCCGCCGTGGGCAAGCGCGTGGTGCTGTTTGACGAGGACGGCGGCCGGTATGCCCTGGGCACCGCCGAATACCTGCTGGATCGAGGTCACAGCGTTCACCTGGTAAGCCGCTTCAACGCCCTTTCACCGAACCTGGCCCTGACCCTGGATCTGCCGGTGAACTACCAGCACGTGTTCCGCAAGGGTCTGGAGTACACCATCAATTCCTGGGTGCGCAACGTGCAGGGCGGCGAGGCACAGCTGTTCAACCTGTTCACCGACCAGGACAGCGATACCCTCCAGGCGGACACCTTCATCATCGCCGCCGGCCATGCGGCCGACGACGCCCTGTTCCGGCAACTCGATGGCCAGGTGGAGAACCTGCACCGCATCGGTGACTGCTTGCTGCCGCGGCAATTGCAGGACGTCATCTACGAAGGAATGCTGGCGGGACGCGAACTGTTCGACCATTCCCGCTACATCGAGCAGGGGGAGCTGGAGGAATTCGACGATTCCTGGGAACGGTCCATGCTTGGCGACAAGCGGGCGACTCTTGCGGCACGGGGTTGATCGACGACAACAAGAAATCGATCCGGCGGTCCGGCCTGCCCCGTCGCCGGATTCACCTTTGACACAGGGAGCTACAGCCTCATGAGCAATGAACAGTTCCGACATCTCCTGTCGCCGCTGCAGATCGGCAACATCACGGTACCGAACCGGATCTTCCAGACCGCTCACGTCAAGGCTTACGACATTGACGGCATGACCAACCAGCGGCATATCGACTACAAGGTGGAGCGCGCCCGCGGCGGCATGGGTCTGATGATCGCCGGTAATCGCATGGTGCACCCCACGTCCACCACCGGCATGCGCAACTTCGGCTGGGGCTTCCGCAAGGAAATCATCCAGCGCGACCGCCGTCTGACCGACGGCGTGCACCATTACGGCAGCAAGATCTTCGCGCAGTTGAACCACTTCGGTCTGAATGCCACCAGCACGCCGATGGATGACTATCGGATCCTCTGGGGACCCTCACAGGTCCGCTCGCCGGCAACCCACGAGATACCCAAGGCGATGGAAAAGGAGGACATCGAGGAACTCAAGCGCTGGTGGGCGCAGAGCGCGGCCTATTGCCGCGAATCCGGTTTCGACGGCACCGAGGTGCACATCGGTCACAGCTATCTGCTGCACCAGTTCCTCTCGCCCTTGTTCAACAAGCGCACGGACGAATATGGCGGCAGCCTGGACAACCGACTGCGCCTGGCCATTGAAGTGATCGAAGCGGTACGCGAGAAAGTCGGACGGGATTTCGTGGTCGGCGTGCGCATCCCGGTGAGCGACTTCGTCCCGGGCGGGCTGGATGCCGATGAGTGCATTGAGGTGGCGAAGAGACTCAAGGCCACCGGCCTGGTGGACTTCATCAACACCACCGCGGGCACCTATCACAGCATCACCTACGCCATCGGTCCGTCCGATCTGCCGGACGGCTGGCTGCTGGAAAAGACCGCGCAGTTGAAACGCGAGGTCGGCGACATCCCGGTGTTCCTGGTAGGCGGCATGAAGGACGTGCAAAGCGCCGAGGACATTGTGGCCAATGGCGATGCCGACATGGTGGCCATGACCCGGGCGCAGATCACCGACCCGGAAATCGTCAACAAGATGAAGGAAGGCCGTGTGGAGGATGTCTACCACTGCATCCGCTGCAACCAGGGCTGCATCGGCCGCATTTTCCAGGGCCAGCCCACCCCCTGCATTCTGAATCCGGCCGCCGGCCGGGAGGGGCGCTTCGGCACCCAGACCCTGAAACAGGCGGAAACGGCGAAAAGATATGTCGTGGTGGGTGGCGGACCCGCGGGCATGAAGGCCGCCGAAGTACTCTCGTCCCGCGGCCATGACGTGACCCTGCTGGAGAAATCCGACGCGCTTGGCGGCCAGGTGCAGATGATCCTGCGCACCCCCCGGCGGCACACCTTCGGCTGGATCATCCGCGATCTCGACCACCATATGCGCAAGAACGGCGTCGACATCCGGCTCAACACCGAGGCCAGCGTGGACATGATTCGGGAGATGCAGCCCGATGGCGTCATCGTCGCCACCGGCTCAAGCCCGCGCCGGGACGGCTTCAGCAGCGTCAATCCGATGGTGCACCAGCTACCGGGCGCGGATCAGCCGAATGTGGTGACCTTCTACGAGGTACTGCTACAAAGCGCGGAAATCGGCAAGCGCGTGCTGGTGCTGGACGACGACGGCTCCCGCTACACCGCCGGCTCGACCGAACTGCTGCTGGACCGCGGTCACGAGGTGGAACTGGTGACGCGCCACACCTCGCTGTTCCCGCTGATGGCACCGACGCTGGATCTGCCGGTGCTGTACAAGGAGCTCTTCACCAAGGGCCTGAAACACCGCACCGTGAGCTGGGCCAAGGAGATCAATGGCGACAAGGTCACCATCTTCAGTCTGTTCAACGGTCACGAGGAGGTGCTCGAGGGCATCGACACCGTGGTCCTCGCCACTGGCCACAAATCCGACAACCGCCTCTACTCGGCACTCAAGGAAGCGATGCCCGAGACGCAGATTCATGGTATTGGTGACTGCATGGCGCCGCGCCAGATTCAGCACGCCATCTATGAAGGCATGCTGGCCGGGCGGGAGCTGTTCGACAGCAAGGAACGCTACATCATGCCGGGCGACCTGGAGCAGCTGGAAAACTTTGACACGCCAGCCCGTCCGGCCGTGTTTGACGACTTCTGAACGGAGATTGCCGATGAAACACCAGACTCATCGCTTCAACCTGTCGCGCCGCCGCTTCCTTCAGGCCAGCGGGATCGGTACCGCCGCGCTGGCAATGCCCACCATGGCACTGACCGCACTGCGGTCCGGGCCTGTGGCGCCGGATCCCGCCGAGGACCTGCGTCGACGCTATCAGGATGATGCCCGCTGGGCGGGATGCTGTGATCTGCCCACCACCAGCAGCGCCAGCGTGGTGGCTCCGGTGGGCTATTTCGCGATGACCTGAGGCAGGTTTGCCCGGTAAGGGACGAGGGGCCGGACTCCGTGATGGAGCCCGGCCCTTTTCGTGTCAGTTGCAGCTTCTCGTCACGCTGCCGCCGGCTGCCACGGCGTTCACGACTCACCGCCGCGGCAACGTCAAAGCCACCCGTTGCACGACTGAAACGAACTTAACCGCGACGCAACCCCGAGCACCACCCAAGACAATGTTTTGAAATAAAAACAACGGCTTGAAACCGCTCAAACCAATGTTTTCCATATGGTTATTTTCACCGACAACCGCGCACGGGGAATTTGGCCCGGGTTTTGCTCTTCTTGGTAACTGAAACGAAGGGCCAGTCAGCCGAAACGCGACTGGTCACCAGTAAAAACCGGAGGAGCCATGACCAAACGCGTCAAGATTATTGTCCCCATCCCGATGGACGAGGACAGCGTCGCCAACCGTTCCAAGCAGCTACCCGACGAGATCATCGCTCCGGGCTACGCCGCGGAATTCGTCTCCGTGAAGGCGGGGGCCGCCTTCGGTGACAGCTACCATGACGCCCTGCTGATGGACTTCTCGGTGATGGAAGCGGGCCTCGAGGCGCAGCGTGAAGGCTACGCAGCGGTCTGCATTGACACGGTCAGCGATTCCGCGCTGTACCCGCTGCGCTCCCGTCTGGATATCCCGGTGTTCGGCCCCGGCGGGCTGGGTTATTACGCCGCCTGCATGCTGGGCCAGAAGTTTTCCATCATCAGCATGTGGGACAAGTGGTATCACTTCTACAAGAAGAATCTGAACGAGTACAAGCTGTGGGACCGGCTGGCGTCCATGCGCAACATCGACACACGGCCCGACCTGAAGGAACTGCTGGCCGGCAAGGAAGAGGTGATCTTCAAGAAGCTGGAGCAGGAATCCCTGCGGGCCATCGAGGAGGATGGCGCCGACGTCATCGTGCTGGGCTCCACCACCATGCACCAGTCGCATGCCTACCTGGCGGAACGTCTGCCGGTGCCGGTGATCAACCCGGGCCTGGTGATGTACAAATTCTGCGAAGCGATGCTGGCCATGAACCTGAGCCACAGCAAGCGTGCCTTCCCGCAGCCGGAAGCGCCCAACGACGCGCTTTTTCACAGTTTCGGCGACTGATACCGCAATCGGCGGCAACAACCCTATCCCGAACCGAGGAGAGACCGATGATCGACCGCGACTACCTGATCGACCTGGCCGTTAACCGCTACTTCGCCAATGTCGACAAGAAGAACCTGGAACCGGTGCTGGACTGCTTCAACCCGGATGCCTTCCTCTGCGTGCAGACCCAGCCCATCGTCCATGAAGGCCGCGACCAGGGCATCAAGGCCATGTTCGAGACCCTGTTCAGCTCCTACAAGACGATCTGGCACGGCAACTTCGAGCACACCGTGGATGCGGAAGCGGAGCGGATTTCCTCACGCTTTGACGTCATTCTGGAAGACGACAACGGCGGCAAGGTGGAGCTGCACAACTGCAACCACTGGTACTGCAAGGACGGCCGTTTCCAGCGCGTCTACGTCTTCATGAGCGGCGAGAACGTCCTGCGCTGATCGCGAAGGGTAACGAATGCTTCGGGGCGCATGCCCCTTCCTCCGCCCGAGCGGGCACCTTGGGGCGCCGCCAGGCGCCCCCTTCCTATTACCGAGGTGGGCGATGAACGAAACACGCATGCTGGATGCAGGCTTCGACTGGGCCGAACCGTTCGCCTACAGTCAGGCCAGCGTCGTCAACGGTATCGTCTACCTCTCCGGCCAGGCCTCCATCGACGCTGACGGCAATGTGGTCGGCGTCGATGACTTCGAGGCCCAGACGCGCCAGGTCTTCAGCAATCTGGAGCATGTGCTGCGTCAGGCCGGGTCCGGCCTGGACCGAGTGTTCAAGGTCAACATCTATCTCACCGACATGCGGTACTTCGAACAGATCGTTGAATGCCGCGAGCGCTATTTCACGCCGCCCTATCCAGCAGACACGACGGTGGAGGTCAGCAGCCTGGCCCTGCCCGGTCTGATGCTGGAGATCGACGTGATGGCGCGCTGCGACTGAAGGAGTCAGACCGATGGGCAAGCTGGACAACCGTTTTGCACTGATTACCGGCGCCAGCAGCGGCATTGGCCGCGGCGTGGCTCTGGCTTTTGCCCGCGAGGGTGCCCATGTGGCGGTCAACTATCCCCAGGAAGGCGAGCGCGAGACCAGCGAGGCACTTGCCGAGGAGATTCGCGGCCTGGGCTGCCAGGCCATGGCCGTGCAGGCGGACGTGTCCAGCGAGGAGCAGGTGCAGGACATGGTGCGGGTCGTCGAAGCGGAGTTCGGCCGTATCGACATCCTGGTCAACAATGCCGGCATCGCCAGCATGTCGCCGGTGCACGAAATGCCGACGGAGATGTGGGACCAGCTCATGTCCATCAACCTGCGCGGCATGTTCCTGTGCACGCGTGCCGTGCTGCCCGGCATGTACGAACGGGACGATGGCAAGATCATCAACACCGCCTCGCAGCTGGCGTACAAGGGCGCTCCGGCTTTCTCCCACTACACCGCGGCCAAGGCGGCCATGATCAGCTTCACACGCTCCCTGAGCCTGGAGATCGGCAACCGCAACATCAACGCCAACTGCGTCGCGCCGGGCACCAGCGACACACCGATTCTGGCGAACGTGGATCCGGAAGTGCTGGACCAGATCCGGGCGTCGATTCCCAAGGGCCGCATCGCCCCCGTCGAGGATATCGTCCCGGCGTACGTGTTTCTCGCGTCCGAGGACTCCCGGCATTTTGTCGGCCAGACGCTGAGCCCCAACGGTGGCGACGTCTTCCTGTGAGCTGACAGGATTCGCGCACCTCATTCCACAATTGCAGATGGTGCAGGAGCAATGCCCATGGAGTCCGCAACCCAGGAACCGATCGTCTATCTGAATGGCGAGTTTCTGCCCGCCGCACAAGCCGGAATTTCGGTGTTTGATCAGGGCTTTCTGCTTGGCGACGGTGTATTCGACGTGGTCTCGGCATGGAAGGGCAGCATCTTCAAACTCCGGCAGCACGTGGATCGTTTTTTCGATTCCTTGCAAGCAGCCCATTTGCACACTCGTCTGAGCCGGGAGCAATGGCACGAGGCGATCGTGGAGACCGTCCGGCGAAACCGGCTGGCCGACGCCAGCATTCGCTTCATCGTCAGTCGCGGCGTGCCGGAACAGGTCGTCGCCGATCCGCGCGTTCATTCGCCGACCGAAGTCATCTGGGCCGCGCCCTACATCTTCCTCGGTGACGAGATCCAGCGTGGCCGGGGTATCCGACTCATGGTTTCCCAGCTTCGCGGCTTCGCCCCCGATACGCTGGATCCCCGGTACAAATGCCTCAGCCGCATGCATTTCCAGTTGGCCAAAGTGGAAGCCAGTGCGGCCGGCTACGATGACCTGATCTGGCTGAATGCCGACGGTTTTGTCGCCGAAGGCCCCGCGTCCAATCTGTTCATGGTACGGGACGACGTCCTCTACACGCCGGCCAACGATGTGCTTCACGGCATCACACGGCAGACGTTTCTCGAACTGGCCGAACGCGCCGGAGTGCCGGTGCAGATCCGTCAGTTCACGGTCTACGACCTGTGCACCGCCGATGAGGTCTTCACCACCAGCACGGCCGGCGGCGCCCTTCCGGTGCGCGAAATCAGCGGTCGGACATTGCGCCGGTCAGCCCCGGGCCCGGTGACCCGGGAACTGGACCGGCTTTACTGGAGCAGCCGCGAAGCAGGCGAACACGCGACGCCGATCGGCCTGTGAACCATTGAACCCAAGGGGAAACCAGACATGTCATTCGACAATCAGGTTGTCATTGTCACCGGTGCGGGCAGCCAGATCGGCATCGGCTGTCATGTCGCCATTCGCTTTGCCGAGCAGGCCGCGCGGGTTGCCATTTGCGACACGGATCCGGATGGGCTGAAGCAGACGCAGGCAGCCATTGAAAGCCGCGGGGGCGAAGCCTCGAGCCACGTGCTGGACGTATCGGACAGCGCTGCTGTCAATGCCATGGTGGCCGATGTCGAGAGCCGCTGGGGGGCCGTGGATGTCCTGATCAACAATGCGGGTATAGCGCGTACCGCGCCGTTTACCGAGATGAGCGACACCGAACTGAATCAGACCATGGACGTCAATTTCGGCGGTACCGTGCGTTTTTCCCGTGCCGTGGCGCCAGGCATGATCCGCAAGGGCAGCGGTGTGATCCTGTCGGTCTCGTCGATAGAGGGACACGCCTGGGGCTGGCCGGCGCATGCGCACTACTGTGCCTCGAAGGGGGCCATCGAGGGGCTGACGCGAGCGCTTGCCGTGGAGCTTGGTCCACAAGGCATTCGGGTCAACGCCGTTGCCCCGGGGCTCGTGTGGACCGCACAGTCGACGGACCCGGTCAATTCCGTCGGACCGGAAGGCCTGGACAAACTGACCGACAGCATCCCGCTGCGGCGAGTCGCCAAACCTGAGGAAATGGCAGACTTTCTGGTCATGCTGGCCTCGTCGGCCGCAGGCTACATGACAGGCCAGACCGTGGTGTTCGATGGCGGCATTACGCTGGGCGAACTGACCCCGCTGCTGAGGTGATCCGGCGACCCTGAAACGCCGCGATTCGGCTGCAGTCCTGCCGGTGTTCTCCCGGGCGTTCAGCCGGCGGATTCGTTGCCGGTATTCGCCCGGTTGAGTTTGCGCCACAGCGTGGTGCGGCTTACCCCCAGACGGCTGGCGGCCTCCGGCAGGCTGCCGTCGCACTCCGCCACCACCCTTCGAATATGCTCCAGTTCGCTGCGCTTGCGCTCGGCCCTGAGGGAATGCGGATCATCCTCGGCGATATCCGTGACCAACTCCGGAACCACCGAATACAGGGCGCGCCGATACTGCTCGCGGGACCAGCCATCGGCATGCATGTAGAAAACCGCGAGGCGCTCGATCAGGTTCTCCATCTCCCGCACGTTTCCCGGCCATGAGTACGCCATCAGCCGCGCCTCGAGCATCTCGAGCAGCGGCTGCGGATCCCGATCACAGCCCATCTGGGTCAGCAGACGCCGCAGCAGGTGCTCCGCCAGAATCATGATGTCGTGGCCGCGCTCCCGAAGTGGCGGGATCTGCACGACGAGGATGTTCAACCGGTAGAAGAGATCCTCGCGCATCTCGCCACGCACCACGCGCTCTTTCAGATCGACGTTGGTAGCGGCGACCACGCGCACGTCGACCGGCGCAGCCAGCGTACCGCCGAGCCGGGTGACCTCTCGCTCCTGCAGGACACGGAGAAGGCGTGTCTGCAGATTGGTCGGCATGTCGCCGATCTCGTCGAGGAACAGCGTGCCGCCATGGGCCGCCTCGATGAGTCCGGTATGACCGCCTTTGCGGGCGCCGGTAAAAGCGCCCTCTTCGTAACCGAACAGTTCGCTCTCCAGAAGGCTCTCGGCAAAAGCTGCACAGTTCACGGCGACAAAGCGCCCGCCGGCCCGGTTGCTGGCATTATGGATACCTTGAGCGAACAGCTCCTTTCCGGTACCACTCTCACCGGTCAGCAGGACCGTCGATTCGGAGCCGGCGTACTGCCTCGCAAGATCGCAGACACGCGACAGCGCGGGCGAGTCCCCCATGATGTCGTCCAGCTGGTACTTGGCCGTGTAATGGCGCGTCCGACGCTGTGACCGGATGTTGCGGTCCGCATTCTCGATGCTTGTGGAGTCCTGAAAGGTGATCACGGCGCCGGAGTTGAAGCCGGACTCGGTAAGCGGCACCCGACTGGCCATCAACAGGCGGGAACCGACACGGACGATCTGATGAAGCTCCTCCGCGCTGGTGGCAAGAGTCTTCCGCAGGCCCATGGACGGCAGCAACTCGCTGAGCCGCCGCCCGAGGATCTTCTCGGCGGAGACGCCCAGAATACGCTCGGAGGCCGGATTGAAGCATTGCACCCGTTCGTCGGGGTCGACCGCAATCACGCCCTCGTTGAGGTGGCGGATGATTTGGTCCAGCCAGGTGCGCCGGGATTTCTCGATGCGCTGGGTTCTGGAGACCTCGATGGCGGCGTCGATCGCCTGGTGAACGGCCTGCTGCGAATAAGCGAGGATGCCTGTCAGGCCTTCGCTTTCAGAGAGGTCGGTGATGAAGCTGGAGCCGACAATGACGCCGTACCCCTGCTCCTTCAGTTCACGGAACTGGAGCCTCGCGTCCTCGATGGTGGAATAAGAGCGCTGCTCGATATCAAGATTGATGAGCTGCTTGACCTCTTCGAACTCCGAGTCGGTCTGCCGGTAAGTGATCAGCGCAACCTTTTCCGACAGGGCCCGTGCCTTGAGCAAGGCCCTGAGGATATCGAACGCGGACACATTGATGCGGATGACCGGGACCGAGATACGGTCACGCAGAAAGGTCGCGTTGGCGCCGGCGCTGATAATGACATCCACCTGATTGGTGGCGATCAGCTCTTCGGCAGCAGCCAGCGCCTCATCGAAAACCTTGTCAAGGGTACGAATCTCGGCGACGCCCCTGTAGTGCGGAACAACCGTGTTGATGAGCCGCGTCAGCCCCTTGTAGCTGATCGCCACGATGCGCGGAGGCTTTCCGTTCCCGAGATCCTTTGCCGCAGGTATCGCTTCAACCACGTGTCGTTCTCCAGACCTGCCTCAAACCGTTAATATCGAGGAACCTGTGGTGCGTCTTTGTTCAATGGCTCGATGCGCGATGCCGGCGTCCCTGAGTGGATAACGGCCGTGGATCTCGACCCGAACGTTCCCGCTGCGCAGCAACTGGAAAATCCGTTCGGCACCCTGCAGCAGCCAGTCTCGCCGGCTGACATAGACAAAGACGGCGGGGCGGGTCAGAAAATAGGATTTGTCGAGCCCCATCCGCATCAGATAATAGGGGTCCGGTTCGCCAGAGGCCATTCCGAACAGCGCCATGGTGCCGGTGGGTGCGAGACACTCCATGGATCGGTCAAACGTGTCACGACCGATGGAATCGTAGACCACCGGCAGACCCGCATCGCCCACCACGTCGCGGACCGTGTCCCGGAAATCCTCGCGGCCGTGAATCACCGGGTAGTCGCAACCGTGCCGAGCTGCCACCTCGGCCTTCTCCTCGGTACTGACAGTGCCGATCACCGTGGCACCAAGTGCCTTGGCCCACTGACACATGAGCAGACCGGTACCGCCGGCGGCAGCATGAACCAGGATCGTGTCGCCGGCCTGGACCGGATAGACCCGCTCCAGCAGCATCCAGGCCGTCAGTCCTTTCATGAAGACGGCCGCCGCCGTGTCATCGTCGATGTCGTCGGGCAGCGGCACCAGAAACTCGGCCGGAAACACCCGCTCCTCCGCATAACTTCCCGGCGGCGGGTAGGCATAGACCACACGTTGCCCCACCTGCACCTGATCGACACCGGCGCCGATGGCCTCGACAACGCCGACTCCCTCGAAACCGGGCACGAACGGCGGCGGCGGTCCGGGATACGCGCCCTGCCGCATGCCGACCTCGATCAGATTCACGCCGATACGCGTATGGCGAATACGGGCTTCTCCCGGGCCCGGATCGGAAACCGCCTGTTCACTCCAGGTCAGGTTCTCCGGCCCGCCGATACCGGTCTGGACAATTGCCATGGTCACGTCGCGATCCCCTCCCGCTGGAAAATTCTGAAGCATTGCTGTCTGCGACCCGCTAACCGATGAGCTGCGGGTTTCTTCCAGGAGACCGGAGCAAGCCACGTGCCAGCCGCATGAAAGGCGGTTCCGGCGGCATCCGGCTTCATCATTGCCCTGGCGCTATCTTAACTCTGTTGCAACTATGAATGCGCGCATTTCCTTTTCGTAACGCTTTTTACGCCCGACCAGGGAAAAACACTGGACTGACGACAGGGGAAACCACGGGCACGCCGCTTGCAGCCGTCTCCGGGTCCAATCACCGCGCGAGGGCGACATGAGCCGAAACCGCAAATGGCCAGCCTTGTGGCAACCACTAGCCATCGGCCCGACCCGGGTCCGACACCGAATCATGGCATCGGCCCATGCCCAGCTTTACGCCGAGGACGGTCTGATCAGTCAGCGCCACATCGACTATTATGCGGAGCGTGCGCGCGGCGGCTGTGCCTTGCTGGTCCTCGAACAGCAGGCAGTCCATCCCGCGGGGCGCAACTACCCCGGAGGCAGCAATGCCTACGAGCGTCGGGTTATCCCCCGTTATGAGCGCCTGGCGGACGCTGTCCATGAGCACGACAGCCGGATATTCGTGCAGCTCTTCGCCAGCGGTGCCCAGGGCAAAGGCACGCAGTACATGGACGACTGGCGGCCGCTATGGGCGTCGTCGGCAATACCTTCCGCATTCTCCAACGAGACACCGATGCAGGTCGGCGATGCGGAGATCGCCGAGGTCGTAGCCGGGTTCGCCCGCTCCGCCGAAAACGCCATGATCGCCGGCGTTGACGGCGTGGAAATCCATGGCGCTCATGCCCAGTTCGTGGGCGAATTCCTGAGCCCGTCCTTCAACCGGCGCACGGACCGGTACGGTGGCGGGGTCGCCAATCGCTGTCGCCTTCTCGTCGAGATAGCCGAGGCGATCCGTGACCGGGTCGGTACCAAACTGACCGTTGGCGTGCGGCTGTCGTTTGACGAATTTCTCGGTGACTGCGGCATTACCGAGGCCGACGCCAGCGAACAGCTTGACCTGCTCGCGGATACCGGACTGTTCGATTACTTCAGCATCACTGGTGGCGGTTATCACGCGCTGCATGTTGCCGTGGCGCCGATGGGAAGCATGCCGAACGGGTTCATGCTGGATTTCGGGCGTAAGGCCAAAGCGGTGGTGGGCGAGCGCGGCAAGATCTTCATCGTCGGCCGGATTACCGAACCGGACATGGCGGAAGGCGCCATCCTGGATGGCTGCGCCGACATGGTCGCCATGACGCGGACCCAGCTTGCCGACCCGACGCTGGTCAGGAAACTCCAGGAGGACAGGGCCGGTGAAATCCGCCGCTGTGTCGGCGCCAATATCTGCATCAAACATCAGCTGGAACACCAGGGCGTGGTCTGCGTCGTCAATCCTGCAGCGGGACGCGAGGCGCGCTGGGGCAGCGGCCGCCTGACTCCGGTGCAGGCGGGGGAAGAGCAACGGATTGCGGTGGCGGGCGCCGGGCCTGCCGGCATGACGGCCGCGGCACGACTGGCGGAACGCGGTCATCAGGTCACTGTATTCGAGAAGCGTGATGAGTGCGGCGGCCGACTCGCGCTGCTCCGCCGGCTGCCCGGCAGGGAGAACTGGGGCATGGCCGTGGATGATATGCGGGGCGCCCTGGAGCGTGCCGGGGCACAGCTGCAGCTCGGTCGCTGCATCGACGCCGAGACCTTCAACCGCGACGACTGGGACCAGATCGTCTGTGCAACCGGAGCAAGCTTCGAACGCTCGGGCTACAGTCCGAGCCGGCCGGATCGATGGTCGATCCCGGGGGCCGAGCAGCATCATGTGCTGGACATTGAAACCGCACTGCACAGGGCTCTGAACGATCCCGATGCGCTGGGGCGGCGCGTGCTGATCGCCGACGAAACCGGCGAACATCTGCCCTTCTGCCTGGCGGAGATGCTGGCCGAAGCCGGCGTCCGGGTGGAACTGATCACGCCGAAGCTGTTTGCCGGCGAGGGCCTGTTGAAGACACTGGATCTCCCGCATGTCCTGCCGCGTCTGCAACGGCTCGGTGTCAGTATCCGCAGCCAGACCTTTATCGAGCGAATCACCCCCGATGGTGCCGACTTGTATGGCATCTGGGGCGACCCACCGGTGGCGACAGTCGCGGACAGCGTCGTACTCTCCCTCGGCCGACGCGCCGATGACAGCCTTTTCCATGCACTGGCGGCCCTGGGCCTGCAACCGCACCGAATCGGCGACTGCGTTGCACCGCGCGCCATCGAGGCGATCATTTACGAGGGCGAGGACCTCGGGCGCCGGCTTTAGGGAAGCTCTGATCTATTCCCGCGTCTGCGCCCGAGACCGATCCTGGCCTGCGGTTCGAACATCCAACCTTACCGTCGTGATGATGCCACGCCGGCATCCACCCGACCGGCATCGAAGCCTGCCGGGCCTCCAGGGCCGCATTTTCCCCGACTGCGGCGTTGCGCTGCTTGACCGCAGAATGACTGCGGCGCTGCGCCGCGCGCCTTGCCTCGGAGAAAATGCGGACTGCAACGCAGGCGTGCGAATCGATCAGAGCTTCTCCGGGGGAGCCGCCTCCCGTTCACACCTTGCGCAGGAAACCGTGCACCGCAGCAGCGACTCCGTCGGGGTCGCGGTCGCACTGCCAGTCCAGGCCGCTCACCGTGGCCCTGCCTGAGTCCGGCCGCATGCGCAGCGCGCGCTCGTGGAACGGCCACAAAACGTCGTCCTCGGAGCAGATGTTCATCAGCGGCACGTCCACCGACCGATACAGGCTTTCGAAATCCTGATCCCAGACCGCACTGAAGGTCTGCGGCAGGGCGCGCCAGGCCCGCAGATGATCCACCATTTCCCGGTTGTGCACCTCGACACTGACGTCGGCACCAAGTCCCGCCAGATAGTCCCAGGCGGTTTTCAGATACTCGCCGGCAGCGTCCGGTGCAAAGGGCGCGGTAAACTTCTTCCGGTACTCGGCCCGCTCCTCGGCCGTGGCAAGGACCGCGCCGATGATGGTCAGGGACCGCACGTCCGGCTTGTGTGCCACCGCCATTTCCAGCGCAATACAACCACCTGTGTGATGGCCGAGCAGATGCACCGGCGTCAGCTTCAGCTTGTGCAACGCCTGCCAGAGCACGTCCGCCAGCCAGCTTACCGAAGGAATGGACGCCGGCTCGAAGGAGCCGCCGAAACCCGGCGTGTCGAAAGCAACCAGGTCGTAATCACCGGCCAGTCGCGCCATGACCTGCTCGAACATGGCAGAGGAACTGGCCGTCTGGTGAAACAGCGCCACCGTGGGTTTTCCGGGGGCCGGCAGATGCCGGTAATGAACCTGCCCGGCATCGGTCTTCACATACCCCTTGTCGATGGCGGCGAGAGCCGTCTCGAGTTGCGCTTTCATGTTCATGTCTCCCCTCTACTGTTCTGTCCGGAGACATGCAGGCAAGAAAACTGCCAGTGGCTACCCTATGGCGAGAGACCACGAAAGACCCGCCTCGCCCCGATCCCGGGCGGCATCGAGAGAAGGTTGCGGCGGCAGTGGTCCTATCTGCGCACCCGCAGTCTGCAAAAGTGCAACGCGCTGTCAGTCGGCGTCGCGCCGGATCAGGTGCATCGCGATGCCATCGGTATCCTCGCCGCGCAGATAAGCGATCTCCCAGTCACGAAAGGCGACATAGGGAGCCGACCGCGTGCGGATACCCCGACCCGCCAGCTCGGCCGCCGCGCTATCCACATTGTCGACGCCGAAGGCCAGATGAAAGAACCCCTCGCCATGCAGACCGAGATGCGTGGCCAGGGACCCTTCCGGATCGGTGGGCGCGACCACTTCGATATTGACGTTATCCAGCTTGAATACCGCCACCTCGGCACCGCGGGTGGTCACCGGCCCGCGATAGGCCGGCTCGCGACCGGAAAGCCGCCTGAACAGGGCAATGCCCTGTTCGAGGTCGTGCACCGCAAACGCCAGATGATGCAGATGTGTCAGCATCGTATGAACACCGGGGCTCAGGATTCCGTGGCGTAGAGCCAGGGTTTCTCACGCATCCGTTTCTGCTCGTAGGCGCGGATGGCGTCTGCCGACTGCAACGTGATCCCGATATCGTCCAGACCGTTGAGCAGGCGGTGGCGGATCCCCTCTTCCACCTGGAACGGGATCTGTTCGCCGGATGGCGTGCTGATGGTCCGGGCCTGAAGATCCACGGTCAGTCGGTAACCGTCTTCGGCAAAGCACTCCTGGAACAGGCGTTCCACGATGTCGGCGTCCAGCGTCACCGGCAGAATGCCGTTGCTGACCGCGTTGCCGTGAAAAATGTCGGCAAAGCTGGGCGCAATGACGCAGCGGAAGCCGTAGTCCGCGAGCGCCCATGCCGCATGCTCGCGGGATGAACCACACCCGAAGTTGTCACGGGCGAGCAGAACGCTGGCGCCCTGATAGCGGGGCCGGTTGAGCACGAAGTCCTCGTTCAGGGGGCGATTCGAGCAGTCCTGGCCGGGCATGCCGCCGCCGTCGGTGTAGCGCCAGTCGTCGAACAGGAACGGGCCGTAGCCGGTCTTGCTGATCGCCTTCAGGAACTGCTTGGGAATGATGGCATCGGTATCGACATTGGGTCGATCCAGCGGCGCCACCAGACCCTCATGCTGGGTAAATGCTTTCATGATTCTACTCCCTCGACCCGCGCCGAGCGGGGGCCGGACGACTTACTGCAACTGCGAGACGTCGACGAAATGACCGTGAATGGCGGCCGCGGCCGCCATGGCCGGACTGGCCAGGTGGGTTCGACCACCAGCGCCCTGACGGCCCTCGAAGTTCCGGTTTGAGGTGGAGGCGCAACGTTCGCCGGCACCGAGCTTGTCCGGATTCATGCCGAGGCACATGGAGCAGCCGGGTTCGCGCCACTCGAAACCCGCCTCGATGAAAATCTTGTCCAGTCCTTCCTTTTCCGCCTGCAGCCTGACCAGGCCGGAGCCCGGCACGACAATGGCTTCCTTGATGGTGGGTGCCACCTTACGGCCCTTGACGATCTCGGCCACGACACGCAAATCCTCGATGCGCGAGTTGGTGCAGGAGCCGATGAAGATCTTGTCCAGCGGAATCTCTGCCATCGGCGTGCCCGGCTTGAGATCCATGTAGGACAGGGCCTGATCCATGGCCTGGCGACGCACGGGATCCGCCTCCTGCTGCGGGTCCGGCACACTGGCAGCGACCGGCACCACCATCTCCGGCGACGTGCCCCAGCTGACCTGGGGCTGGATATCCTCGGCGCGCAATTCGACTTCCTTGTCGAAAACCGCATCCGGATCACTCACCAGCGTTCGCCAGTAGCGCACTGCCTGATCCCACTGTTCGCCCTTCGGCGCCATGGGTTTGTCCCGCAGATATTCGATGGTCTTGTCATCAACTGCCACCAGACCCGCTCGTGCGCCGGCCTCGATACTCATGTTGCAGATGGTCATGCGCCCTTCCACGGAGAGTTCCCGGATGGCCTCGCCGGCATACTCGATGGTGTACCCGGTCCCACCCGCAGTGCCAATCTTGCCGATGACGGCGAGAATGATGTCCTTGGCACCCACGCCTTTGCCAAGCTTGCCGTCAACCGTCACCCGCATGTTCTTCGATTTCTTCATCAACAACGTCTGCGTGGCAAGCACATGCTCGACATCCGACGTGCCGATACCGAAACCCAGTGCGGCCAGCGCACCATGCGTCGCGGTATGGGAATCACCGCAGACGATGGTCACGCCGGGCTGGGTAAAGCCCTGCTCCGGTCCGATCACGTGCACGATACCCTGCCGCGAATCATGCAACGTGAACTCGCGCAGGCCGAAATGCGCGACATTGCTGTCCAGGGTCTCCAGTTGCATGCGCGATATCGGATCCTCGATCGTATGCCGCATGAACGTCGGCACGTTGTGGTCCGGAACCGCGAGAATGCTTTCCTTGCGCCAGGGTTCACGATCGGCCAGGCGCAGGCCCTCGAAGGCTTGTGGCGAGGTCACCTCGTGCACGAGATGCCGGTCGATGTACAGCAATACCGTACCGTCGTCATTGCGCTGAACCGTGTGGTCATCCCAGAGCCTGTCGTAAAGCGTCTTGCCCATTGCGTTTTTACTCCTCGTCAAGGCTCGGGCACCAGAAATCCCGGGCCTTCTCCCATACATTCATTCGTACATTCATTCGCTGGCCGGCCGGGGCCGTTGGCTGAGCCGCCAGGCGCCGAGCAGCACGATGGCGAAGCCCAGCCACTGCACGGGGGCCAGCCGCTCTCCCAGCAGCACCCACGCCAGGAGAAAAGTGAAGCCGGGACCGGCCAGGTTCAACACCGCCGATGTCTCGGTACCAATACGTCGCATACCCTCTACGATCAGTATGAGCGGTAACACGGTCGCCACCACCGCCATACCAAGCGCCAGCCCGTAAACGGCTGCCGGCTGCCGGAACAGGGCCTCCACCGGATGCAGCAGCAGATAGTGCGTCGTGATGCCGGCGGTGGCGATGCTCATCACATAGGCGGAGAAGCGCCGGGTACCTAGCTTGTTCGACAGGTTGCCGGCAATCACGTAATAGGTGGCGAAAAGGGCCGCGCTGCCCAGCATCATCAGGACACCTGTCCAGGTAGCGCGCAATTCTTCCATGCCGCCCCCTATCAGCGCCAATCCCAAACCTCCGTAGCTGAACGCGAGCAGGAGGATCACCCGCCGTTCCAGCCAGCGACGTCCGAGCAGTGCCAACAGCAGGACAATAAAGCACGGATACGTGAACACGATGAGCCGGCCGAGGGTGGCAGAGACGGTCTGAAGGGCAACCAGATCAAGCAGCTGCGCCACATAGTATCCGACCAGTCCGGCCCACAGCAGGCGCCAGCCATCCGTGTCCCATCGCCAGCCCGCTACCGGCTCGTTGCGCCACAGCAGCAACAGCCAGAACAGCGGCAACGCCAGAACCATCCGCATGGTCATGAACGCTGCCGGCTCTACCCCGTGAACGTAGGCCAGCTTGGCGAACACGCCCTTGCTGGAAAAAGCCGCCACGCCCAGCAGCGTGAATACCAGCCCGGCACGCCAGCCCGGGGCATTCCCGGCAAAGTCGCCGGTCACTGATCGTGGCCGGCCAGATCCCGTGCGGCGCGGATGTAATCCTCCAGGCCCATGAGCTGGTTGAAGGTGCCGAAATCGACGTAGGCCGTCTCACCGGTGAGGCGGCCGTGTTCGCGAATCTCGCGCAAGCCCTCCGCCACGGCCCGGGTAGCCGCCAGCAGACTGCTGATCGGAAAGATCGCCAGACGGAAACCCATGGCCTGCAGTTCGTCCGCGGCATGATAGGGCGTCTTGCCCGCCTCTACCACGTTGGCCAGCAGCCATTCGCCGCGAAATGCGTCACAGACTGCGTGCAGCTCGGCATCGCTCTGCGGCGCCTCGACGAACAGCATGTCGGCTCCCGCAGCCAGATACTGCTCACCCCGCCGGAGCGCCTCGTCGAGGCCATCGGTGGCCCGGGCATCGGTGCGCGCAATGATGACCATGTCCGGATCGGAGCAGGCCTCGCGAGCGGCGCGGATACGACGCACCATTTCGCTGGCCGGCACCACCTGCTTGTCCTCCATATGGCCGCAGCGCTTCGGCGATATCTGATCCTCCAGCTGAATCGCGCCGACCCCGGCACGTTCGTACAGACGCATGGTGCGCTGGACATTCAGCAGGTCCCCGAAGCCGGTGTCCGCATCGGCGATCACCGGCACACCCACCGCCTGAGAGAGTCGCGAGGCATGGTCGGCCATCTCGGTTGCCGTCACCAGCCCCAGATCAGGCACGCCGAGAAGACTGGCAGCCGTGCCGAACCCGGTCATGTAAATGGATTCGAAACCGGCCCGTTCCGTAAGCCGGGCGCTCCAGGCATCGAACACTCCGGGCGCGACGAGGATGTCGTCCCGCGACAGTCGGTGACGCAGACGCGCCGCCGGGGAGACAAACCGCTGCTCGTTCATGAGGTCAGCAATTCCCGGGTCTCTGCCAGACTCAGCACATCGCCGTACTTGATGCCGAGATCTCGCAGATTGGCCTCATGGGCCCGGGGGTCACGATCACCCACGGCCTCCGCCGGCACCACCACGCGATAGTTGTGCTGCAGCGCATCCACCGCCGTGGCACGCACACAGCCGCTGGTGGTCAGTCCGGTGACGACGACCCCATCGACGCCCAGCGCCTGCAACTGCGCATGCAGATCGGTGCCGAAAAAACCGCTGGCGGCATGCTTGACAATGACCGGCTCGCCCTCCTGCGGTTGCAGTCGGGGATCGATGTCCTCCAGCCCCGACCCGGCCGCCAATGTATTCAGCACCGGCAGCTTCTCGCGGAAGACAGAAGACTGCTCCGGTTTGTCGTAGGCCACCGTGGTGTAAACCACCGGCCAGCCATGCTCACGAAAAAGATCGAGCAGTTCGCGATTGGCCGCCACCACGTCGTCGGCATCTGAGGCCAGAGGGCTTCGCGACGGATCGGTGAAACCGATACTCAGATCCACCAGCACGAGCGCGTAACGCCGGGCACGATTCAGACGGTTACTGTCCAGCGCCATGACCACACGCCCCCTTACTGTTCCCACTCGGGAGTGACGGGCGCCTCCAGCCCGGTTTCCTCCAGGCAGCGCGCTTTCAGCTCCTCCAGCGTGCCGCCGCGGTTGAAGATGCCGATCTCACCACGACTCTGGCGCATCTCCTCGCGCAGTGCGTCGGTCGCCTGCTGATCCACCACGGCATCCGCGGTAATCACGACACCCGAACGACGGGCGCCCTCCGGCGACACCAGCTTGCGGCGCACATCCTTGACCACGGCCTCGATGTCGCGCTCGAGCGGATCGCCGCAACCGCCACCACCCCAGGTGTCAAACACCAGCAGATCCCCCTTCTCCACCTGCACCCGGTCGCACTTGGAAGGGAGCACCTGGCGTTCGCCGTTGGCCTTGATCAGCTCCTTGTGACCACGCTGGCCCGGCTCGCCGCCGTTGACGCCCCAGGGATAAGTCAGCCAGCGATCGTCATGGATCGAGATCTGGCCGTTGGCCAGCAGCCGGTATTCCACCCGCAGGCCGTTGCCGCCACGATGCTTGCCGGCACCACCGGAGTCGATGATGGTCTCGTAGGTCTCGATGCGCAGCGGGAAATAGGCCTCGACGAACTCGTTGGGCACGTTGGTGAAGCCGGGCCACAGCGAGTGACCGTCCATGCCGTCACCCAGCGGCCGACCCGGCACGCCGCCGAAGCCGATCTGGAACAGCTGGAACCATTCACCCTTGTCGTCGTAGCCCGAGTACATCAGGTGCGGCGAGTCGGAGAAACCGGCACCGCTCATGGCGTCCGGGGAGCCCTGCCCCAGCAGACCGCTCATGACATCGAAGATCCGGCCCAGCAGGTGCGTCCGGCAGGACAGCGGGGCAGGGAACTTCGGCTTCAGAATCGAGCCCTCCGGAATGCGCACATCCACCAGATCGTAGAACCCGTCATTGAACAGGATAGACGGGTCGAACAGGTTGATGGTGAAGGCGCCGAAGAACATCTTGAACATCTCCTCGTTGAGGTAGAAGTTCACCGATGACGGGGCCTGGGGATCGGTGCCGGTAAAGTCGAAGATCGCCTTGTCGCCCTCGCGCCACAGCGTGCAGCGGATGGTGTAGGGACCCAGTCCGGCGCCGTCATCGCAGATGTAGTCCTCGAAGGACTGCTTGGTCTCCGGGACAACGTTGCGGATGATCTCGCGCATGGCGATGTAGTTGCGCTCGAGCATCTCGCCCAGGGCGCTGCTGAAGACGTCGTCGCCGAAACGCTCGGCCAGTTCCTGGCAGCGACGACCGGCCGTCTTGCAGGCCGCGACGATGGCATTGAAGTCCGACCGGTTCCAGTGCGGCATGCGGACGTTGTGCAGAATCAGGTCCAGCACTTCCTGATTCATCTTGCCGTTGCGGTAGATCTTCATCGGCGGAATGCGGATGCCTTCCTCGAAGATCGTCCGCGCATCGGTGGGCAGACTGCCGGGCACCTTGCCGCCGACATCCGACATATGGCCGAACATGGCCGACCAGTTGATGATCCGGCCATCCTTGAATATCGGCACCAGAATCAACCAGTCCGGCAGATGGCTCACGGCACCGGCACACATGTACGGATCGTTGGTCAGGAAGATGTCGCCCTCTTCCACCGTGCCGTCGTAGGCCTCCAGGAAGCCGTAGATGAAGGAGCCGAACTGGCCCACCACCATCTTGCCCTCGTGATTGGCGATCATCGGGAAGGCGTCGCCCTGTTCGCGGATACCCGGCGACATGGCGGTGCGCATCAGCACGGCATCCATTTCGTTACGGGCGTTGGACATCGCGTTCTCGATGATGTCGAGGGTGACGGTATCCACCTCGAGCTTCTTGAACGGTTCACTGTTCGGTTGAATCAAAGTCGCAGGCATGACGCTTACTCCTCACCCTGGCCCTTGCGGGGCTCAATCAGTAGGTTGCCCACCTTGTCCACGGTGGCCTGGTAACCGGGGAAGATCACGGTTGTGGAGTCCATTTCCATGACAATGGCCGGCCCCGTGACCCGATGGGTCGGATACAGCTTCTCGCGCTGGTAGAGCGTTGCGTCATGCATTTCGCCCTCGTAGTAGATCGGGCTGGTTCCGACGGCGGCCTGTTCGACACCGCCGGTGGCGCTGGCGTAGTCGCGCTCGGCAATGTTCGGCCGCGGTGCGCGTGCCACGGCACGCAGGTTGACCAGTTCGTGTTCCTCGTTGAGATTGAAGCTGAAAAGCTTCTCGTGTTCGGCGTCGAAGGCCTCCTGGAGCACCTCCAGACCGCGCTCCTTCATCTGCTCCGGCGTCACGTCCAGGGTCAGCAGCAGGGCCTGACCCTGATACCGCACATCGGCCTGCCAGGTGATAGTCTGCTGATCCTCGGGAATGTCCTGCCGCGCGAGCGAGCCCTGTACGACCTTGGTCAGCTCTTCGAGGATTCGCGTCACGCCGGCCTGGTCCAGGGAGTTGAAGCCACGCACCAGTGAGCGGGCGGCTTCGTCCTTGACCCGTGTGGTGGCATCGCCATAGGCACAAAGCACACCCGGCCCCGGTGGCACGATCACCGGCCAGGCATTCATCAGAATCCCGAGAGCATTGGCGTGCAGGGGACCGGCGCCGCCGAAGCCACAGAGGGCAAAGTCGCGCGGATCGTAGCCCTGCTCCACCGAGATCAGGCGCAGCGCACCGAACATGTGCTCGTTGGCGATGCGCGTGATGCCCTCGGCGGCCTCGTAGATGGAAATGCCCATGGCATCGGCCACCTTCTGCACGGCCTGCTCCGCCAGATCCTTGCGGAGCTCCATGTCGCCGCCCAGTTTCTGGCCGGCCGGCAGATAGCCGAGCACCACATTGGCGTCGGTCACGGTCGGCTCCTCGCCGCCCTTGTTGTATGCAGCCGGACCCGGATCCGCCCCGGCACTCGCAGGGCCAACACGCAGGGCCTTGGTCAGCTCCGGTGAGAAGGCGATGGAGCCACCGCCGGCACCGACGGTGCGCACGTCGACGGACGGCGCCCGGACGGCGACGTCGCCGACGCGGGTCTCGCGTCGCAGCCTGGCCGTGCTGTTCTCGATCAGGGCCACGTCGGTGGATGTGCCGCCGACATCAAAGGTCAGGACATTGTCGAATCCACCCCGACTGCAGAACCAGATGGCCCCGGCGACACCACCGGCGGGCCCGGACAGCAGCAGGTTCACCGGCGCATCGGCGGCCGAGTCGCTGGTCGCGAGCCCGCCATCGGAACGCAGAATCGACAGTTGCACGTCGTCCGCCAGGCGCGCCTTCAGCTCCTTCTCCAGATGCTTCAGGTAGCTGGCCACCTTCGGTCGCACATAGCTGTTAACCACCGTGGTCTCGGTGCGTTCGTATTCCTGCATTTCCGGAACCACGTCCGAGGAGAGCGATACCGGAATCCCGGGCAGCACCTCGGCGGCGATCTCTGCCAGCCTCTGCTCGGTCTCGCCATTGCTGTAGGCGTTGATCAGGCAGACGGTCAGGGCCTCGATATCGGCCTGCCGCAATACCTCTAGATCCTTGCGCAGCGCCGCCTCGTCCAGCCCCTTGACCACTTCACCCTGGGCGCTCATGCGCTCGTCGGCCTCGATGGTGTGCTCGAGCGGCGCCAGCAGTTCGCGCTTGTCGAAGATGATCCAGCCGCCGATGCCGCCCGGCACGAAGGAACGGGCGATGTGCAGTACCTGACGATAGCCCCTGGTGGTCACCAGGCCGACCCTGGCACCCGTCCGGGTAAGAATGGTGTTGGTGGCCACCGTGGTGCCGTGCATGACATAGCGGATCTGCTTCGGATCCACGCCCGAGGTTTTGCAGATCTTGTCGATGCCGTTGAGCACCCCCTGGGAGGAATCCTGGGGCGTGGAGGGCACCTTGGCGGTAAACGTCTCGCCGGTGTCATCGTTAATGAGCAGCAGGTCGGTGAAGGTGCCACCGACGTCAACTCCCAATCGGAAAGTCATAGCGCGTCTCCAGTACGGCCGTTCATCGTTGTTTGCGGGCGCAATCGTCCCGGCGGCAGGCCGGGGCCTTGGACCGACCCTTGACGGGTCGCTCAGGGTCAACAGGATCGCGGTGCCGGCGACCCTGCTCGAGGAACCACTGATGCATCCCCACGCACGCATGCGGAATGCATCAGTACTCCCGGTGAAAAGCCGGGGCGCCCGGAGGCGCCCCGGTTTCGGACTGCAACGGAACCCGTTCCGTTACCGGCGACCGCCGCGCTGCAAGGCGCCGCGGGTCACATCGTCAGCGGACAGATCGCCACCCAGCTCCCAGTCCGGATGGGACTTGAAGATGGTGGCGTGCTGCGCCTTGAAGTCCACGGTCTGACCCCAGGCGGAGATCAGCCCCCAGCCGCCGTGGCCGGTCTCGTACGGACGCAGGGCGAAGTTCAGCCACTTCCAGAAGTCACCGCCCTGATCATAGGTCTCCGAGAAGTAGAAGCGGGGATACTCGGTTTCCATGTACATGATCTTCTTGGAATACGGGTGTTCCGGCGGCGGCGTCGCCTCAATCACCCAGACCTTGCGCGGCTCCCACTTGTCCACCGGGTTCCAGTGCGGGGCGTTGGCCAGGTCCACACGCGGGAACTGGGCATTGGTGCTGCCGGCGTTCTCGTCCCACGTGGGGGCCTCGCTGTGAGCGACAGCCAGCACCCAGCGCTGACCCAGGACCTTGTAGTCCTCGAACCAGGTGGGATGGGCATTGAAGATCTCGATATCCGACTGCAACTGGTCGGTACCGCCGATCGGGTCCATCCACGCGCCACCGGACAGGGTCCGGACACGACGAACCGCGGGAATATAGGCCCAGGTGTCGTCCACGCGTCCGTCATTATGACGGATGGTCAGCGTACCCAGACCGGAAATGTCCCGGGGGAAGGTGGCGAACAGCAGGGTCCGGTGATGCGGCGCGTCCATGCCGCAGGACTCCGGCGGATCCACCCGGCCGGTCTCGAAGAAACGCTGGAAGCGCCAGTGCTGCGTCCGCTCCAGACCACCGTCCTCGTCGATCAGCAGGAAGGCGAAACGACGGTAATCCTGGGCACCGCCGGTGGGCTGGCCGAAGTGGTGATTCCAGATCAGTTTCCAGCCGGCGTCCGGATCGTCCTCGCTGACCTCCGGGAAGGGCAGCCCGGTGCAGTAGTTCTCGATCATGCCGGTGTCCCGGTTGAAGCTCACCGTGCCGGCATGCTGTTCGGTCAGCCTGTCGTAGTTCGGATCCCGCGGCAGTTCCTCGGAGTGCTTGAGCTCGATGCGCAGACCGTACTCCCGAATCTGCCACTCCAGCCGCTCCGGCAGCATGGACTGGATGGTCTTGCCCTCGAAGGTGCGGTCCAGCATCTCGTCGATGTTGCCCGCGTGGATGAAGGTGCCCTCGCTCAGTTCCTCGGCCAGCGCCAATGATGACGCGGTGCCGAGGGCCAGGGCGAGCAGGCCGCCCATTGCCGTCTTGTGTAAGTTCAACATCTGTTAAGTCCTCCGGCTCAGAAGTTGTAGGTGAAGCGCGCGTACAGCTGGTTGTTACGGTCAAAGTAGCCGATCACACGGGTATCCTTGGAACCGTCGAGGTCATCGGCGCTTTTCTTGCGGTTACCCAGCGGGAAGAACAGGTCCGCCTCGACCAGTACACGCCAGTTGTCGCCATAGGCGAATTCCACACTGGGGATCACGAACAGCGATCCGCCACCGGTGACATCGGTGCCCACGGCCAGCTGCGGATTGATGCGATCGTTGTTGTAATTCAGCGCCAGAATGCCGGTGACGAAGGTGGACCAGCGCTGCTGTCTGGCCTCGTAACCGACCAGTTCCACGAGGTTGTCGGATCGGCTGTACCCCGGCAGCCAGGTGTTGAATACCTGAATGGAGGCGAACGACGGCCGACTGGTGCGCAGGAAGGTGCCGGTCAGGTCCACGATCTTGTCCATGCGCAGCATGATGGACATCGTGTCCTCTTCCTTGATGCCGCTGGAGCCCTCGCCGCCGGCAAAGATCGGCTGACCGCGGTTCGAGCTGAAGTTGTATGGCTTGTCGAAGGTGTAGGCGATTTCCGTGGAGAACACCGCATCCGCCCAGGCTGCATAACCCGACGCAGTCGCACCAATGGTGTCGACGATCGGGAAGATGAACGAGCCGCCGAATCCGGGATCACCAACCCGACCCTTGTAGGGATTGAAATCACCAACGAACGGATCGAGATCTCGCTGAAGTTGCCCGGACGGGTTGTGGACCGGATCCGGGTTATGGTGACGCAGGTACATCAGCGAGTAGTCGATGCCGCCCGGCGTCAGCGCCGACCAGCGCAGGCCGAAGGTCTGTTCGTCGAACCGTCCTTCCGGATGCTCGAAGTCATACGGAATGAAATTCCGCGAACCACCGGAGCCCTGGAAATCCACGCCCTTGTTCGGCTGCAGGGCCCAGCGGCCACCCTCGATATCGTAGGTGTTGCCGATGTCCTGCTTGCGGTCGAAGCCCGGGCGGAAGAACAGCTGCAGATTGCCGTCCACTTCCGGCACGTCGATGTCGAAGGTCGCCATGATCAGCGGCTTGCGCAGTTCTTCGTTCTCGGCCTCGAGGAACGACCGCCAGCTGAAGTCAAAACCGTGAATCAGGTCATTGGCCTGAAAGAAATCGGTCTCGCCCCAGGCCAGCTGCTGCTTGCCGACGCGCGTGGAGATACGGCGGGTCAGCGGCAGATCGAAATAGGCTTCGCGGATCTCGGCGTTGTTGTAGTAATCACCGAGATCGCCACTGCTGCTGTCGAAGGCACCGAGACGTTCGAGACGCTTCAGATAGCTGGTGCGGTATTCCCGGTCCCCCCGGGCAATGATGGTGAAGCTGATGTCGTCGAAGCTGATCTGGGTGTCCAGCCGCATGGTGCTGCGGGACATGGACAACTGATAGGCGTCGTTGGTCGGCGTTTCCCGCGGGTTCTGCAGGTTCATGGAGAAGCCCTGACGGACGTAGCCCTCGACTTCCACTTCGAAGGCGGCGGCGGTGGCCGGCAGCCCGCCGATGGCGGCCGCCATCGGCGCAGCCAGCATGAGAGCCAGCGGTGATTTTCTGTTCCGTTGCATGATCTTTGCCTCGCGCAAGGTTTAAAGAACGGTTTTTATGTGCCCAATTGCTCCGGATGATCAGACCGCCGCGGCGGCCGGCTCCCCGGACTCTCCCTTCTCTCCCGCAGAACGGCTCTGCAGGACGAACGACGGCCGGAAGATGTACACCAGCGACGGCATGACGAAGATCGCCGTCACCGCGGACACGAACAGCCACAGCGCCAGCAGCATGCCCATCTCGGCCTGGAACTTCAGGGACGAGAAGGACCACAACAGGACTGCGACGATCAGGGTGGTGGCGGTAATCATCACCCCCTTGCCGGCCGTATGGACGGAGCGCTTGATCGCATCCAGCAGATCATTGCCACGCCCCAGTTCTTCCTTGATTCGGTCCACCACGTAGAGGGCGTAATCCACCCCCAGCCCGATGCCCAGAGCGGCCACCGGTACGGTGTTGATGTTCATGCCGATTTCACGCCAGGCCATGAAGCTGAAGGTCAGCGTATTGGCCAGCACCACGGGCACCATGAAGAACAGCCCGGCCATCGTGGATCGATAGACCGCGGTGCAGAGGATGACCAGCACCAGCAGGGCCAGCGCGATGGACTGGATCTGGCCGGCCAGAATCACCTCGTTGACCGCCGCCAGTACGCCGATGACGCCGCCGGCCAGCCGGTACTCCACGGCATCGATGGGATTACTGTCGACGAATTCGTTGATGCGGGATACCGCGGTGCGGATGGTGTCACCCTGGCGGTCCCGGAAGAACAACGTGATGGCGCCGTTTTTATAGTCACCGTCGACAAAACGCTCCATGTCCCCCGGGGCCGCATCGGCCTGGTACAGGTACATGAGCTCGCCGTTCATCATTGCCGATTCACCGAGCTCCTGGAAGCGCGGATTCCCCTCGAAAAGACTGCGCTTGACGATCGGCACCAGGTCGGTAATGGCCATGCTGGCCCCTATCTGGGGCTGGACTTCCATGAATCGCTGGAAATCCTGCATGTGTTCCAGCACCTCCGGCTCCTTGAGGGCGTCTTCCTCGCCGGACACCACCACGAACATGCGATCGGAACCCGGGAAGGTCTCGTTGATTCGGGCCGCGTTCAGGTTGTACTCGGAATCGGGCCACAGAATCGGCGAACCGGGGTTGGCGTCACCGATCTGCAGATTGGTGGCATACCAGCCGGAGACCAGGAAGATGACGGTGACGGAACCCAGCAGCCAGTAGCGACCGCGGGTGGTGACCACGTGATAGGCGCCGTCGAGAACGCGGTGCGCCGGTCGGTCCAGATCGATCCCGTGCACACGGGCATGCGGATCGCGACACCAGGACAGCAGCACCGGCGTCACGATCAGGGCACTGACAATGATCGTGGACAGCCAGACGACGCCGATGATGACCAGCTTTTCCAGCAGCGGAATCGGCGTCAGCGCGACCACCGAGACGCAGCCGATATCGGTGGCAAGCCCGAGCGTGCCGGGTCGGAACAGCCCTTTCAGCGTCCGACGGGAGGCCTCCACCGACGCCATGGCGGTGCCGGCATGCTCGTCCTCGAAGCGGGTGATGAGCTGCACCGAATGGGAGATGGCGCGAGCGAACAGCAACAGCGCGACCACCACTACCAGCGGCTCGAAATGCAGCCCGACCTGGGCTGCCACGCCCAGCGCCCACGTCGCACTGATACCGCCGGCGATCATGGGCAGGAAAGTGCCCCGCCAGGTGCGAGTGATCAGGAACAGCAGCGCGAACAGCACCAGAATGACCACCGCGGCGATCAGGTAGGTCTCGTCCAGGTAATGGTCCACCCAGCCATACAGGATCGGGTCACCGACAATGGAGACTTCCAGACCGGCCTGCTTCGCCTGCTCGGTGATCTCGTGGATCTCGTCGAAGATCTTGGTGTAGTCGACGAGGTGGTCGTAGAAGTCCACGGTGATCAGGGCGGACTGCAGGTCCATGGACACATAGGGCCCGTACACCAGGTTGTTGCCCAGCACCTTGTCCCGCAGTTCCTCGATGCCCCGATCAGTCTCCGGGAGATCCGGCCACATCAGCGGACTGGTATCGATGCCCGCCGTGGTGGCCCGCACCTCCTTCATGTGATTGGAGGCCAGCGAGATGATCTGGAAGCTGTTCACCCCGGTCACGGCCCGCAGATCCCGCGTGACGCCGCGGATCTGCTCGAGCACCGGACGCTGGAAGATCTCGCCCTCGTCGACGGTGAGCATGATGCTGACCATGTTGGAGCTGCCGAACGTCTCCTTGAACTCCTCGTGAACCGCCACGTAGGGATGATCCTGAGGCAGCAGATCCTCGAACACGGTGCGGACGTCAATGCGGGACGCCGACCAGCTCATCAGCACCGTCAGTACAGCGACGATGAGCACGACCCAGACGCGCCGCGCAATCAGGAAGTCAACGAAACGATCAATCACGGGCGCTCTCCTGCCTGATTGGTGAAGCTCTGCCAGTCGGTGCCGGTCAGGCGACCGAACGTGGCGCCGGAGACATACACCGAATCGCCATTGGCGGTCACGGTGGTGTGCCACTCGCGCAGATCCGGATCCAGGCGGTCCGCGTTCCAGATGCTGTCGCCGTCGTCCTCACCGCGCACCACGACACCGTCTTCCCCCACGGCCAGCCATTTGCTGCCGTTCCAGGTGACATCGAACAGATGCGCTTCGAAGTCGGTCTCCAGCCGCGCCCAGTCCTCGCCACCGTTGCTGGTGTAAAGGACCGTCCCTTCAAGACCCACCGCCACGCCGTGGCCGTTGTCGCGGAAACGCACCGCCATCAGGCTGCTTTCCAGGTCGAGCATTTCCTCGACCCAGGTATCACCGCCGTCCGTGGTGCGAAGCAGCATTCCGAACTCACCCACTGCCCAGGCGTTGTCATCGTCGACGAAGGCGATCCCGTTCCAGGAGATGTCCTCCTCGTCGACAGTTCGCTCCCAGCTGCGGCCATAGTCGCGGCTGCGGAACACGGCACTCATGCCGCCGACAGCCCAGGCCTCGCCATCGGGGCGCACGATGACCCGGACCAGTTTGTTGAAGATCTCGGACCGGGGTGCTTCCACCTGCTCCCAGGTCTGGCCGCCATCCTCGGTGACCAGCACCACACCCTCGTTGCCCACCGTCACGGCGCGATCCGGATCCCAGGCCGCAATGGATTGAAGATTGAGCCGCGTCCCGCTTTGCTGCACCTGCCAGGTCTCGCCGGCGTCATCACTGCGCACGATCTTGCCGTCACTGCCGGCCGCCCACAGCACGTTGCCCTGCTCCAGCACTTCCAGACCGTAGAAACGATCCCGGCGCTCGATGGGTGGTGGCTGCACGGTCTCGCCCACCGGCTGCGGCTGAATGAAGAAGGCGGCAAACAGCAGTCCGCCGATCACTGCCCAGGGAATCAGCCCCCCCAGCGTCTTGATCACGCCCGGCATCAGTTCGCCTCCTCTGCGCGCGTCACGCCATCAATGTCCCGACTGCTGCCGCCGGTCTCCTCGGTCTGCAGACGTTCCAGCTGCGAGCGAATCCAGGGCATCACCCGACCACCCAGATCGCGACCGGTGACCTCACGGGCCACATCCACGGCTTGCACCATTCGATCCAGGGAAATACCAGTTTCAATATCGCACTGGCGCAGGAACACCAGCAGATCCTCAGTGGCCAGATTGCCCGAAGCGCCGGGCGAGAACGGACAGCCGCCGAGGCCGCCGACGGCGCTGTCGAAGCGGCGGATGCCGGCCTCCAGCGCCGCCCAGACATTGGCCAAGGCCATCGCCCGGGTGTCGTGAAAATGGCAGGCGAATCGCTCTGTGCCGAACTCCGGCACCAGCAGCGAAAACAGGTGCTTGACCTGCGCCGGGCTGGCGGCACCGATGGTGTCGGCGATGATCACGCGACCGGCACCGGCCGCGAACATCTCGCGCGTCAGTTCGACGATGCGCTGCGGATCCACCTGACCTTCGAAGGGGCACTCGAAAGCCACTGCAATGTAGGCATCCGCGGCCACGCCCAGGGTTCCCGCATGACGGATGGTGTCGACGCAGGCCTCACGGGTCTGCTGCAGGGTCATCCGGATATTGCGCTGATTCATGGTGTCGGTGGCCGACAGCACCAGATTCACGGTCCGGCAACCGGCCTCGGCGGCCCGCTCCAGCCCCTTGCGATTGGGCACCAGCACGGAATACGAGAGCTCGTCGCGCGGGGGCAGCCCGGCGCAGACTTCCGCGGCGTCCGCCATCTGCGGCACGGCCTTGGGCGAGACGAAGCTGGTGACCTCGAAGTCCCGCACCCCGGCGTGAATCAGGCTGTCCAGCAGTCGCAGCTTGTCGGCCGTGGGCACGAACTCGCGATGCATCTGCAGACCGTCGCGCAATGCCACTTCGTTGATGACAGCGTTTTCCATGGTTCCCTCAGCGAATTACGGCATGGGCGCGGAGTTCGTCGAGCTGCTCCTCGCTCAGATTCAGCAACTCTCCCAGCACCTGACTGGTGTGCTGCCCGAGCAGCGGCGGTGGCGAAAAACTGTCTTCGTAAGTATCCGAGAGCTTGACCGGATTGCCGGGCACCTCGGTGGAGCCACCGTCGGGGTGTTCCAGATCCACGACCATGTTGCGGTAACGGACCTGCGGGTCGTTCAGGGCCTGCTCGAAGTTGTTCACCGGCGCCACCGGGATGCGTTTTTCCTTCAGCAGCGCGATCCACTCTTCGGCCGATCGCTTCAGCAGCACTTCCTGCAGCCGGGCGTTGATGAAATCACGGTCCTCGAAGCGGCCCGGCTGGGTCAGGTATTTCTCGTCCTTGAATTCCGGCACATCGACGATATCCGCCAGATTTTCCCAGAACCTGTCGAAAATCACGGCAATGATGATCGGCTGGGTGGCGGTATCGAACGTGTTGTAAGGCACATGCACGAAATGCCCGTTGCCGAGAGGCTTCGGGTTGTCGCCGGACAGGGAGTACATGGTTGCCATGTAATTCAGCAGCGAGATCTGACAGTCCAGCATGGAGATATCCACGTGCTGACCCTTGCCCGTAGTATGTCGCGCCAGCAGAGCCGACATGACCCCCATGGCGGCGAACATGCCGCCGGACAGATCACCGATAGGGATACCGGCCCGCAACGGGCGCCCGTCGGCTTCACCCGTGATGGACATGCCACCGCCCATGCCCTGGATCACCTGATCGAAGGCCGGGCGCAAGGGATCCGGACCCGCGGCGCCGAACCCGGTGACGGAACAGGTCACGATGCGCGGATTCACTTTGCTCAGATGCTCGTAATCGATTTTCAGCCGCCCGGTAACGCCGGCACTGAAGTTGTCGATCACGACGTCCGACTCCTTGACAAGCCCGTAGAAGAGCTCAAGCCCGCGCTCCGACTTCAGATCGATACAGACGCTGCGCTTGTTTCTGTTCAGGGTCAGAAAGTAGGCACCCATGCCGTTGAGCGAAAACTTTTCGCTCTTGGCCAGAAGCTTTCGCGTCCCTTCCCCGGATGCCGGCGGCTCGACCTTGATGGTGTCCGCACCCATGTCAGCAAGGAGCATTGCCCCGTAGGGGCCGGAGAGCATGTGGGTGAGGTCCAGGACACGGATTCCCTGCAAGGCTTTCATGTGTCGCAAATTCCTTGTCGAATAGTTTTTTTGGATCATGCCCCGTTTCGGGACACGGCAACCGCGAACCCTGCTCGCGCTGCAAGCCATTACGTTTTGCAAAGCTCAACGCAAAACCGATGCCAACCGCGAGAAGAAAACCGGAAAGGCTTTGCATCTTCCTGTTTCATTGTCGATTTCCGGGAAGCGATCAGACGTCTTGTGCACCGGCACAAACAAGGTCGACGGGAAAGATCTGTTTCAGTGAAACGAGGCAGGAATGCAGTTTTGCAACCAGGCTGGCAGCACGAACCGGAACGGGTCGTCACTGCTTTGAAATCAAAGGATCAGCGCGGGTCGCAGGTCCTGATGACCATCGCTGCCATGCCGGCCAGCCGGAAGCAATGCTCCGGCCACGGATCCGGGGCGGAACCGGGTGTTTTACCGCTCAGGACAGCACGCCGGTCCGGCTTCGGGTGAGCCCCTCTACCCCGCTTTCAGGATGGGTCTGAGGTCGTCGAGTTTGTCGAACAGATGCCAGATGTAATTCCGGGTGCCCTTTTCCCGGTGAGGATGCAGGTCAGCCAGCGCCGGATCATTGCAGTAGCTGTCGAAGGCCTCCCGGGACTCCCACTCCACGAGAATCATCACCGCGCGCGGCGCCACCTCTCCGGCAACCGGCTCCCGGAACTTGCCCAGAGCGATCACACGCCCGCCATGGGCAACCACCTCTCTGGCCGACCGCCGGGAATAAGCCATGTATTCATCGCGATTCGAGACGTCGAACAGGTTCAGCGCATAAACAGGTTTCGCAGGCATCATCGGGTCATCCAGATCAGCGTCTCACTAAGGAGACGCTGATCTATTCCCGCGTTCGCGCTCGAGCCGATTTTGGCAGCCTGGCAAGGCGCGGTGCGGTTCCGTAGCCGTCGCTACCGGGCCGGCGACGCAACACTGCCAGGGGCCAGAATCGGCCGAGCCCCAAGGGGTTTGCATCGCATTTTCCCCGAATGCTGTGTTGCGCTGCTTGACCGCAGAATGACTGCGGCGCTGCGCAGCGCGCCTTGCCTCGGAAAAAATGCAATGCCAACGCGGACGTGCGAATAAATCAGCGTCTCC
>PXAT01000129.1 GCA_003565775.1 Ectothiorhodospiraceae bacterium | reverse complement strand
TGGATCCCGACGGGACCTGGAATCGCGTGATGCAGACCATGACCGGTCTGGTGTTGTTGACACTGGCCGGGGGACTGCTCATCAACCGTTAAGGAAACGCTGACGTATTCCCGCGTCTGCGCCCGAGTCCGGTTTTGGTCATCTGGCAAGGCGCGGTACCGATCCGGTAGTGATTCTACCGGGCCGGTGACGCAACGCCGCCAGGGGCCAAAACCGGCCGGGCCCTTCGGGTTGGGCCGCATTTTGCCCGATTGCTGTGTTGCGCTGCTTGACCGCAGAATGACTGCGGCGCTGCCCAGCGCGCCTTGCCTCGGAGAAAATGCGGACTCCAACGCAGGCGTGCGAATACGTCAGCGTTTCCTTAACGGTTGATGAGCAGCCCCCCGGCCAGCGTCAACAACACCAGACCGGTCATGGTCTGCATCACGCGATTCCAGGTCCCGTCGGGATCCAGCCGGGCCGCCAGCTGGCTGGCGGCAACGGCGATACCGCCGAAAACCAGCAGAGTCGCAGCAATACTGAGACCGCCGAGCATCAGGATCTGAGCGACCGTCGGCCAGCCCTCCTCACGGACGAACTGCGGCAGGAACGCGAGAAAGAACAACAGCACTTTGGGGTTACTCAGATTCATCAGCACACCCCGCAGATACCCCCCGGGCGCCGCGACCGACGGGCGTGGAACCGCGGGTCGATGTCTCGCCGCCGCCAGCAGGGCCTCGCTTGCCAGCAGGCAAAGGTAGGCGATCCCGAACCACTGCAGGATCCGCATGGCGACAGGCGAGGATTGCAGCAGTGCGGCAACGCCGACGGCCACGGCCAGGGTGTGCAGCAACAGTCCGGTGCAGAGACCCAGCACGATGACCAGGCCATGACGCGTCCCCCGCACGGCCGACTGAGTCAGCACATAGAGATTGTCCGGCCCGGGTGTCAGCGCGAGCAGGACGACAGCGACAAAAAATACCGCCAGAGTCTCGGGTAGCATGGAAGCTCACCAACATGAACAGGGAGGCACGATGCAACGTCACTTCGAGAAAGCCAACGGCGCCGTGGAAACGGACGGTGCCGCCACCGCGGGATTCCGCCTGAACCATACGATGTTGCGGGTCAAGGATCCGACGGCAAGCCTGGACTTCTACACCCGCGTCCTCGGCATGCGGCTGGTCCGACGCCTCGATTTCGAGGAAATGCGCTTCACCCTGTATTTCCTTGCCTTCCTCGACGAGGCAGAAGCAGCGCAGGTGCCGGAGGCGGACTCCGACCGCAGTGAATACGTATTCGGCCGCGAGGGCGTGCTGGAACTGACCCACAACTGGGGCACCGAAAACGACCCGGCGCAGGCCTACCATGATGGCAACGTCGAGCCGCAGGGCTTCGGCCATATCGCCATCTGCGTCCCGGATGTGGTTACAGCCTGCGAACGTTTCGACAGGCTCGGCGTGACTTTCGTCAAGCGTCCCGACGACGGCAAGATGAAAGGGATAGCCTTCATCAGGGATCCGGACGGCTACTGGATCGAGGTGGTTCAGGCGGCACGCATGCGGTGACGGCGCAGCGAGACTACCTCTCGCCGGGTCCGTCCAGCGCATAGGGCTCCAGCACCGCCAGCGGAATGATCGCCAGCGTCTCCTCATGCGTGGCTCGCAGGAAAACACCGGGCGCAAATCCGGCCCGGTGGGCCTCGAGCCAGCGACCGGCGCACAGACACCAGCGATCGCCCGGCCTGAGCCCGGGAAAGCCCATGGCCGGATTGCCGCGTGTCAGGTCGTTACCCTGCTGCTTCGAATAGGCCAGAAACGCCTCGCTGACCCGGGCGCAAACAGTGTGGATGCCCTGATCGGCATGCCCGGTATTGCAGCAGCCGTCGCGAAAGAAGCCGGTCAACGGATCGCGACCGCACTCGTCAAGCGGGTCGCCGTAAACATTCCGGGATGTGAAAGCCTGCAAGGAATCATTCCCTCGAGTTGGCAACGGGCGAGGACGGGCGCCCTTTCAGGCCCCGCCATGACGATGGCCGGAATTCGACACGGAAAAACACGGATTTATCCGCACGCATGCCCCCGGGACCGGATTTGGTCACCTGGCAAGGCACGGTGCCGGTTCGGCAGCCGAGCCACCCGGCCGGTGGCGCCAAGCTGTCAGGAGCCAACAACCGGCCGGGCGCAGCCGCGGAAACACTTCAGCGTTTCCTTGACGCAGGCGTTCAGCCGCGCACTCAGGCAACGCTGATCTCCTCCTGCTCCTGCTTCTGCAGAGCGTCTGCAAGCTTGTGCAGCGTCCCGCGCAATACCGCAACCTCGTCACGCGACAGGCCCTTGGCCTCGGCCACGGCCTTCTGTATGGCGGCGGTGTCGGGCTGCAGACTGCGCCCGCTCCGGGTCAGTTGCACCAACACCGTCCGCTGGTTGTCCTTGGGCCGAACCCGACGGATCAGATTGATCGTCTCGAGGTACTTCAGGATCGGCGTCAGTGACGATGGATCGAGATTGACGCGAGCCGCGATGCGGCTGGCAGCTAACCCGTCCTCCTCCCAGAGCACCAGCATTACCAGGTACTGAGAGTGGTTCAGGCCGAGATGATCCAGGCGTCGCGTGAACGAGCGCGTAATCGCACGGCTCGCCCGACAGAGCGCGAAACAGAGCTGCTCATCAAGCAGCAGATTGGGAAATGGTGGTGTTGTCTGCTCGTCCATAAGTTCTCCGATCAGGCGCGGCCTGCGCCCGCGCCCCCTGCATGCCATAACCACAATGGCCATGACGCGGATCATAATTCATATCATGAGCTTACAGTGTGGCAGGCCTGCCGCAAGCCGGCATCGACTCACGTCGCAGATCCGGTTCCGGCTGTCCATGGACACCAATCACTGCAATCGCCCGGCCGATGTGTTAGACAATACTTTTACAAACCTTTTATTACCGATTCGGGAAAACACTGAATCCATCTGCACGCTTGCGTTGCCGTCCGTATTTTTCTCCGGGCAAGGCCAGTTGCGCAGCGTTTCCCCAGGGAGCCCGACGGCCACGGTCTGTTCCTCCCGAAAGCCCGAAAAGGGTCATCGACAGGTGTCTTCCTGAAAAACTGCGGAGCCACGCACTATGCGCACATCCGGGCGTTCGCGAAATATTGCCGATGCGTCGGATATCGATTCGATGCGGCTGTTTCATGGTGCGGTCGAAGCCTCCCACGATTCAGTCATCATCACCGGCGCCGACTTCGACGCACCCGGGCCTGAAATCCTCTACGTCAACCCGGCCTTCGAGCGTCTTACCGGATGGCCGGCCGCAGAGGCCATCGGCCGGTCGCCACGCATCCTGCAGGGCAGGAAAACCGATCGTTCTACGCTGAACTCCCTGCGTGCAGCGCTGCATGCCGGCAAACCCTTCCGGGCCGAAATCGTCAATTACCGACGTGACGGCACGCCCTACAACGCCGAATGGACCGTCGCACCAATCCGGGATGCGACCGGGACCGTCACGCATTACGTCTCTCTGCAACGGGACATCACGCACCAGGCCCGGCAACAGACCGAACGAGAACTCCTCGTCGGCGCTCTGGAGGAGATTGCCGACGAGGTTATCATCACGGATACGGACGGCAGGATGACCTATGTCAATCGCGCCTTCCGTCAGCGCACCGGTCGACAACAGGCGGACGTGGTCGGTCGCCTTGCAGCACCGTTCGATCCCGAGCGGGTGCCCGCCATCCGGCGGCAGGATCTTCGGGCAGCAGTCGCCGCCGGGAATACCGCTTCGCAGACCTTTCGCGAAGTCTGCCGACACGGGTCGGTGGTGTTCCTGGAACAGGTCATCTCGCCGATCCGCGCCAGTGACGGCTCGATTCGTCAATACGTCATCACCGGTCGGGATGTCTCCGGCCGCGTCAATGCCGAGACCGAACTCAAACGCCTTGCGACCACCGACCGACTGACCGGCCTCTACAACCGTCTGCGTTTCGAGGAGTTACTGGAATACGAATTGAAACGCGCGGCCCGCAGCGAACATCCCTTCTGTGTGGTCATGCTGGACATCGACTCCTTCAAGGCCATCAACGATCGGTTCGGCCATCAGGCCGGTGACGACGTGCTGGTCCGGCTCGGACAACTGCTCCTCGGCAACAGTCGAGGTACCGACCACACCGGGCGCTGGGGCGGCGAGGAATTCATGCTTTTACTGCCGGACACCACGGCCGGCGTCGGCGTGTGGCATGCCGAGCGCCTGCGCGTGCTTCTGGAATCTGCCGAGATGCCCCGCATCGGCCGCATCACCAGCAGCTTCGGCGTCGCGGAAAGCCGCCGGGAAGACAGCGTCAAGACCTTGCTGCGACGTGCCGACGAGGCGCTCTATCGTGCCAAATCCCTCGGCAAGAACCGGGTGGAAACCGCTGCGCCGGATGACGATGCCTCCGTCTGATGCTCAAGGCGACGCTCCCCTGACACGGATCGCCGGACCGGAGATCTCCTGATTGCCCGCATGGCAATTTCGCCGGTGACACCGACTGCCACCGGTGACCGGTCTCCGCCAACGCCGCCGACCATCCCTTGACCCGACTTGCGTCGCGCCTCGACACTGCGAAAAACGCTGGAGGTTAGCCCATGAAACCCATCCCCCGCCGCATCTTACTGGCACTGGCACTGGCGACGATGATCGGCCCGCTGCAGGCGCAGGCTCCGGACTCGGCCATGCAGGACGCACGCTCCAGCATCGACACCATTGCGCCGCAAATGGCGGCACAAATGGAAGCTGCGCCCGCCGAACATGAACAGCAGTTCCGCGACGGTTATACCCAGATGGTGGATGACCTTGCTTTCCAGCTGGAAGCAACCGCCGATGCCAGCGACGAGCAACTGGCGGAGTTCAGGGAAGAAGCCGTCGACGTCGGCCGGGAGCACGGCCTGGTCGATGACTGACCGGTCGACGACGGTCAGGGCCGAGCTGTTCCGGATGCGGATGCCAGCCCTGGCGTCGGGGTCCCCGGAACCGGACGCCAGACAGGCGACGCGGCGTCGCCATCGCCGAAGGGGCCTGGCTCCTGCGCTGGTGAGGTCTGCTTAACGCTCGGCAGGGGGAACCGCACGGCGGAAACCGAGTTCCTCTGCCGCTTCCAGGTCGAACGCGCGAATGCGCGCGAAATGGCGAGCCGAGTACATCGGGCAGTCGCAGCTCATGCAGACCGCATCGCGCTTCTCGGTGCGCTCGAAAACGCGCACTCCGGCATCCTCCAGCATGGCGAGACTGTCCGGCACCGGGTACTCCTCGCGCGGATCGCACTGCCGGCCGCCGGAAAACTGCTGCACAACCCAGAGATAGGTTCCCTCATAGATCGGCGGCCCCGAATCTCGCCAGAAACAGCCGCTGAGCAGCAACAACGCAGCAGCCAGCAGGCCGGTTACGACGAGGCGGCCCGAGAATGAAGACCACCCGGGCTTCGTCCCTCCCTTCCCGGTCCACATGCGCGCGCCCTCCCCCTCCGCTCGTTCCATCCCCGGAATGTACCACCGACCGTCCCGCTGGGGTGTCACGCCGTTTTCCACGACACCATGCCTGGTGCATACTCATCGGCCACTCGCTGTTTCCCGGAGCCTCGATGGCCAAGCTTCCGTTCACCCGCGCCGGCACCGCCGTCGGCCTGATCCTCGCCGCCAGCCTGTCCGGCAGCGCCCTGGCCAATGAGCGCGGCGGTACAAGCGCGATGATCGAGGTCTACGAGGCCTATGCCGTCTACAAGATGGGACGCTTCGACGAGGCCTTCGAGATGTACAAGGAACTGGCGGAACGCGGTGTCGCGCGAGCGATGCTGAACGTGGCGCACATGTACGCCCAGGGCGAGGGTGTCGAGCAGGATCGGGAACGGGCACTGCACTGGTACACCCGCGGCGCCGAAGCCGGCGACACCACGTCGATGCTGGAGACCGGTGAGGCCTATCGCGATGGTCGGGGCACCGCCGTCGACACGGAAGAAGCCGATCGCTGGTTCAGACGTGCCGCGGAATCGGGCAACAGCGAAGCGCAGTGGATCTGGGGGGAGAGCCTTTACAATGCCGGCGACCGCAGCGAGGGCCTCGAATGGATCGAACGCTCGGCGCGGGACGGCGGTCACGGCGAGGCGCGTCGCTTTCTGTCGGCGCTGCGCGCGGAAGCCGGCGACGAACGCCGGGTCAGCGACACTGAGCGCAGCGCCCTGCTGGCTGCACAGCAGCGCATCGACGATGCCGCACGTAACCTTGATCCGGCCGGCATTGTCGCGCCGATCCGGGACGATGCACGGATCCGGGTGCGGCTGCCGAACAGCAGCGGCTGGGACGAAATGGACAGGAGCGAGTTGCAGGCCCTGTGGCAGGCCACGTTCGATCAGATCGACGATTACCGCTATCAACGGGGCGACGTCGAACTGACTGCCGTGGAGGACGGCATCGTCGCCACCTCGCGTATCCGCGAGGATCTGGACGGCGCAGACGGCAGCCGCCGGCTGGAAATCCACGAGACGGCCGAGTTCCGCATGAACGACGGGCAGGCCGAGATCCACCGCCTGGAGCTGGATATCCGCGAAGCGGACTGAAACCACGGGAAATCGTCCGGACATAAAAAAACCCCGCCAGTTGGCGGGGTTTCTTCGTGCCATGCGGGTCGTCGAACGCGACCCGCCGGCAGAATTAGATCGCGGTCACGTCCGCCGCAGCCACGCCCTTCGGGGTGGACTGGGTTTCGAACTGCACGCGCTGGCCTTCGGCCAGGCTCTTGAAGCCCGAACCCTGGATCGCGGAGTGATGGACGAAAACGTCCTTACCACCGTCTTCCGGGGAAATAAAACCAAAGCCTTTGGCGTCGTCGAACCACTTTACGGTACCGGTCATCATGGGCGTCTGCTCCGTTGATGTTCAAAACATAGGGTTAATGCAGGTCTTCTGAAGAACGATCTCGGGAGGGACTGCCTTACGGGAGTGACTGCCGAACACGACAACAAAAATACACTGCGAAACAGACGTTATACCCCTGCTGACCGAATTACCAGCATTATTTTCGGTACATCCTGGCGACCGGTGCGCTCACCTGCGTTACTCCAGCCCGGTCCCGGACAGCAATGCGGACGTTGCCGGATAGACCGCCAGTTCCCGGCGACGCCGGGGCGCGTCCGGGTCGGTGGCGAACGGAATGGCCCGGATCGCGGCCACGTAATCATCCGGCAGGCCATGTTCCAGCGCGCCGGCAAGAACGTGAGCGCGGTACCAGTCCCAGGGCCGCAGATCGACAACGATGTCGGTCGCGACATATACCTGTGCCAAGACGATTTCCCCGTTGCCACGACGTACCGCGACCTCGGCCTCCTCGTAGCCGGCGCCCAGCCCCTCGGCCCGATCCAGCACCGGCTTCTCCGAGGCGTCGATCTCGAACAGCACGCCGATCACCCGGTCCGCCGGCACACCGCTGTACCGGGCATCACACTTGGCGGATCCATCGACCCGGCTGTACTTGTGGAACTTCAGGCGGTGACCGTGAAGATGCGCGACACCGAGAAAGCGCGCCGACGGAGTCCGCGCCAGGAGGCGCCTGCTGGACATGTTGGAGCCATAGGCGAAACAGCGCATGGTACGACATCTCCCGGTTTTGCCCTTAAGGAAGCGCTGATTTATTCCCACGTCTGCGCCCGAATCCGGTTTTGGTCAGCTGGCAAGGCGCGGTGCCGGTCCGGTAGTGAGTCTACCGGGCCGGTGGCGCAACGCCGCCAGAGGCCAAAACCGGCCGGGCCTCCAGGGAAGCATGCACGCGGCGGCATGCAACGATGCATGCTTCCCTCCGCATGGGCCGCATTTTTCAAGACTGCGGCGCTGCGCGGCGCGCCTTGCCTCGGAAAAAATGCGGACTCCAACGCAGGCGTGCGAATAAGGCAGCGCTTCCTTAACCCTCTTCGCGAACTTCCGCCGAGGGGAATTAGCCACTATTCTGGGCCATACGGGTGGCCGACGTCATGGTCGTGCGGCACGAGGCTTATCATCCGGAGGAGTAAACAGCGATGCACGGGACAGTTCGGACGCGGTACGGGTTTGCGCTCACCGGCGCTGCCCTGCTGGCCCTGCCGGGGCTGGCCGTCGCCGACACGCTGGAAGGCGCCATTGATGATGAAGGGCGCCAGTGGTACATCCTCAAGGCGGACGGTGAGTCCACGGCGAACTTCAGTGAGCACATGCCCGGCATGCTCGGCATTAACATCCAGGGACATGCCGAGGACCACTTTGTTGTCGAAGGCAGTATTGCCGTCAGCATCACCATGATGGACGGCAAGCCGATCGGCGGACCGGAAGTCAGCTACTTCCCGGATGCCGGCATGTTTCCGATGTACACCAGTACCGGAGACGGCGAGTGGCACCTGGAGACCGTGGAGGTGGACGGCGACACGGCGACCGTGACCGGGACTTACAGCGGGCAACTCGCTCTGGTCGAGAGCATGCAGGACGAGGCGGATACCGAAAACACCGTGGCGGTCGACCTACGCTTCGACGTTACCGCCCTCAGAACCGACTGATTGCCCCGTCCGGAAGAGACAAGGCTTGATCGCCTGGGCCCAGGCCGCCTGTTTCCGCGTCAGTGACAAAGCCGCGTAGGCCGGACTGGTGGACGGCAGCCTTGCCACCGCGGGCCCTTCCGACGGCAGCCGCGGGACCACATACCGACGATAGCTTTTTTCGGCCTCGGCACCGTTGAAGACCACCAGCCGGATGGCCGGATGCCGCCGCAGCAGGCCGGCAATATCGTTGGCAACCCGGGAACCGGGCGCAATGGCGCTGTCGGCGCTACCCGGCCGGTCGCAGGACTGCAGCACATCCCACAAGGCGACACCGGCATCCGTCAGCAACGCCAGCCGCCGCGTGTATGGAATCGCCGGATCGAAGCCCAGAAGTTGCCCCATGATCGGCCAGAATCCGTTGCGGGGATGCGCATAATACTCGCCGGCACACAGCGACCGCACGCCCGGCATGCTGCCGAGGATCAGCACTCGCGGATCATCCCCGACCACCGGCGGGAAGCTCGCCACGTGATCGCCTGCATCCGCGATGCGATGCGCCGTTACCACTGGGCCATCACGTCCGAGACGCCGTTGATAACGAATTGCACGGCCAGAACCGCGAGGATCAGACCGAACAGGCGGGTCACGATATCCTTGCCGGTCTCGCCCATCAGCCGCACCAGATACCGGGAATAGACCATGCTGAAGTAGCAGGCGCCGGTGGTGAACGCGATCGCGACGAATACCAGAATCAGATGCCAGGGGGTGGGTGCCTCGCTGGTCAGGATCATCACTGTCGCAATGGAACCCGGACCGCTCATGAAAGGAATCGCCAGGGGAATCACCGCCAGGTCCTGAGCCAGTCGGCCGGTCCGGTGCCCGCTTTGCTCGTCGGCCGCGGCCACATCCTCGCCTTCATCCTGGCCCCGCCGAATCATGCCCATGGCAATCCCGAACAGGATGATGCCGCCGGCAATCCGGAACGCCTCCAGCGTGATGCCGAACAGGGTGAAGATTACCCCGCCCAGCAGGGCGAAGGTCACGAAGATGCCGGCCGCAATCAGCGTCGCGCGGCGAGCAAGCTGTTCCCGCGCCGTATCCGTCGCACGGGATGTCAACGAGACGAAGGCAAAAGCGGTAGTCAGCGGATTGACGATAACGAACAGGGCGGACAGCGTGATGAGCCAATATTCGAAAAGCCCGAAGACCATACCGGGTTCTCCTTCCCAGAGGTTCCTTTGCCAGACGTTACCGTCATTCCCGACGGCGCTCCAGGGAAACACTGGTCTATTCGCACGTCTGCGCCCGAGACGGGTTCTGGTCATCTGACAAGGCGCGCCAACGGTGCGGTAGTGGGGCTACCGGGCCGCTGGCGCACCGCCGCCAGGGGCCCAGAACCGGCCGGGCCCTCCGGGTTGGGCCGCATTTTCCCCGAATGCGGCGTTGCGCTGCTTGACCGCAGAATGACTGCGGCGCTGCGCAGCGCGCCTTGCCTCGAGAAAAATGCGGACTCCAACGCAGGCGTGCGAATGGAGGTGTGGAGCCCGCGGCGTCAGGCCTGTGGTGTACCGAACAGACGCCGCCCGGGCACTGCCCATAATGCTCATTCGCCCCGAGAGCCACACGACGGTCGCACGGCTTCGACGGGTGAGGTCACCCCTTCCTACGGCATTCCCACCGCCGCCACACACCCGACGCCGACAGAGGCATACCCCATGGTTCTAAGCACCGAACGTCAATCCGATACCAAACCTGAAGCCGGGAAAGCCGACAAGGCCCGCCAGATCGAAAAGACCCGCGAATCCTCCGATCCGACGCGTCAGGCCGACTCGACACCGGAATGGCTCAAGGCCATGAGCCGCTCCACCGAGCAGATGTGGAGCATGTGGCAGTTGCGTAGCGAGAAGAAAGAATCGTCACCGACCGAGGCCGCAAAGGATCTGGACGGCACGTTTCAGGACGCCATGACGTTGACCCGCACCCTGATTCAGGACAGCTTCGCTCTGCAGAAAAAGTGGCTGGATGATTGCTGTGCCCTGACCGCCAACGCGAAAAACGCGTCCCCGGAGGTCAAGAAGACCGCCGAGCGATGCAACGAGACGCTCTCCGGAATGATAGAGATGCAGGAAGGCTTCTGGCAGCAATGGCTGGGCGGCGTCCGTGACGTCGAACAGCAGATGATGCCGAAGGTGATGGAGGCGGCCGAGCAGATCGAGCATGCGGAGGCAAGGGCCGACAAAACGCCGGAAGACGATCACACCGACCACGGCAAGAATGTCGACAAAGACATGAAGTCCGAAACCAGGAACCGGACGGATACGGATACGGAAACGGGTACGGATACGGCTACCAAGAGCAGGACCAGGGCAGAAACGGATACCGACTCCGGAACGCAGACGAAATCCGCCAACGCCCCGAAGCCGACGACGGACGAGTCGAAAAAGGGTCGCAAGAACAGCTAGACGGACTCCGGTTGCCGGGCTCCGCGACGGGAAGGCACGAGTCGTGAAGCCGGCATCACAGGCAGGAAACAGGGACGGGGGCACTCACTGCATGGGTACCCCCGCTCTTGTTCTGGGCGTTACCGGCACACCTCCCTGGGCCTGGCTGCTGCCATCCCTCACTCCTGCGGCCTCTCCTCCCCCGTCTCCGGACTGAAAATCCAGCGTTCGACGCCGAAAAGGCGCCGAGGACGATGACAGAAAAGGCCGGCAACAACCTCGCTATCACACCTCGCCGGGGCCTTCCTGGCCCACCGCATCATCGGAAAACTGCTTGTGGCTGCCGTCACAGAACGGCGCATTGCCGGTGTACTTGCACTGGCACAGGAAGGCGTCGCCATCCGCGTCGGCGGTGAACGCCTTCGGCAGAAAGTCCGTACCCGCATGGGAGCCATCACAGAAGGGCTGGCTCTGCGAACGCCCACAGACACAGAAATGATATTCCTCACCCTTGGCGAGCGGGACCTTTGCCGGCTTGTTGTCGGCGATAACGGCTTTACTCATGAATGCATGTCTCCAGATCGGGAAAACCGGTTAGGCAATTCCGCCACACGGTCCACGACACCGCAAGCGGCATGGCGAAAACCGGACGTCGGAGCGGCCAGCAGAACATCGCGCAACAGAAACGACGGAACGGCGACGACGAGCGCGATCAGGCAGCTGATCAAGGTAAGCGGGTAGACCCGCTGCGCAATCTGCTCGACCCGTTTAACGTCAGGCATGACGCCCCCGATTAACCGCGAGCGCTTCGGGAATGGCTGACTCGCACTTGCTTGCGCCGGACACTCGCAACCGACACGAGCGGTCATGCCGTGAAGCATTCAGGCATACTGCATCCTGTTACGACGGCGATGCCAGTACCCGCTGAGGAAGGCACCGTGCAATTAACCATTCTGATCGATTCGGGCAGCAGCGAGACGTTGCAGAATCAGATCATCAGGCAAATGCAGGCGCTGATTCGCGACGGACAGCTGCGGCCGGGCACCCCCGTCCCGAGTTCGCGTGAGCTCAGTAAACAACTGCAGGTTTCCAGGAATACGGTTGCCGAGGCTTACGGCCATCTTCTGGAAGAGGGCTACCTGTGCACCCGCCGCGCGATCGGTACCTTCATCAGTGACACGCTGCCCGAAGACGCCATCGCCACCCGTACCAACCCCATGCTGTCGCGCAGCCCCAGCCACCGGCGTGCGGTCAACTTGCCGCTCCCCTACACCGGCAGAGGTCTGCCCGGGCTGCACCGGCCCATTGACCGCGCACTGAGCCATGACTTTTCGCTCGGCAAGATCGACCCGAAATCCTTTCCGGACAAGACCTGGCGTCGCCTGACCCTGGAATGCCTGGGAGGCGCCGCGGAGCGCATGAGCGAGTACAACGATCCGGCGGGCCTTCCGCAACTCCGCCAGTTGATTGCCAATTATCTGGGTCCGGCCCGTGGCATGGTGGTATCCCCGGAACAGATTATTGTCGTTGGCGGCTGCCAGCAGGGCATGAACCTCGCTGCACACCTTCTGGTAGGCAGTAATACGCCGGTGGTCATGGAGGCGCCCTGCTACCGCGGCGCGGCGTTTCTGTTCGAAAGTTACGGCGCGAAAATCATCCCGGTGCCGGTGGATGACCACGGCTTGCGGGTGTCGGCGCTTCCCGCTCAGGGAGCAAAGCTCGCCTGCATCACCCCGTCTCATCAGTTCCCTACCGGGGTAACGCTCTCGATGGATAGACGCCTCGCCCTGCTGGACTGGGTCTGCCGCCAGAACGCCTACCTGCTGGAAGTGGATTACGATGCGGACTTCCGCTACGAGGATTCCCCGCTTCCATCGCTGTACGCGCTGGATCGCTCGGGCTGCACCCTCTACATGAGCTCCTTCTCCCACTCGATCGGACCCGGCCTCCGCCTGGGGTATCTCGTGGTTCCCCGCAGCCTGATCCGCGCCGCAACGACGATCAAGGCACTGATCGACAATGGCCAGCCGTGGCTGGAACAGGCCGTTCTCACCCAGTTCATACGGGAAGGCAGCCTGCTGCATCACCTCAAGCGCATCCGTCACACTTACCGGTCGCGGCGGGATGCGTTGATCGCCGCCCTGCAACGCTGTTTTCCGGGCAGTCGGGTCACCGGCGCCGAGAGTGGCAGTCATGTGGTCTGGCGCCTCCCTCCGGATCTCCCGCCGGCCGACGAACTGAAGGCCATCGCCCATGCCAGCGGTGTCGGCGTCTATCCCCTGGGCGACAGCCCGTCCTGGTTCCATGAGGACTACCCCGAATGCGAGCGCATCCTGCTGCTGGGCTACACACTGCTCGGTGAGGACCAGATCAATGACGCGGTGGAAAGGCTGCATGCCGCCCTCGCGAAGGGCGACCCGAGCGGACCGGCATCACTGGAACCATGAGTATTTACCCATCTGGCCCTAACGCAATCGCCATATGCTTCATAGGCTGAAACCCATCGGGTAGTCCGTGCGGCCGCGCCACAGGCCGTCATTACTCATTTCGGGAGAACAATCATGTCCGTTCACGTCAGCGATACCAGCGTTGTCCGTGGGGCCTGTCCGCATGACTGCCCTGACACCTGCGCCTTCCTCTACCACGTGGAAGACGGAAAACTGGTGGAGGTTACCGGTGACCCGGATCACCCCATGACCCGAGGCGGCCTGTGTGTGAAGCTGAAGAACTTTGCCGAACACCACTACAACCCCGACCGTCTGCTGTACCCGATGAAACGCGTCGGCGCCAAGGGCAGCGGCCAGTTCGAGCGCATCTCGTGGGACGAAGCGCTGGCCGAGATCAAGAGCCGCTGGACCGACATCATCGACGAATTCGGTGCCCAGGCGATCATGCCCCACGTCTATCTGGGCCATCAGGGCACATTGAACGGTCTCACCTCCGGCGACGCCTTCTTCAATCGCCTCGGATCCTCCGTGGCGGAGAAAACCTATTGCGAATCCGGTTCCTCCACCGCCTGGATCATGACGGTGGGCCCGACCGGCGGCCTCGATCTGGAAAGCCTGGCCTACTCGAAATACATCATCGTCTGGGGCATGAACATGACCAGCACGAACCTGCACGCCTGGCCGTTCGTCCTGGAGGCAAAGAAGAAAGGCGCCAAGGTGGTGGTGATCGACCCTGTGCGAACCCGCACGGCGAAACAGGCGGACTGGCACATCCCGATCAAACCCGGCACCGACGCCGCGCTGGCGCTGGGCATGATGAATATCATCATTGCCGAAGACCTGTACGACCACGATTACGTGGAGCAGTACACCCTGGGCTTCGAGGAACTCAAGGATCGGGCGGCGGAGTATCCGCCCGAGAAAGTGTCCGCCATTACCGGGATTCCGGTTGCGGACATTCTCACCCTGGCGCGCGAATATGCGGCCACCCAGCCCTCCGCGATCCGGCAGGGCGTGGCCCTGGAGCGAAGCCGTGGCGGCGGTCAGGCGATCCGCGCCATCACCTGTCTGCCGGCGCTGACAGGCGCCTGGCGTCATGTGGGTGGCGGCGCCGTCGAGATGCCCATCTGGGAGTTTCCCACCAAGTTCGACGCCATCTGCCGACCGGACTGGATCAAACCGGGCACCCGTGTCGTGAACGAACTGGACCTGGGAGCGGCGCTGACCGGCGAGCTGGACCTGGATCCGCCGATCAAGTCGCTGTTCGTCTACAACTCGAACCCGGTATCCCAGGCGCCGGACCAGGCGAAGATCATTGCCGGCCTGCAACGGGAAGATCTGTTCACCGTTGCCAGCGAACTGTTCATCAGCGACACCGCTCGCTACGCGGACATCCTGCTGCCCGCCACCATGCAGGCCGAGCAATACGATCTGATGGTGACCTGGGGGCATCTGTACATGACGCTCAACCAGCCCGCCATCGAAGCCCCCGGCGAGTGCGTGCCCAACGTGGAGATGTTCCGCCGACTCGCCAAAACCATGGGCTTCGACGACCCGTACTGGGACAGGACCGACGAGGAAATGCTGCAGGATTTCTACGACTGGGACGCACCGCAGCTACAGGGCATCACCCTGGAGAAACTGAAGGAAAAGGGCTACATGCGCCTCAACGTCGGTGACGCCGACAAGCGGGCACCGCATGCCGAGGGCAACTTCAAGACGCCATCCGGCAAATGCGAATTCAAGGCCAGCGCCGCCGCGGACGGCAACTTTGTCGTACCGGTCTGGCGTTCGATGTACGAAGGCGAGCAATCCGGTGAACCGGTCGACCCACTGCCCGATTACCTGCCGCCGTTCGAGTCTCCGCATTCCAACCCGGAGCTGGCGGCACGCTATCCGCTGAATATCGTGTCGCCCAAGCCACATGCGTTCCTCAACACCCAGTACGGTAACGAAACCGTGCAGCAGCGCCGCCAGGGAGAGCAGGTTGTGCTGCTTCATCCTGACGACGCCGCGGGACGCGGAATCGAGGCCGGCAGTTACGTGCGGGTCTTCAACGACCGCGGCCACTTCGAGGGGCGGGCGGAACTGACTGACGACATGATGCCCGGGCTGGTGATGGCCAACGTCGGTTACTGGCCCAGTCTCACGCGCACCGGGACCTCGGTGAATGCCATCAGCTCCGGCAAGCACTGCAGTCTCGGGCAGGCCGGAACCTATTGTGACAATCTGGTGGAAGTCGCCCGCGTCTGAGCGCATCGGCGAGTCATCACTGCGATGCTCTCCCGGGGGTCCGGGAGAGTATCGCTGCCGGCATCACACTGCCCGGGACCGGCGCAGCTTCGAAGCAAGAGGACGTCGAACTCAAGCAACCGAGGTACTGCCATGCCCCATATCGTCACCGACAACTGCCGCCTTTGCCGCTTCACCGATTGTGTCGAGGTCTGCCCGGTGGAGTGCTTCCATGCGGACGAGGAGCGCACCTACATCGATCCGGATGTGTGCATCGATTGCGGCGCCTGCATTCCCGCCTGCCCGGTGCGCGCCATCTATGACACCGAGGACATGCCGGAAGAATTCGTCCCATGGATCGCGATCAACGCCGAGCGGGCGGCAACGCTGCCCGTCCTCAGCGCCAGGCAACCGGCACTGCCGACGGCGGCTGACCGGCAGAAGGAACTGGGTTTCTGACTCCGCATGAGACACGGCAACCATGAACACCCCGGATAAGGCGCTGAAGATTGCCGTCATCGGCAGCGGACCCAGCGGCTTTTATGCGGCGGAAGCGCTGCTGAGAGCCGGGCTCCCTCTGCAGGTCGATATGCTTGAACGCCTGCCGACACCCTTCGGACTGGTCCGCAGCGGCGTTGCACCGGACCACCCAAAGCTCAAGGAGGTTATCAAGGTCTACGACCGCATCGCCCGCAGCCCGGGATTCCGGTTCCTGGGGAATGTCGCACTCGGCCGCGATGTGACCGTCGCGGAACTCCGAGCCCATTACCATGCAATCATCCTGGCCTGTGGTGCACAGTCCGATCGCTGCATGGGCATACCCGGGGAGGATCTCCCCGGCAGTCATACCGCAACCGAATTCGTCGGCTGGTTCAACGGGCATCCGGACTACCGGGACCATGCCTTCGATCTGGGCCGGGAAGTCGCCGTGATTGTCGGCCAGGGAAACGTCGCAGCCGACGTCTGCCGCATTCTGGCGAAACCCGTGGATGAACTCCGCACGACGGATATCAGCGAACACGCTCTCGACGCTCTCGCGCAGAGCAGAATTCGCGAGATTCACATCATTGGTCGGCGAGGACCGGCCCAGGCCCGCTTCACGCCGCGGGAACTGCGCGAGCTCGGTGAGATTCACCAGTGCGCGACGCTCGCGGACAACAGGGATCTGCGTCTCGGGGAGCGCTGCGAAACGGAACTCAACGACCTGCAAAACGGCAACGCCGCGAAAAACTGCGCACTGTTCCGTGAGTTCACAGCAAACCAGGCCGGCAATCGCCGCCGTCAGATCCGCTTTCACTTCTATCTGAGCCCCTCGGAAGTGCTTGGTGACAGTCGCGTCGAGGGCTTGCGCGTCGCGCGCAACCGGCTGGAAGGTCCTGCCTTCGCGCAGGTGGCAAGCGCCACGGGGGAAACAACGACGCTGAATTGCGATCTGCTTTTCCGCAGCATCGGCTATCGGGGCGTCCCCATCCCGGGTCTCCCCTTCGACGACCATCGGGGCATTGTTCCCAACGCGGTCGGCCGCGTCACCGACGGCGATCACACCGTTCCCGGCGTCTATGTCACCGGCTGGCTGAAACGCGGCCCCAGCGGGGTCATCGGCACCAATCGGGCCGACAGCGTGGAAACCGTGACGCATGTGCTTGCCGACCTTACCCAGGCCGACGCCGTCGAAAAACCCGGAGGCGACGCCCTGGAAGCACTATTCCCGGCCCGCGGCACTCGCAATCTCAGCTACGAGGAGTGGCTGCAGATTGACGAAGCCGAAATTGAACGGGGACGACCGCATGGCAAGCCGCGCGAGAAGTTCACGCGGGTGCGGGACATGCTCGCCCTGACAGGTCACGGTTAATGAGACGCTACGTGGAAGAATCAGGGACAGAGAAAACTCAATTGAAGTGACGAAGGAACTCGATTCCACCGTAAGCACCGCTGTCGCCATTCCGAATGCGTTTACCCCCTGCCTTGAACACGACGTCCAGTGAGCCGAGGACCTGGCTGATCTGCAGGGCGAGACCGAATTGCTGGGCGTCGTAGTCAGGGTCGCCATGGGCGACAAACTCGGGGCCGACAAACGTTCTGGCGCTGGTTCGCGCCATCACTCTGCCGCGGCCCCAGTAGGACCGATAACGCGGCGTATAGCTGATACTCGTTGCGAACAGCCAGCGGTCGGCATAAATCAGGCCTGCATCAACATCCATCTGGGCGACGATGCGCGAGCCTTCCTGGTCGTTGTCCGGTTGCGACGGGCTGTAATTCGTATTCCGGTAGGCGGGGCCCGCGGCAACACCCAGCCAGCCGTTGGTCACCGGAATCTGATAGCCGATCGCCGCGGACGCTCCCCAGCTGTCCGCGTTCACGGTGTCGTCGTCCACCGGATACTCGTACTCGATGTAATTGACGCTGTAGCGATGAACGAACCCACTGCCCAGGGTTCCGGAAAACGGAAACAGTGCGGTCACCTGGGCAAAACGCCCGTCGAACACTTCTTCCACGCCACCGAGCAACATCCAGTCAGCCTTGGCGGGGCTCGCTGTCAAAGCGGCGA
>PXAT01000096.1 GCA_003565775.1 Ectothiorhodospiraceae bacterium | reverse complement strand
TGAATGCGGGGCGAGAGACCGTCAGCGTGGCGGTCTCCAACAGCGGTGACCGGCCAGTGCAGGTGGGGTCGCACTACCATTTTTTCGAAGTCAACGACGCGCTGCTTTTTGATCGTGCTGCCACTCGCGGTTTTCGGCTGGATATCCCGGCCGGCACGGCAGTGCGCTTCGAGCCGGGGCAGGCTCGCACCGTGCAGTTGGTCCGTTATGCCGGCGCTCGCCATGTCTACGGTTTCAAGGGCCGGGTCATGGGGCCGCTGGACGCGGAGTCATCGACATGAGCTGCCGCATTTCACGCCGAGGCTACGCCGAGATGTACGGCCCCACGGTTGGCGATCGGGTGCGGCTGGCCGATACCGAACTCGTGATCGAGGTGGAGCGCGATTACACCGTCTACGGTGACGAGGTGAAGTTCGGCGGCGGCAAGGTGATTCGCGACGGCATGGGCCAGAGCCAGCGCGTGTCGGCGGACGTGGTCGACCTGGTGATCACCAATGCCCTGATCCTGGATCACTGGGGTGTGGTCAAGGCGGACGTTGGTATCCGGCAGGGGCGTATTGTCGCGATCGGCAAGGCCGGCAATCCTGACACCCAGGAGGGTGTCGGGATTGCCCTGGGGCCGGGGACCGAAGTGATTGCCGGTGAGGGCAAGATCCTGACCGCCGGATCCATCGACGCGCACATCCATTTCGTTTGTCCGCAGCAGATCGAGGAAGCGCTCGCTTCCGGTGTCACCACGATGATCGGCGGTGGCACCGGTCCGGCCACCGGCACCAATGCCACCACCTGTACCCCGGGGCCGTGGAATATTCATCGGATGTTGCAGGCAGCGGATGCCTTCCCGATGAATCTCGGGTTTCTCGGCAAGGGTAACGCCAGTCGCCCGGAGGCGTTGCGGGAGCAGGTGGAAGCCGGGGCACTCGGGCTCAAGTTGCACGAGGACTGGGGCACGACGCCGGCCGCCATTGACTGTGCCCTGGGCGTGGCCGAGGAATACGACGTGCAGGTGGCGATTCATACCGACACCCTGAACGAGTCCGGCTTCGTCGAGGACACGTTCGCGGCATTCAAGGGCCGCACCATTCATACCTACCACACCGAGGGCGCGGGCGGCGGGCACGCGCCGGATATCATCAAGGCCTGCGGCCAGGTGAACGTGCTGCCATCCAGCACCAATCCGACCCGGCCCTTTACCGTCAACACCATCGACGAGCATCTCGACATGCTGATGGTGTGTCATCACCTGGATCCCCGCATCGCCGAAGATGTGGCCTTTGCCGAATCGCGGATCCGGCGGGAAACCATCGCCGCCGAAGACATCCTGCACGACCTCGGTGCGTTTTCGATCATTTCCTCCGACTCCCAGGCCATGGGGCGGGTCGGCGAGAACCTGATTCGTACCTGGCAGACCGCGCACAAGATGAAGGTGCAACGGGGTCCGCTGGCCCAGGACTCGGTGGGCAACGACAATTTCCGCGCCCGCCGCTACATCGCGAAGACCACGATCAATCCGGCACTGGCCCACGGCATCGCGCACGAAGTCGGCTCGGTGGAACCGGGCAAGCTGGCCGATCTGGTGCTCTGGGATCCGGCCTTCTTCGGCGTCAAACCGGCCCTGATCATCAAGGGTGGCTTTATCGCCTATGCCCCGATGGGCGACCCGAACGCCTCGATTCCCACGCCGCAGCCGGTGCACTACCGCCCGATGTTCGGCAGTTATGGCGGTGCCCGTCATGCCACCTCGGTGACGTTTGCCTCGGCGGCAGCCGTGCAGTCGGGGCTGGCGGACACGCTGAATCTGCAGCGACCGCTGCTCGCCGTGCGAGGCTGCCGCACGGTGAACAAGCGCTCCATGGTGTTGAACGACTGGCTGCCAACCATGGAGGTGGACGCGGAGACCTACGAGGTCCGGGCCGATGGCGAATTGTTGCACTGCGAGCCCGTGGACAGCCTGCCCATGGCGCAGCGCTATTTCCTGTTCTGATCAAGGAGGAGACCCATGTTGCGTCTGACAGAACGGGTCGAGGCCTCCGAGGCCGAGATCAGCGGCGTGCTGGTGCAGCCGTTCGCGGTGCGTCAGAAGAGCCGGTTTCGCGCCGTGCTGCTGGACGGCAATGACGTCGGCGTGTTTCTGGAACGCGGTCGGGTCCTGCGCGACGGGGACTTGCTGCGGGCCACCAACGGCCGCGTGATCCGGGTCGAGGCCGCGCCGGAAACCGTGTCCACGGTTTACTGCCATCACCGCCAGCGTCTCGCCCGGCTGTGTTATCACCTCGGTAATCGGCATGTGATGCTGCAGATCGGCGCGGATTTTGCGCGTTACCAGCATGATCATGTGCTGGACGACATGGTGCGCAGTCTGGGTCTGAAGCCGGTGACCGAGCGCGCGCCCTTCGAGCCCGAAGCGGGCGCCTATCATCACCACCATTCGCATGCCGGTCCTTCGGCATCGCCGCCATCGACCGACCATGGTCTCGTTGCCGGTCACTGACACCGAGGGACAGAGTCGGCAGCGGCTCTGGCAATTGCTGAGTCCGACGCTGCCGATCGGTGCCTATGCCTTTTCCGGTGGTCTGGAGGCTGCGGTGCAGGCTGGCTGGGTCCGACGCCTCGAAGACGTGGATGCCTGGCTGCGGGGTCAGCTGCGGCACAACCTGTCGGTCACCGATATCCCCCTGCTGGCGCGTCTTCATGCCGCCTGGCAGGCGGATGACGACGCCAGGCTCCGCCATCTCAGTCGCCGCCTGCGTGCCTGCCGCGAAACTGCCGAACTGGCTTCCGAAGACCGGCACCTCGGTCAGGCGCTGGCGCGACTGTTGCGGGATCTGGAGCTGCCGTCGGCCGCGCCCTGGGTGGACCGGCCCGATGCCAGTTGGGCCACTCTCTTTTCCCTGGCTCTGGTCGCGTGGCGAATCCCGCTCGCCGATGGCGCCGAGGCTTACCTCTGGAGCTGGTGTGAAAACCAGACGGCGGCGGCCATCAAGCTGGTGCCACTGGGTCAGACCGACGGCCAGCGACTTCTGCTGGGCCTGGCGCAACCGGTCATGCAGGCCGCGACCGACGGCCTGCAGCTCCGTGACGAGGCCATCGGCGGCAGTGCGCCCGGCGTGGCCATCGCCAGCAGTCAGCATGAGACCCAGTACTCCCGGCTTTTCCGAAGCTGATCTCCCCGCCTCCGCCACGGCGGAGCGAAGCCTGCATGAGGAGCATTCATGAGTGAGCAATCGGTATTGCGTGTTGGTATCGGCGGTCCGGTCGGGTCCGGCAAGACCGCCCTGCTCGAGGTGTTGTGTCACGCCCTGCGTGACCAGTTCGAGATCGCCGTGGTGACCAATGACATTTACACCCGGGAGGATGCCGAGTTCCTGACCCGGCGGGGTGCCCTGCCGGCAGAGCGAATCATCGGCGTCGAAACCGGTGGCTGTCCGCATACCGCGATTCGCGAGGACGCCTCGATGAACCTGGCGGCCGTGGCGGATCTGCAGACACGCTTTCCGCAACTCGACCTGGTGTTCGTCGAAAGCGGCGGGGACAACCTGTCGGCCACGTTCAGCCCGGAACTGTCCGACCTCACCATCTACGTCATCGACGTGGCCGCCGGCGACAAGATTCCGCGCAAGGGCGGGCCGGGGATTACCCAGTCGGATCTGCTGGTGATCAACAAGATCGACCTGGCGCCGATGGTCGGTGCCTCGCTCGAGGTCATGGACCGGGATGCCGCCCGGATGCGCGGCGACAAGCCGTACGTGTTTACTGCACTGCGTCAGGGCACCGGCAGCGATCTGGTCCGCGATTTCATCGTCGACGCCGGAATGTTGCAGGAAAACTACGTCAAATGACGTATAAAAAACTAATAAAAACAGTGGGTTCTGGATCCGTTTCTGGGGCTTTCGGCACCTTCCGGGTGCACGTTTCCGGGGCGGCGGACACCATTGGTGCGTTGCGGCAAACGGCCTGTCCGGGCGAGGACCGCATGTCTGCTGAGCCCTCCCTGCCGAACTGGACCGGAGTGTCGACGCGATGAGCCGTCGTTGTCCGTCGTGTGCTGCCAAACCGGCCTGGCACCTGTCCGACGGGCGCTGGAAGTGTCGGCGTTGCGGGCACCGTTATCGCTACCGGGTGGTCTGGGATGCGCAGCGCATCAGCGGCCGTGACAAGACCCGGCTTCTGGAATTCTTTGTCCTCGGGGTGCCCGCCTATCGGCTTCGCTTCCGCCTGGCGCTGGCACCGTCGACCATCGAGCGATTCTACCGGCTGACGCGAGCCGCACTGGCGATCGAGCAACTGGCGACACTGTCCGTCGCGACCTCCAGCGGCACAGCGGATAGCGGCCTGTTGCGCCTCGGCGTGTGTCTGGAAGACGGTTGTGCACGGCTACTTGACCCGGCGGGCGTGCCGCTAGGGGCCGATGTCGTGCGACCGCAGGCGATCATGGAGTTCCGCAACGACCGCATCAGCATCCAGCGGCGGGATCTCTCGGGTACTACCGGACGTCCCGGCGACGGCCTGGAAAACTTCTGGAGCTTCGTCAATCACTGGCTGCATTCCTACCGCGGTGTGCCGCCAAAAAACCTGCCGCCTTACCTGGGTGAAATCTGTTTTCGCTTCAACCATCGCGAGCAGGATCTTTTCCCTCTTGTAAACAAGCTTTTGCGTCGCACCCCGTTACAGGACGTCATGCCTGCCATTGGTCCGGATTCACCATGAGGCCATCTCTAAGTCTCTGATTTGGCACGCCCTCTGCAATTTCCTGCTTGTCATGCCACAGGCACGGTCGGCCGCATCCGACGGACTGGTCGCGTCATTCAACGAGCACCATCAAGCAAGGGGTAGAAACCGATGCAACATCCCGATCATTCCATGCGTTCCACCCGGGCCCAGCGTTCGCCGATCGGGAGGGGGCCGTCACTGCTTGCCGCTCTCGGCCTCGGTCTGGTCACCACTCTGGGCACAGCGGCGCCGGCCTTCGCCGGCACCACGGTCTGGGAGGACGACGCAGGGCGTTCCGTGACCCTGGGCGCCGGGCTGCGCACCACGTTCCGTGCAGTGGAAGATGCTGCGCCGAGCGGTGACGATTACTCGACGGATTTCGCGCTGGAAAGCATCCGGCTCTACATGAACGGCCAGTTGCTGCCGTACCTGGGCTTCACCTTCAACACCGAGCGTGACGGTGACGGCTCCATCGAATTGCTGGACGCGCTGATCCGTTTCGAGCCCGACGACCTCTTCAACGTCTGGGCCGGGCGTCTGATTCCGCCCACCGATCGTTCCAACCTGAGTGGCCCGTACTTCCTCGGCACTTTCGACTTCCCGCTGGTTCAGGCCTATCCCAACGAGTTCATCGGTCGTGACGACGGTCTCGCCATCTGGGGTCAGGTGGGAGGCGGGGCCTTCAAGTATCAGGTCGGCGCGTTCCAGGGCTTTAAACGGGATCTCGTCAGCGCGGACGCGTCGGAATCAGCTAACCCGAACGACAAGGACAACCTCCTGTATGCCGGCCGGCTGACCCTGAACCTGTGGGATCCGGAGCCGGGTTACTACAACGCCAGCACCTATTACGGCGAAAAGGACATCCTCGCCTTCGGTCTCACCGGCCAGTATCAGAAGGACGCCACCGGCACCCTCGAGAATGACGGCACATTCTCTGACAAGGGTGACTTCACCGGCTGGAGCGTGGACTTCCTGATGGAGCGCAACATGCCGAACGGCGTGTTCACACTGGAAGCGGCCTATTACGACTTCGACTACGACGGTATTCCCGACCCCGATTTCGGCTATGAGGGTGACGGCTACTTCGTGCTTGGCAGCTTCCTGTTCCCGCAGGTTGTCGGCATCGGCCGGATCCAGCCGCAGATTCGCTATCAGCGTCTGGACAACGACAACGGACCGAACGTCGAGCGGGTCGAGGGCGGCCTGAACTACATCATGAACGGGCATAACGCCCGGGCTGCGCTGATCGGTGGAACCGAACGCGAAAGCGGTAGCTCCAGCAACAACTTCATGGTGCTGGGCCTGCAGCTCCAGATCTAGGGAGTCGCTCGGCGTTTCCCGTAACGACTCTCCTCCGTTCCGGCGGTGGCCCCACGCTCACCGCCGGTCTTTTTCACGAGCAAGAGGACGTAACTCATGCGTCATGGTGATATTTCCAGCAGCGACGATACGGTCGGCGTTGCCGTGGTGAACTACAAGATGCCGCGTCTGCATACCCGGGCCGAAGTGCTAGAAAACGCGCAGAAGATTGCCGACATGGTGGTGGGCATGAAGAAAGGCCTGCCGGGCATGGACCTGGTGATCTTCCCCGAGTACAGCACCCACGGGATCATGTACGACCACGACGAGATGATGGAAACGGCATCCGTCGTCCCCGGTGACGAAACCGCAATCTTCGCGAAAGCGTGCCGCGAGGCGAATACCTGGGGCGTGTTCTCGCTGACTGGCGAGCGTCACGAGGAGCACCCGAAGAAGCATCCCTACAACACCCTGATTCTGATGAACAACGAGGGTGAGATCGTTCAGAGGTACCGCAAGATCATGCCCTGGTGCCCGATCGAGGGTTGGTATCCAGGCGGCGAAACCTTCGTCTGCGAGGGTCCGAAGGGCATGCAGGTCAGCCTGATCATCTGTGATGACGGCAACTACCCGGAAATCTGGCGCGATTGCGCGATGAAGGGTGCCGAGCTGATCGTGCGTTGCCAGGGGTACATGTACCCGGCCAAGGATCAGCAGGTCATGATGGCCAAGACCATGGCTTGGGCCAATAACAGCTATGTGGCGGTGGCCAACGCCACCGGCTTCGACGGCGTCTACAGCTACTTCGGGCATTCCGCGATCGTCGGTTTCGATGGTCGTACCCTCGGCGAATGCGGCGAGGAAGACATGGGCGTGCAGTATGCCCAGCTGTCGGTCAGCCAGATTCGCGATGCCCGCGCCAACGATCAGTCCCAGAATCATCTGTTCAAGCTGCTGCACCGCGGCTACACGGGTGTCCATGCATCCGGCGATGGTGACAAGGGCGTTGCCAACTGCCCGTTCGACTTCTACCGGACCTGGGTACTCGATGCAGAGAAGGCCCGCGAGCAGGTCGAGGGCTTTACCCGCTCCACCATCGGTGTGGCGCAGTGCCCGGTCGGCAACCTGCCCGTCGAGGGCAAAGAGAAAGGCGCGGAAGGCTGAGCAAGCGATATGCCTTTCATCAACGATCGCCTGGAGGACCAGCGTCGTCAGCAGGAGTTGGCATCCGCGCCGACGGCGGCCCGCTTCACCTTCGAGCCGTTACAGGTGATGGACCACCTGCAACGGCGGATCCTCGGGCAGGAGCAGGCGCTGGCGGAATTGTCCGACCTGTTGCAGGTGGTCAAGGCCGATCTCGCTCCCGAGCAACGCCCGCTGGGTATCTGTCTACTGCTCGGGCCCACCGGTGTCGGCAAGACGGAGACGGTTCGTCTGCTGGCCCGGGCCATTCATGACACCGACGACGCCCTGTCCCGGATCGACATGAATACCCTGAGCCAGGAGCACTATGCCTCGGCGCTGGTCGGCGCGCCGCCGGGGTACGTGGGTAGCAAGGAAGGGCACAGCCTGTTCGACGCCGACCGGATCCGGGGCAGTTTCAGCAAGCCCAGCGTGGTGTTGTTCGATGAACTGGAGAAGGCCAGTCCGGAGGTTATCCGCAGCCTGCTCAACATTCTCGACAGCGGCTGGCTGACGCTGCCCGCCGGCAACCGGCGGATCGACTTCCGGAATTCCCTGGTTTTCATGACCAGCAATCTGGGCGCCAGGGAACTCGCTCGCTACCAGAACCGTTTCCGGCGCGGCTGGCGACGGCTGTTCAAGCCCGATCCCGAAAAGCAGCGGCAGTTGCTGGAGGATGCCCTGCACGAACGCTTCGAGCCGGAATTCATCAACCGCATCGACCGCATTCTCCATTACCAGCCGATGCCGCCGGGCCGGCTCGAGGACCTGCTGGACCTGGAGTTGCTGAAGCTCAACCAGCGTCTGGCCCGACGCGACGTGCACCTGAGCCTCAGTCGTTCGGCAAGGAACCGGTTGCAGGAGGGTTATGACCCCCGCTTTGGCGCCCGGGATCTGGCTCGCAGGCTGCGCGCAGAGTTGCTGCCGGCAGTGGCGCACAGCTTGTTGACGAACCCCGGCGCGGGTCGCCTCAGGGCCGATCTGCAGGACGGTGCGCTGGTGGTCGCACCGTGTCCGGACTACGTCAAATGACGCATGGCTCTCGTCGGGGGCTTTGCGGATAGTGATACGAGGAACTGGAGCACCGATCCATCGAAACCCAAGGAGTGATGGCCATGGCCGATACCATTATCAAGATTGATCTGGACAAGTCCTGCTACGAGAACGACATGATCCACAATCGCTGGCATCCGGATATCCCGATGGTGGCCACGGTCAAGCCGGGCGACGATTTCATCGTCGAGTGCTACGACTGGACCGGGGGACAGATCAAGGATGATGACAGCGCCGACGACGTCCGCGACGTCGATCTGACCCAGGTGCATTTCCTGTCCGGCCCGGTCGGGGTCGAGGGCGCCGAGCCCGGCGATCTGCTGGAAGTGGACATCCTCGACATCGGTGCCTTCGAGCAGAGCCAGTGGGGTTTCAACGGCTTCTTCTCGAAGAAGAACGGCGGCGGCTTCCTGACCGAACATTTTCCCGAGGCCCAGAAGTCCATCTGGGACTTCAATGGCATGTTCACCAAGTCGCGGCACATTCCCAATGTCGAGTTCGCAGGCCTGATCCACCCGGGGTTGATCGGCTGTCTGCCGTCAAAGGAAATGCTGGCCGAGTGGAACAAGCGCGAGACGGCCCTGGTCGACACCGACCCTGACCGGGTGCCGCCGCTGGCTGCCCTGCCCTATGCCGACACCGCCCATATGGGCCGTATGCCGGCCGATCAGGCCAGGGTCGCGGCGGCCGAGGGCGCGCGTACCGTGCCGCCCCGGGAGCATGGTGGCAACTGTGACATCAAGGATCTTTCCCGCGGCTCCAAGATCTACTTCCCCGTCTACGTGAAGGGCGGCGGTCTGTCGGTGGGTGATCTGCACTTCAGTCAGGGCGATGGCGAAATCACGTTCTGTGGCGCCATCGAAATGGCCGGCTGGATCCACATGCGGGTCAACGTGATCAAGGACGGGATGAAGAAATACGGGATCAAGAACCCGATCTTCAAGCCGAGCCCGATCAAGCCGCGCTACGACGATTACGTCATCTTCGAAGGCATCTCGGTGGACGAACAGGGGGAGCAGCATTACCTGGATGTCCATGTGGCCTACCGGCAGGCCTGCCTGAACGCCATCGAATATCTGACCAAGTTCGGCTACAGCCGAGCCCAGGCTTACGCCATCCTCGGTTGTGCCCCGGTCGAGGGTCATATCAGCGGTGTCGTGGACATACCCAACGCCTGCGCCACGCTGTGGTTGCCGACCGGTATCTTCGACTTCGACATCAACCCGGGCGCTGATGGACCGCAGGCCAAGGCCAGCGGTGCCATGGATGTGCCGCTCTCCCCTGACAAGGAGTGAGACGCATGCCCCTGTACGACTACAAGTGCCGGGAGCATGGCCTGTTTCACGAACTGGCCATGCTGTCGGAAAGTGCCCAGCCCAAACCGTGTCCGCAGTGCGGCACGCCGGCGGGACGGGTGGTCATGTTGCCGCCCGAATTGCTGGCGATGGCTCCGGCGCGGCGCGATGCCATCGCGCGGAACGAGCGTAGCCGTCATGAGCCCCGGTTCTCGACACCCGAGCATCGGGCCGAGGATCAGGCCAGGGCTGAACATCGGCATGGCAAGGGCTGTGGCTGTCACGATCATGGCGTGACAAAGCCGAAAGTGTTCTATACGGCGGACGGCAAGAAGATGTTTCCGTCCGCCCGGCCCTGGATGATCAGCCACTAGCGCGGCCAGCAATGGTGGCTCAAGCCACCGCAACGTCGTCCCTGTATCCGGAGGAGGTGCAACGCGTGGGGTGCGCCTCCTCCGGCTTTGGTGGGTCGGCAATGGCCGGCCACATCGGTGGCCGGATGTTTACCCCGGCTTGTCGTCCCGCCTGCCTCGATTGAACCTCTGCACCGTCTCGACCAGGGCGTCCGGCATCAACGGCCGCGAGAAATGGTAGCCCTGTGCAAAGTCGCATCCGCTCATCCGCACCAGGGCGAACTGACGATCCGTCTCGATGCCTTCGGCGATCACCCGTGCGCCTATCTCGTGGGCCAGCATGACGATCGCCTTGAGGATGTGAAAATCCTTGTTGCCACGGGCCAGATTGCAAATGAATGCGCGGTCGATCTTGACGTAATCCACGTCCAGCGCGCGCAGATAGGAGAGTGCCGAATACCCGGTACCGAAATCGTCGATGGCCACGGCATAACCGACTTCCTGCAGGAGGCGCAGCCGCTCTTTCACGTGCGGTCGCGGGTCAAGAAATGTTGATTCGGTCAGTTCGATGCAGATCGGCGCGCGATGGCGGTTTTCCCTGGCACGTTGCAGGAGGATCGCCTCGAACTTCGAGTCGATGTCGGATAGCTGCACGGCCGATATGTTGACCGTCACCTGAAACGATTCGGCCAGCTCCCGGCGGCATGCGAGGCCGAAATCCAGTGCCACGCCGAGCATGTGATTGCCGATTTCGACGATACGGCCGGTATCCTCCGCGACCGGGATGAAATCCGCAGGGCTGATGATGGTGCCATCGAGGTCCCGCCAGCGGATCAAGGCCTCCGCCTTGTCGATGCTCATGGTCTGAATATTCACGATCGGCTGGTACAGGAAGAACAGCTCATCCTCCCGCAGGGCGCGGTCGAGCCCCGAGGTGATGGCGCCCTTGCGCCGGTTGGCCGCGTCCAGTTCCCGGTGAAACAGGCGCAGCTTGTTGCTGCCGGCCCGTTTCGCGTCGTACATCGCCTGATCGGCATGACGTAGCAGATCCTCGGCGTTGTCGGCATCCTGAGGAAAGCGGGCGGCGCCGATCGAGGCCCGTACCTGAAGACGTTTGCCACCCAGCTGGAACGGGCTGTTGATGGCCTTCAGCAGGCGTTCGCCGATCTGCTCGATTGCCGCGTCCGAGCCGGCACCGGGACACAGCACGTTGAATTCGTCGCCACCGAAGCGGGCCAGCAACTCGCGTTCGCCGATACAGGCCTGCAACTGGGCTGCCAGTTGTGCCAGCACCTTGTCGCCGTGGTCATGGCCGTACACGTCATTGATCTGCTTGAATTCGTCCAGATCAATGAACAGCAGGGCCAGCGACTCGGCACGCTGGCGAGCGTTTTCCAGCGCATCCTCCAGCTGCCGGGTCAGCAGAAAGCGATTGGGTAGCCGGGTGACGACGTCGAGATGAGCCTGGGCCCAGATCACCTGTTCCGCCGTCTTGCGATCGCTGATGTCGCGGACGATACCGAGTACCGAAGGCTGGTTCGAGAACCGGATCGGGGTGGCGATAAGTTCCACCCAGATCTCGCTGCGCGCGCGCCCGTTCAGCAGCCGCACTTCATAGCGGCGCGGGACATCGCGGACACCGCTGATGCGCTTTTCGAAGCGTTCGGTCCAGATGCCCAGGAATTCGGCGGCGACGAAAGTCGAAAAAGGCTGTCCGATGAACCGCTCGGGGGTGACACCGACCAGATCGGCCATGGCGTGGTTGCAGAAGACGAACCGGAAATCACTGGCGATGAACACGCCATCGACCATGGCGTCGAGCAACTCGTGAACGTTGCGTTCCGTCGACAGTATATGGGCACCGCGCGGATCATTCGCGGCGCGGACGCCTGTCCCGGGCGTCACCGCGTCCTGATCGTGGCCTTCTATGTCCTGATCGATGTCGCTCACGATTCCATGGTCCTTGGCGGAGGGTGGCCCGTTCCGGCCTGCGTCGCGACAGTCCATTGCAGCGGGTGTTTAGGGAAACGCTGAAGTATTCGCACGCCTGCGTTGGAGTCCGCAGTTTGCGGCATCCGGAGACAACCCGGTAGCCCAAATGGTGCTCCGACCGTCGCCGATCCCCTGATACACTCCGACGCCATGGACGTTTCCGATCTGCTCGATCCTCTGAATGATGCCCAGCGCGAGGCGGTGTCCGCGCCGCTCGGGCGGACGCTGGTGCTGGCCGGCGCCGGCAGCGGCAAGACCCGCGTGCTGGTGCATCGGGCGGCCTGGCTGGCGCGGGTCGAGGGTGTTTCGCCCTATTCCGTGCTGGCGGTGACCTTCACCAACAAGGCGGCCGGCGAGATGCGGGGCCGCATCGAGGCCCTGCTGGGTTTCAGCGCGGCCGGCATGTGGGTCGGCACCTTTCACGGGCTGTGTCACCGCCTGCTGCGTCGTCATGCCCGCGAAGCCGGTCTGCCGGACACCTTTCAGATCCTCGACTCGGAAGACCAGCGGCGCCTGATCAAGCGGGTCATGCGCGCGCTGGAGATCGACGAATCGCGCTGGCCGGTCAAACAGGTGCAGGGCTTCATCAACGGGCACAAGGACGAGGGCCAGCGGCCTGACGCCATCGGCGACGGCAGCGACCCCTATACCGATCGCATGGTGCGGATTTACCGTGCCTACCAGCAGGCCTGTGATCGTGGCGGCCAGGTGGACTTCGCAGAACTCCTGCTGCGCGCCTACGAGACTCTCCAGCGCACGCCGGCGCTTTTGCAGCACTACCGCGAGCAGTTCCGGCATGTGCTGGTGGACGAGTTCCAGGACACCAACCGGATTCAGTACGCCTGGCTGCAGCAGATGATCGGTGTCGACGCCGACGCCTTCGTGGTCGGTGACGATGACCAGTCGATCTATGGCTGGCGCGGTGCCCGGGTCGAGAACATCCGGCGCTTCGCCGAGGACTACCCGGACACCCGCACCGTGCGGCTGGAACAGAACTATCGGTCCACCGCGCATATCCTGAATGCCGCCAATGCCCTGATCGGCCACAACAGTGGCCGCATGGGCAAGAAGCTCTGGACCGATGGCGTCGACGGCGAACCGATCCATGTCTATGCCGCCTTCAACGAGCTGGACGAGGCCAGGTTCGTGGTTGCCCGCATCCGCGACGAGCTGCAGACCGGTCGGGCCCGGGCCGAGTTCGCCATCCTGTACCGCTCCAACGCCCAGTCGCGGGTGTTCGAAGAGGCCCTGCTGGCCCACGGCGTGCCATACAAGGTGTATGGCGGTCTGCGGTTTTTCGAGCGCGCGGAAATCAAGGACGGCCTGGCCTACATGCGACTCGCCAACCAGCGGGATGACGACGCGGCCTTCGAACGGGTGGTGAACACGCCGGCCCGCGGCATCGGTGGCAAGACCCTGGACACGCTGCGGGAGCAGGCGCGGAATCGCGGCCTGACCCTGTGGCAGGCGGCCGCCCGGGCGCATGATGAACGGCTGTTGCCGGCCCGCGCCGCCACTGCCGTCGGCAAGTTTCTCGCGTTGATCGACACCCTCGATGAAACGTCCCGTGATCAGCCGCTGGCCCAGCGCATGGAGACGGTGATTCGCGGCAGTGGCCTGCGCGAGCTGTTCGGCAAGCAGGGCGATGATCGTGGCGAATCCCGGCTGGACAACCTGAACGAACTGGTCAGCGCCGCGCGCGGCTTCGAGCAGGAATGGGAGGATGACGGCGAGATGGACGTGCTCACCGCGTTCCTGTCCCACGCCGCGCTGGAGGCCGGCGAAGGCCAGGGCGAGGAGTGGGAGGACTGCGTCCAGCTGATGACTCTGCACTCGGCCAAGGGGCTGGAGTTTCCGGTGGTGTTCCTGTCGGGCATGGAGGAAGGGCTGTTCCCGCACCGCATGTCGGCCGAGGATCCGGAACGGCTCGAGGAGGAACGTCGGCTCTGCTACGTGGGCATGACCCGTGCCCGGGAACGGCTATTGCTCAGCTGGGCCGAGAAACGCCGTTTGCACGGCAGTGACAATTTCTGTGCACCATCACGTTTCCTGCGTGAAATCCCCGAGGAGCACCAGCACCAGATCCGCACGCGGGTCAGTGTTTCGCGTCCGCAAATGGCAGTTCGCCGCGGCCTGATCGACCAGCAACCGGAGCCCGGCGCGCTGCGCCTGGGACAGCCGGTGCATCACCAGAAATTCGGCGAGGGCGTGGTCATCCAGTACGAAGGCCAGGGCCCCAGTGCCCGCGTCCAGGTCAATTTCAGCAGCGTCGGCGAAAAGTGGCTGGTTGCGGCATATGCGAAGTTGGAGCCGGTCGGGTAGCGCCGATCGGAGATCGGCGAGGTTCGAGGTTCGAGGTTCGAATTCAGTTACCTGGAACCTTGAACGTTCAACTTTGAGCGGCTTGATCTGTAACTTGAAAAATTACAGATCAAGCAGGATCTCCCTCTCCCTCGCCGACGGTTCGAAGCCGCGGTGCTCGTAATGGTCGAAGATGGCCTTGACCGCGTCCGCCGGATCATCCACCAGTTTGAACAGCTCCTGGTCCTCGGCATCGATCATGCCTTCGTTGACCAGATGCTCGCGAAACCAGTCCAGCAGTCCGCTCCAGAATTCGCTGTGCACCAGGATGATCGGGATACGTCGGGTCTTGCCGGTCTGCACCAGGGTCAGGATTTCGGCCAGTTCGTCCAGGGTGCCGAAGCCGCCGGGCAGTACCACGTAGGCCGAGGCGTATTTGACGAACATGACCTTGCGCGAGAAGAAGTGGCGGAAGTTGAGGCTGATGTCCTGATGCGGGTTGCCGGACTGCTCCATCGGCAGCTGGATGTTCAGACCGATGCTCAGCGACTTTCCGGCCTGGGCGCCCTTGTTGGCCGCCTCCATGATCCCCGGGCCGCCGCCGCTGACCACCGAGAAGCCGGCGTCCGACAGCTGCTTCGCCGTCTCTTCGGCCAACTTGTAATACGGGTGATCCGGTGCCGTCCGGGCCGAGCCGAAAATGCTCACTGATGGCTTGATATGGGCCAGCCGTTCGAAGCCTTCGACGAACTCGGCCATGATCTGGAAGATTTTCCAGGACTCGCGGGTCATCATCGAGTCGTTGATCGGCGGTCGGCCGGGGAACTGCTTGTCCGGATTGCTCATGCAGCGACGGCTCCGTGTGTCCTTGAGTAATGGTGCAGGTATCCTACGGCACAACGCCGCGCCGGGTCAGGCCGTAATGCCCGGCCCAGGCGTCCCGTTTCACCGACTTGCAAGGATCTCGTGCCCATGGCGGATCAATCCGCGCCTCTGGTTCTGGTAGACGGCTCGTCCTACCTGTACCGCGCCTTTCATGCCCTGCCGCCGCTGACCAATGCCGACGGCGAGCCCACCGGTGCGATCTACGGCGTGGTCAACATGCTGCGCAAGCTGCTGGCGGAATATCCCGATGGTCCGATGGCGGTGGTGTTCGATGCCCCGGGGCGCACCTTCCGCGACGATCTCTACGATCAGTACAAGGCCAATCGGCCTTCGATGCCGGACGATCTGCGGCCGCAGATCAAGCCGCTGAAGGAGATCGTCGAGGCGATGGGGCTGCCGTTGCTCGAAATCGATGGCGTGGAGGCGGATGACGTCATCGGCACGCTGGCACGCCAGGCCGAGGCGGCCGGTCAGGATGTGGTGATCTCCACCGGCGACAAGGACATGGCGCAGCTGGTGTCGCCGCGGATCACCCTGCTCAACACCATGAGCGGCAAGTCCATGGATATCGATGGTGTGCGGGAAAAATTCGGCGTACCGCCGGAGCGGATCATCGATTATCTGGCCCTGGTCGGAGATACCTCCGACAACATTCCCGGCATTCCCGGCGCCGGTCCCAAGACCGCAGCGAAGTGGCTGCAGCAGTTCGAAGATCTGGACGGCGTCATGGCCCGGGCCGATGAGGTCAAGGGCAAGGTCGGCGAGCGCCTGCGCGAGCATCTCGAAGTGCTGCCGATGGGCCGCGAACTGGCCACCATCCGCTGCGACGTGGAACTGGGTCGGGACTTGGGCAGCCTGGCGCGCGGCGAACCCGACACCGAGACCCTGCGGCGCCTCTATAGGCGCTTCGAATTCGGGAGCTGGCTGGCGCAGCTGGACGAGGATGACGGGGCGGCGCAGCCCGAACCCGTCGCCGCAGCGCCCGACACGGAGTACGTGCAGGTCAACAGCGAGGGATTGCTGGAGGACTGGCTGCAGCGTATCGCTCAGGCCGAACTGTTCGCGGTGGATCTGGAAACCACCAGTCTGGCCTACATGCAGGCGGATATCGTCGGCGTCTGTCTGGCCGTGGAGCCCGGCCGGGCGGCCTACATTCCGCTGGCGCACGACTATCCCGGTGCGCCGGATCAGCTGGATCGTGACAGGGTGCTCGAGCGATTGCGGCCGCTGCTGGAGGATCCGGAGCGGGCCAAGGTCGGGCAGAACCTGAAATACGACATGAGTGTCCTGGCGCGGGCCGGGATCACGCTGCGCGGGGTGGCGCACGACACCATGCTGCAATCCTACGTGCTGGATTCCACGGCGACCCGGCATGACATGGACTCGCTGGCCCTCAAATACCTGGGACGCGGCACGATCAAGTACGAGGACGTGGCCGGCAAGGGGGCAAAGCAGCTGAGCTTCAATCAGGTGGACGTCGATACGGCCACCGGTTACGCCGCTGAAGACGCGGACGTCACGCTGCAACTGCATCAGACGCTGTGGCCGAGACTGGAAGCGGTGCCCTCGCTGGCAGCCGTCTATCGCGATCTGGAGGTGCCGCTGGTGCCGGTACTGTCGCGCATGGAGCGACATGGTGTGCTGGTGGATCGCAAGCGTCTCGCCGAGCAGAGCCGGGAACTGGCCGAGAGCATGCAGCGGGTCGAACAGGCTGCTTTCGAGGCCGCCGGCGGACCGTTCAACCTGGGCTCGCCGAAGCAGATCCAGGAGATCCTGTACGAACGTCAGGGGCTACCGGTACTGCAGAAGACGCCCAAAGGACAGCCGTCCACGGCCGAGTCGGTGCTGCAGGAGCTGGCCCACGACTACGATCTGCCGCATCTGATTCTCGAACACCGCGGCCTGTCCAAGCTGCGTTCCACCTATACCGACAAGCTGCCGCGCATGATCGACCCGGATACCGGTCGGGTGCACACCTCGTATCATCAGGCGGTGACGGCCACCGGACGACTGTCCTCCTCCGATCCGAATCTGCAGAACATTCCGGTGCGCACGCAGGAGGGTCGGCGCATCCGCAAGGCCTTCATCGCCGAATCAGGCTACCGGCTGCTGGCGGCGGACTACTCCCAGGTGGAACTGCGCATCATGGCGCACCTGTCCGGCGACGACACCCTGCGCCGGGCGTTTGCCGAGGGCCAGGACATCCACCGCACCACGGCCGGCGAGGTGTTCGGCAGCACGCCGGAGCAGGTGACGGACGAGCAGCGCCGTGCCGCCAAGGCGATCAATTTCGGCCTGATCTACGGCATGTCTGCCTTCGGCCTGGCGAAACAGCTGGGGGTGGAACGCGGTCAGGCACAGGATTATGTTGACCGCTATTTCGAGCGGTTCGAGGGCGTCCGTGCCTACATGGATCGGACCCGCGTCCAGGCCCGCGAGCAGGGCTACGTCGAGACCGTGTTCGGCCGCCGCCTGCATCTGCCCGAGATCAATGCCCGTAACGCCCAGCGCCGGCAGTATGCCGAGCGCACCGCGATCAACGCGCCGATGCAGGGTACCGCGGCCGACATCATCAAGCGCGCCATGATCCGGGTGCACGCCTGGCTCGAACAGGAGCAGCCGGACGTGCTGCTGGTGATGCAGGTCCACGACGAACTGGTGTTCGAAGTGCCGGCGGCCGATACAGCTGCGGTTGCGGCGCGGGTCACCGAGATCATGGCGGAGGCGGCGGAACTGGCGGTACCGCTGGAGGTGGACGTGGGTGTCGGCGACAACTGGGAAGAGGCGCACTAGCAGGGAAACACTGAGCGATTCCCCCGCCTATGCCTGACATCGCTAGCGGTCGGGCGCTTCAGTTCGAGTGCCAACCCCACTGAGCGTTGCCCAGCCGGGGTCAGGCATTCCCTCTCCGGGACCGCCGTTAACCCGTCCAGAACTGCAGTGCCCGATTCGGGCCGCCGCCCAGGCCACGTCACTCCCAGGAGCCACCCGCATCAAGCCGGGCGGGCGGATGTCGGCGGAGGAATGTCGATCGCAGGGACGCGATCGTCAAGCCCCCAGGGATGGGTTCACGGCGGTTCCGGAGCCGGCATCCGCCCGATCGGCATCGAAACCAACCGCTGAGCCGCATGACCCCGACCGTTGCGCAGCGCGCTTTGTCTTGAGAAAAATGCGGACTCCAACACGGGAGTGCGAGTAGCTCGACGTTTCCCTGATCATCGGGGTATGCGGGGCGGAAAAGAAAGGGCCCTGGCTTTCGGGGGAAAGACCAGGGCCAACATCCGCGACCTCCGGGGTAGAGGCCGCTTTAAGCCCGCTCGATCGTAAGGGGAGGGAGCGGGCAGCGCCGGGCACTGGCGCATCCATTATGACTGTTGCACCGCAATGAAGTTCCGGCCGTGTTTCGTTTCCTCAGGGCTGGTCGAGCCAGGCGTCCATGACGCGGTGGGCGTCCTCGGTGCCGCGACCATCCTGGGCCGAAAACAGTTGCACACTGACCGGTGGAGACCTTGTTTCCAGTTCGCGGCGGACCGCTTGCAGGGTGTTGCCGGCGGCACCGCGGCTGAGTTTGTCCGCCTTGCTCAGGAGAATATGGACAGGCAGGCCGGCAGCACCGGTCCAGTCCAGCATCTGCTGATCGAAATCCCGCAAGGGGTGGCGGCTGTCCATGATCAGAATCAGACCGACCAGTGCCTGCCGCTCCATCAGGTAGTTGGGCAGCAGCGCCTGCCATTGCCGTCGCACGCGCTCCGGCACCTTGGCATAGCCATAGCCGGGCAGGTCGATCAGGGCCTCGTTGTCGGATAACGGAAAGACGTTGATCAATTGCGTGCGCCCGGGTGTCTTGCTGACCCGGGCCAGGCCCTTGTGGCCGGTCAGCACATTCAGCGCGCTGGACTTGCCGGCATTGGAGCGTCCGGCGAAGGCGATTTCGCGGCCCTGATCCGGCGGCAACTGGCCCAGTTCGGCGGCGCTCATCAGAAATTGGGCCTGGTGGTAACGTGTCTGCATGGTGCCCGGTTTCACTGTCTCTGCATGGAAGGCTGGAGGATACCCTGCGGCCGGGCGATATGCCCGTCAATGCAAGGTCTTGGGCGCGGTTCACGTGGTTTTGCCTCAATTGACCGTTTCGGGCTGCGCTGGTATAAAACTGATCGGTTTGTCTTCACTCTGGCGTCCTTGCGGCGCTGTTTCCCCCGGCTTGTCTAGCCGCCCCAGGAGTTCAAGTGTCCATGAAGATCTGGCAGAGCCTTATTCTTGCGAGTCTCGCCCTGTCTCTCACGTCCGTCAGCCTGGCCGGCGATGTGTCGCGGGGTCAGGAACTGTCGGCGTCGTGCGCGGCCTGTCATGGTGCCGATGGCATCAGCGGCAACCCGGAGTGGCCGAATCTGGCGGGGCAGAATGCCCGGTACACTTACGAGCAGCTGAAGGCCTACCAATCGGGCGATCGCGAGAATGCGCTGATGGCGCAGCAGGTACAGGATCTCAGCGACGAGGACATGAAGGATCTGGCCGCTTTTTATGCCGCCCAGACACCGTCTACCAGCGGCGCGGCCGACCCCGACCTCGTCGACCTGGGCGAGGAAATCTACCACGGCGGTATTCCCGACAAGGGCGTCGCGGCCTGCATGGCCTGCCACGGCCCGGCCGGTGGCGGCATGTCCGCAGCGGGCTGGCCGGCCATCGCCGGTCAGCATGCGACCTATTCGGCAATTCAGCTGACCAAGTACCGTGATGGCGAGCGTCGCAACAGCATGATGCAGAGCATTGCCGAACGCCTCACCGACGAGGAAATCGAGGCGGTTTCCTCGTACATGAACGGTCTGCATCGGCGCTCCAAGGACTAGGCGGTTCGTGATCTTTCTGTCGGGGTAACCGATCGCGGTTGCCCTCGGTCCAGCACTGCAATGGCTTGAACCCAGCCGGGGATTCGTTGTCCGCTGAAAGGTACGAATGTGCTCCTTCGGCCTCCGAATCCCCGGCTTTCGCGTGGCAGCAATCAGGACAGGCAAGGTATGGCAAGCGTCCCGCAAGACATTGATGCGCCGCGTCGCCAGCGACGGAGCCGCGGCAACGTCAGCATTCTGCTGAACTTCCTGGGTTCCATGAACCTGGCCATCACGCTGCTGGTCGCGGTCGCCATTGCCTCGGTGATCGGCACGGTGGTGCAGCAGAATCAGCCGTACGAGGATTATCTGTCCAAATTCGGTCCCTTCTGGTTCCCGATCTTTGACAAGCTCGCCCTGTACGACGTCTACAGCGCCACCTGGTTTCTCGGCATTCTGGGCTTCCTGCTGGTCTCGGTCTCGGTCTGCCTGACCCGTCAGACGCCGGGCATGCTCCGGGAGATGGGCAAGTTCCGCGAGCACCAGCAGGAACGCTCGCTGCGCGCCTTCACCAACCACCGGGAGTGGCAGACGCGGCTGGCACCGGACGAGGTCGAGGCCGTGGCGGCCCGGGCGCTGAAGTACAACGGTTTGCGGATGCGTCGCAAGGATCATGGCGATGCGATCCTGCTTGCGGGCATGGCCGGCTCCAGCAACCGGATCGGTTACATCCTGACCCATCTGGCCATCGTGGTGATCTGTATCGGCGGTCTGCTGGACGGCAATCTGATGCTCAAGTACCGGGAATGGACCGGCGACCTCACGCTGGAGACGCGCAACATTCCGGTTTCGCAGATCGGCGAGGAAAGCCGGATTCCGCCGGGCCGCAGCTCGTTCCGGGGCATGGTCAATATCCCGGAGGGCGGTGGTGCGCGGGTTGTCTTCCTGCCGCTGCGCGATGGCTACATCGTCCAGGAATTGCCCTTCCGTATCGAGGTCGAGGAGTTCCGGGTCGAACATTGGGATACCGGCGAGCCGAGCCTGTTCGAGAGCGACCTGATTGTTACCGGCGACAATATCGACGAACCGATCCACCATACCCTGCGGGTCAATCACCCCCTGATCATTGATGGTTATGCCATTTACCAGTCCAGCTTCGGGGACGGTGGTTCGATGCTGTCCTTGCGTGGATGGTCGTTGCTGGGTGACGGGGCCGACCCGCTCGACATCGAGCAGCGCGTCAGTGACCGCGAAGAAATCGAGATTGCCGGCAACAGCCTGATCCTGGAGCTGACCGAGTTCGAGACCTTCAACACGCGCCGCGTGCCGGGGGTCGAAAGCCGCGAGATGGAAGAGCTCGGGCCGTCGTTCGAGTACCGTCTGCGCGGCGCGGATGGCAGCGCGCGGGAGTTTCACAATTACATGCGTTCGGTGGAGATCGACGGGCGTCGGTTCTTCCTCAGCGGGATGCGCACGGCGCCACAGGAACCGTTCCGCTACCTGCATATTCCGGCGGACGCCAATGACCGGCCGGATACCTTCTTCATGTTCAACGACATTCTGAGCAGTGAGGAACGCCTGCGGGACGCCTCCGAACGCGGCGCGGCCGTTGCCATGCAGGAATTCGGGCTGAATCAGGAGGAGCTGGTACCGCAGGTCGCGGCAACCGGCCGCGAGCTGGTGCGGCAGTTGCTCGACGAAGGTTTTGGCGCGGTGATGACGGATCTGGAAGCGCGGATGGCGAGTCAGGGCGAGGAAGGCGCCCAGCAGAGTCTGGTGATGTTCTCCCGACTGGTGCTGGAACGTACGCTGTGGGAGGCGTTCAGTGATGCCCTGCGGGCGGCTGGCGATGATCCGGATCGCGAGCTGGGCGAGAGCGATCAGATGTTCTTCCAGGACGCGCTGTCGACGATTCCGGCGCTGGCCGAATACGGCGTGCCATTGTTCCTCGAACTCGACAGTTACAATCATCGCCAGGCCACCGGTCTGCAGATCGCGCGGGCACCCGGAGCCAACATCGTGTATCTGGGTTGCGCCCTGTTGGTGGCTGGAATCCTGCTGTTATTCTATGTGTCTCATCGGCGTATCTGGTGCTGGATCCGCCGCGATGGCGAGCGCACCATGTTGCTGGTAGCCGGCTCGAACCAGCGGGATCCGCTGACTTTCGAGCGCAAGTTCGCCGAGTTGGGCGAGGAATTCGATACAAGACTCCGTGCGGCAGAGTCAGAATCACATAAAAGCCGGCAACCGCCCGGCGACGCATGAGGTAGGCAAGCATGAGCACGCCACAGGAATCACTGGTGGCCGACTTTGACGAGCGCGGATTCTTCCGTCGTCTGTCGGCTTTCGACTGGGTCTGGGCGCTGGCGTTTCTGGCCGGCACCATCTATGCCAGCGTCGAGTTCGCGCCGTGGATGGACCGCTACGAGCAGGGCATCCTGTATCTGAGCTGGGCCACCCTGGTCGGCGTCGGCTGGATGTGGAAGCAGGCACGGCTGTTCAGCATCATCGTGGCCGTCGTGACGCTGTTTTCCCTGTCCCGTTACCCGGACCTGGCAGCGGGTCAGTCGGACTTCTTCCTCAATTACCTGTTGTCCAGCCAGGCCGCCATCATGTGGATGTGCGCCCTGTTCCTGGCGGCGACACCGGTGTACTTCGCCGGACTGCTGCTGCGCGCGCCGTTTCTCGAGCGCGTCGGCACCGCGCTGACCTGGCTTGCCAGTGGCGCCGGCCTGGTGGGTCTGCTGGTGCGTTGGTGGGAGTCGTACCTGATCGCGCCGGAGGTGGGCCGGATTCCGGTCACCAACCTCTACGAAGTGTTTGTCCTGTTCGCCTTCACCACCGGCCTGATCTATCTGTATTACGAGTTCCGGTACAAGACCCGCGCCATGGGCGGTTTTGTCGGTCTCATCATCTGCGCCTCCATCGGTTTCCTGCTCTGGTATCACTTCGCCCAGGGCGCCCACGAAATCGAGCCGCTGATTCCGGCGCTGCAGAGCTGGTGGATGAAGATTCACGTACCCACCAACTTCGTGGCCTATGGCGCCTTCGCCATCGCGGGGATGGTCGGCGTGGCCTACGTCGTCCAGGCGCGCAACCCGGAAGCGTGGAAACGCCGCGGGCTGCCGTCGGCCGAGGTCATGGATGACCTGATGTACAAGAACATCGCCCTCGGGTTCGCCTTCTTCACCATCGCCACCATTCTGGGTGCGCTGTGGGCGGCCGAAGCCTGGGGCGGCTACTGGTCCTGGGATCCCAAGGAAACCTGGTCACTGATCACCTGGCTGAACTATGCCGCCTGGCTGCACCTGCGGTTCACCAAGGGCTGGCGCGGTGTGCCCATGGCATGGTGGGCGATTATCGGCGTGGCTGTGGTCACCTTCACGTTCCTCGGGGTGAACATCTTCCTGTCCGGGCTGCATTCCTACGGCGAACTGTAGCCGGAGGTGTCCTCCCGTGACGCGGCAATCGCCGCGTCACGGGTCCGGTTCCACAAGGGGGCACAGACGCTGCAGGAGCAGAGCCCTCTCGGCGATGGTTGTCACTGCCTCAAGGTAAGGAAGTGTCAGGCTCGCCCTTTCGGCAGAACCCGGCCGGGTTTTCGCGATCCAAGCGACTAGTGACCCATGTGGCGATCCGCCAGTCTTTGCGAAAGGAGTCGGGTAATGATGAACAAGTGGTTTGGCAGTCTGCTGGTGTCGGTGTTGATGGCCGGTTCGGCCATGGCCCAGAGCTTCGAGGAGGGGCAGGACTACCGTGTGCTGTCGTCCGACGCCCGGACGTCGACCGGCGACCGAATCGAAGTCCGCGAGTTCTTTTCCTATGCGTGCCCCGGCTGTAATGCCTTTCATCCGCTGGTCGACCGCTGGAGCGAGACACTGGACGACGACGTGGAGCTGGTGCGCAGCCCGGTGGTGTTCCGCTCGAGCTGGGAGAACCTGGCCCGGGCCTATCAGGTCGCCAGCGCACTGGAGGTGACCGATACCGTGCACGGCGCCATCTTCCATGCCTTCCATGACCGCAATCAGCGGCTGGAATCGCGCGAGTCGCTGGAAGCGATCTTCGAGGAGCAGGACGTAGATCTGGAAGACGTGCGGGCCCAGTGGGATGGTTTCGCCGTTGATGGAGCCATGCGTTCCGCCGAACGGTCCGCCAGCCGACACGGTGTCCAGCGAACGCCATCCATGGGAGTGAACGGTCGCTACTATATCGATACCGAGCTAGCCGGCAGCTTCGAGCGGATGCTCGAGATTGTCGACTATCTGGTCGAAAAGGAGCGTCAGGCCGGCCGGTGAGCATGACCCAGCGGTCGTCGATCACCGATCAGGAGGTGGCGCCCGACGAGCTGTCGTGCCCCGTTGAGCCGGCCGGAAACGCGGGCAATGCGCTCCGGCTACTCAGCTACAACATCCAGACCGGGATCCGCACCAGCAGCTTCCGTGACTACCTGATGCGGAGCTGGCAGACGCTGACGCCGCATCCGCAGCGCTCCGGCAATATCGACCGGATCTCCGACATGATCGGCGACTTTGATCTGGTCGGGCTGCAGGAAGTGGATGCCGGCAGCCTGCGTAGCGGTTTCGTCAACCAGACGCGCTACCTGGGCGAGCGTGCCGGCTTTCCGTACTGGCACGATCAGACCAATCGTCGTATCGGCCGTCTGGCACGGCACAGCAACGGTCTGCTCAGCCGCCATCGAGCCCTGCGCATCCGCGAACATCCGCTGCCAGGCATGATCCCCGGCCGCGGTGCCCTGCACATTACCTTCGGCGGTCCGGGCGACGACCTGGATGTCATCCTGATGCATCTCGCCCTGGGCTCGCGCACCCGCATGCGTCAGCTGGCTTACGTCGCCGGTCTGGTGCGGGAGCTCAAGCACGTGGTGGTCATGGGCGATCTCAATTGCCGCTCGGACAGTCGCGAGCTGCGCCATCTGCTCGATACCACGACGCTGCGCGAGCCGCTGCCGAGCCTGTATACCTATCCGAGCTGGGCGCCGCGGCGGAATATCGATCATATTCTCGTGTCCGACTCGTTGACCGTGGAGCGGGCGGCGGTGCTCGATTACCCGCTATCCGACCACCTGCCGATCAGCATGGACGTCAAGTTGCCTGACTCGATCGTCCTGGTGCCGTAGCGCAGCCCTTGCATCGCAGGCCGCAGGTCGACCTTTCAATGCCCGTCATTCGCCGATTCCCTCGTCGATCTCCTGGCGTAGTCGCTGGCGTTCCGCCATTTGTGTCCGCAGGCGTCGGCCGTTACAACTCATGGCGACACCGAACAGGATCACCGGCACCAGTGCCAACCGGGGATCCCCCAGTAAATCCGCGAGGGCGCCGCCCAGTAATGGCACCAGGAAGCAGCTGCCGTAACCGATGGTGAACATGCCTGCGGCCATCGCTGCGGTTCCGCCGCGAGGCGCCAGCGCCGGTGGCAGCGACAACAGCAGGATCAGTTGCGTGCCGCTGGCCAGGCTGACCAGAAAAGCGAACCACAGTGCCGGCCAGCCGCCGCCCAGCAGAAACGGCAACAGGGCCAGTGATGCCGTGCTCATCATGACGATGATCGGCCCGCTGCGCAGGGCCAGCCGGCGAGCGAATACCAGCATCAGTAACGAGGCCAGTACCTGAGCGCTGTTGAACAACAGCAGGCCGCCTGCCAGCAGACTGTCTTCGTCACGCACCGACAGGATGCTGGCCATGTAAGCGTTGGTCCCGAAGAACAGCGCCGCGGTGGCGCCCATCAACAATCCCAGATGCCATAGCAACGGGTCACGCCAGTCCGGAATCCAGCTCCCGGGAAGCGCCACCTGCGTGTCCGCGGCATGCCTCGGACGTCGCAGCAGAAACAGCAGCAGCGGAATGGCCGGAAGGGACCAGAGCATGATCGCGATCCGCCAGTTGTCGCCGCTGATCGGGATCAGCAGGGGCAGGGTCAGGCCCGCACCGATCACCTCGCCGACCAGCATGCCGTTGGTGTAGATGGCGGTCGCGAGCGCTATCTGGCCGGCGCAATTCTCTCTCACCATCGCCGGCAGCGTGGGCTGCAGCACGGCAATGCCAAGTCCCATGGCCGCGGTGGCAAGCAGTATCCAGGGTAGCGACGGCGAGAGACCGCGTGCCGCGGACGCACCGGCCAGCAGCAGAAGCGCGAGCACGGCGGTCCTGCGGGCACCGAGCCGCGACACGATGAAGGAACCGGCGATGGCTGCAACGGCCAGCATCAGCAACGGCAGCGTGGTCAGTGCGCCGGTCGCCGATTGGCCCAGGCCCAGATCATCAGCGATGCGCGGCGCCAGCGGCGCCGCCGCCATCAGTGTCAGCCGCAGATAGACCCCGAGGCACCAGAGTAGAAACAGTGCGGGAGCGATTGGCCGCAGGTCCCTGAAGACGGTCATGAGCATGGGCAACGGGGCCGGTCCTTTTTGCGGAAGCGGGGAACGATCCGGACGGCCATCATCGTACCCCTGTTCGCCGGCACGTCGAATCTCGACAGGCGTTTGTCGAACGTGGTGGCTCGATCAGAAAAGAAAGACGGGCGAAAAACTCTAACTTACTGAAAGAAATATATTTATACCTTCGTCTTACTGCTCAAGTCGGATTGGATCGGAATCTCCTTCCTGAAACCCTGCGTCTCGGGGGGAGGTGCACCGTCTGTCGCATCGGCCCCTGCCGAATGCAGGCAGTCGCAACGTCGGGTTGCGACTGCCAACAATCAACCAAGGGGCTTCTCATGAACATTCTCAAGCAGTTGACGCCAGCGAAAGGGCTCTGGCTATCTCTGGTTCTGTTTGCCGCCCTCGCGCTTGTCGCCTGCGGCGGTGGCAGTAGTGGTGGCGGCAGCAGTAGCAGCAGTAATGGCTCTGGTTCAAATGGCGACAACGGCGGGTCTGACACGCCGGGGTTTGCGGATGATCCGGAGATGGTCGAAGGGCCGCTCGAGCCGCTGCAGGAACTCCTCGGCGAGGCTGTTTTCGACGAGTTGATTGCAGTCCTCAGGGAGGAAGGGTTAGACGGAGAGGCGGAAGCCGCAGTCTGTGTCGAACAGGCGAGCAATATTCTCGTCGACGGCGGCGACGCGGTTCTCCTCGCGCTCATTGAGGAGAACCCGGATGTGGCGAGCCTATCGGACGCCGTACTGTCGGATGCCGACCTTGCCAATCGCGTCGCGGCGGCCTACCAGCGAATCGGAAACAGTCTGCTGCTGGCCCTGGGAGCGGGCGGGACTTGTGATAATCCGGGCGATCCCGCCACGGGCGTTCCGGAGGTTGACGGGGCAGCGATGGGCCTGGTCGAGGAAATCGACGCACTCGTCCTTGAGTTGCTGGCTCTCGCTGACGATCCGACGACAGCCCCTGACGCGATTCGCGACGTGTTGGCCATGTCCGATGTGGCAACGTTGCTGGACGACCTGGAGGAGTTTGTCCGCAATCAGGGCCTAGACGTGCCTTTCTTCGACAATCTTTCGACCATTGCCGGCGCCTTGCTGGAAGCTACCGACGAATTTCTCACGATTACCGGTGTTGATGAGGTTCAGAATCTTGTCGAAAACGTTGTCGATCTGACGCTCGATACGACAGAAGTGTTGCTGATCGAGTTGCTTGCTCTGGATCCGGGTGAGGTGGATGACTTCCTGTCCGCTCTGACCGAGTTGGAAAGCGGGCTACTCGATGACGTTCTGAACGATATCGTCGGTCTGCTGGAATCCGGCGACATCGAAGACCTGGACGCACTGGTTGCTGATCTTCAGGACCAGGTGGAAGCCTTGCTGGAGGTTGATGGTGGTCTGACTGAACTACTCAATAATCTCCTGACGCCGATTCTGGATCTTGTTGATGGTCTTCTCGGTGGTCTGGTTGGTGCCGGACATGTTTCGGACCATCCGAACCGTCAGGCGGTTGTCTGACGATTGCGATGTCGTCAGATCGTGTCCCGGCCTCGGGACTAGCAGGTGGATGAAAAAACGAAAAAAAGACCTGAGTTGATCCGTGTAATCGCGGATCAACTTTCTTCACCGACGCTACAGTCGGATGCGGCTGATGGCCGACAGATTGTCCGGCAGCGGTGGAATGGAGCCGATACCGGGCAGGGGTAAGGGTGGCAAGGGTGGTGAGGCGCCGTACCCGCGGAAGATGATCAGCAGTTCCAGGGTGTCACCCTCGATGCTCGGTTCGACTGTTATCTGGTCGATCAGACCGGCCGGCAGAAAGGCCAGGCGTTCCAGAGCAGCCTCGGTGGCCTGTTGATCGACGCAGCTTTCATAGTCGGCACAGCCGGGATCGTCCCGGTCGACGGAGATCGCGGCGCGTGTGCCCTCGGCGGCGGCGGATTCGAAGCTTTGCGCCAGCAGAAACGTCACCGCATAGACCACGGCGCCATAGAACAGGGCGAAGGCCAGTGCGAACAGGAGTGCAAATTCGATGGCAATGGCGCCGCGCTGATGGCGATTCTGTCGTTTCCGGGAGCAACCGGTCTCCGACGTTGGCATCTGGAGATCCTCTGCGATAACCGCCCGCAACTGTGAAACAGGTCCGCGCAGCATGCGGCATCGTCACGGCAAGATCAGGGACTGAGCTCACAGTTTCGACCAGAGGGTTCAGGGCGGGCAATGACGGAGTCGGATGTCGGAATGCGAACCGTTGACGCCTGTCTTCGCTGGCTGACAGCAACTGTCCTGGAAGCAGATCCGCCGGCGGATTTCCACGAGGTCCTGCAAGCCATCCGCCAGGCAACTCGCGCGCGCCATGGCTGGTTGATTTCCCGGCATGCGGCGGTGCCGGATGCGGCCAGTTCCACGGATGTGGACGCATGTTCCCCGCCGGTCCTGGCGCAGCGGCATCTGCCGGTTCTCGAGGCCGGCGAGACGGTCGCGATCAGTGCCGGCTTCATCGGCGGGACCGTTGCGCTGCCGTTACGATCCCGTGCAGGGCTGGTCGGGATTATCGTGCTCGCCTGGCAAGGGATCACGGAGCGCCCTGTTGATTCACAGTTGCATCAGCTGGTGATCGGCTTGCGTCAGGCGACGGAACAGCTGCTCCCTGCATCACGGCAGGCGCCGACGCAATTGCAGCTGCCAGGCCTGCATTACTGGCACTGGCGGCGGGACAAGCAGACGTTCTGCAGGCGGGAGCAGCAGGCAGGGAACCGGGAGCCGGAACCGCTGCGGCAGATGTCAGGAGCGGACAGGGCCAGACTCAGAGAGCTGTTGCGCAGCGCCGAGCCCGGAGACCTGATTGACCGAAGGTTCCCGCTCGCTGTTACGACGGGCCGCGGACATGCGCGTTGGCAGGGCATTGCAAGCGTGGCCGGGGCCGACGGCATTGTCACGGTAGAACACGACGCCGCTGCTGCTGCGAGTGGTCCCTTGGCGGACGATCTGGAAGGTGCTGACGAGCTGCTGGTGCAGCGTTTCACCCGCGTCGAGGGTGTCTGGGCGCCGGCCTCGGTGAGCCGCGGGCTGGCGGCTCTCCTTGGTCGCGAGAGCGAATCGCTGCAGGAGCCGGGCACACTGGAGTCCCTGGTGCATCGGGATGATCTGGCGGCACTGATGCGGGCGCGCCGTTCCTTGCAGCCGGGCAATAGCTACTCCTTGCGGTACCGGATGCGGGACGGCCGTAACGGATGGCTGTATCTGGCCGAGCAGGGCCTCTGCCGGCAACGCGCTGACGGCGCGGAGTATCTGGTCGCCGTGGATACGGACCTGAGTGACGAGGTCGATGCGCGCGAGGCGCTGCGGGACGGCGAGGCCCGGTTCCGCGGCCTGCTTGACGATGCGCCGGCGATGATCTGCCGGTACCGGGCCGACTACACGATCATCTTCGTCAATCGGGCCTGTGCCGAGCATTTCGGTCAGACGCCGGAGGCGATGCTGGGGAAATCATGGCGGGATTTTCTGCCGGCGCCTGCCCGGGAACTGCACCTGCGCCGCTTGAGCGAGTTGAGTGAGACAGACCCGGTGGCACATTACGAGATCATCGAGTCGCTGCCGGATCAGCGTCGACGTTGGTACGTCTGGACGGATCGCGGATTTTTCAGTTCGCATGGCCTGCTGGAGGAAGTGCAATCGGTCGGCCATGACAACACCAGTCTGCGGGAGGCTCAGGAGCAACTGATTCAGGCCGGCAAGATGGCCGCACTCGGCGTCATGGCTACCGGGGTCGCGCACGAGCTCAATCAGCCGCTGAACGTGATGCGGCTGACCATTCGCAATATGCGAAGCCGGATGGAGCGGGGGGATGTGGATCCGCGAAAGGTGATCGACAAGCTCGACCGCATGGATGAGCAGGTACTGAGAGCCTCCGGCATTGTCGACAACATCCGCCGATTCGGGCGGGTTTCCGGTCGCGAGCCGGTCGCTTTCGATCTCAACGCTGCGGTGAACGAGGCGGTGCAGATGGTGGAGCCCGAGCTGCAGCGTCAGGGGATTGCGCTGGACCTGCGTCTCTCGCAGGAGGTTGGCGAGGTCTATGGCCATATCGATCAACTCGAGCAGGTGCTTATCAATCTGATGGTCAATGCCAGGGATGCGATTCTGGGAGCCGCGAGCGAAGCGCCCGGCAGGGTGCAGATCGCCACCGCGATCGCTGCTGACGGTATGCGCGAGATTCGTATTGTCGATTCCGGCGGCGGTATCCCCGAGGCGCTGCTGCCGCGTATCTTCGAACCGTTTTTCACGACCAAGGATGTGGGCAAGGGCACCGGGCTGGGGCTGTCGATCAGCTTTGGCATGATCAACGACATGGGTGGACGCCTGTCGGTCCGTAATGTCGATCGCGGGGCGGAATTCCTGGTGGAGTTACCGGCCACGAAACAGTCTGATGATGGAGGCGCGAGCCCATGATGGCAGCGGTCTGCAAGTTACTGGTTCTGGACGACGAGCCGGAAATCGTCGAAGAGCTGACCGAATTCCTTGATGCCGAAGGCTTCGACTGTATCGGTGAAACCTCACCCTTGAAGGCGCGGGAGCTGCTGGCGGACGACGTGGCGATCGGCGTGTTGCTGATCGATCTGCGCATGCCCGAAAAGGACGGCCTGTCATTCATCCGTGACTTGGGCGATTTTCTGCCGGACGGCCGACCGCTTGAGGTGGTCATCTTTACCGGCCATGGCGGTGAGGAAGAGTTGATCCAGGCGCTGCGTCTCGGTGTTGCCGACTACCTGCGCAAGCCGGTGGATCTGGATGAACTCGTCGCCGTGGTCAAACGCCTGCAGACCGCCTACTTCGATCAGAAGCAGCGTCTTGCCGCGGATGCCGGTTTCTCCTCACGACTGGAGGAGCTATCGAGTGCGATCGAGAACATCAACCAGCGGATGGAAAACCTGAACCAGCGCGACGGTCGACACATGCTCGATGGCATCGCCGATCATGACGGCTCGGGTGTGCCGGAGGATCTGCGGCTGACGCCCCGGCAGAAGGAAGTCCTGGCAATGGTGGCCAAGGGAATGAACAACTTCCAGGTGGCCTGCGAACTGAACATGTCGGAGAGCACGGTTAAGCTGCACGTTTCGCGCATCCTGCGCGCCACCGGCCTTTACAACAGGACCCAGCTGGCGCTGGTCTACGAGAAATGGCACAGCGCCGGCTGAGTCGGCCATGCGAGGGGCCAGGTCGCGCCGACCACGACGATGCCGGCGCCGCCGGAGAGAAAAGCCCCTGCCGGAAGATCTTCCGGAATTGGTTTCCCCCGGATTCGATACAGGACCGCAAAGACCAGGCCGAAGGGTACGGCGAGCACGACCGACCAGAGAAAGCCCAGTGGTCCGAGAGCGGCGCCAAGCAGCAGTGAGAGCTTAACGTCGCCGCCACCGAGTTTGGCTGAGAACCACCCTGGGACCGTCAGTAAGAGTGCTATAGCAATGCCGGCCAGCGCGACAACCGGGGTGCCTAATGGCAACGCGTGAAGGGAGGAAAAAAACGAGGAGATCATAAGAATGAGGACCCCGAACACGATAAGAGTGTTCGGGATGGCACGAGAGCGAAGGTCAGTGACGGCGACAGCAACAAGAAGACCTAGAAAAGTGACAGCCTCCAAGTTCGACTCCGCATTCTGAAACGCAACCTGGAAAAGAGCCTATCGACTAACTTCCTGCATTGGATAGCGCTTCTTGGATAGATTCGAAGACGGACTCAATTTCCTCGCCTAACAACGTGGCCGCTCCAATTATTACCAATGCAATCAACGCCGCAATCAAAGCGTACTCGATCGCACTGGCACCCCGTTCGTCCTTGACGAAGCGGCGAAGCGCATTGCGTAACCGTTCGATATAAAACATTTGATGCTCCTTGAAGTAGGTCGAACATTCGATCCTTTGAATACCCCGTAACCCATGGCGAGCAGTATTGTTCTTTAGGCGTACTTCTATCGAAAAAATGCCATGTGATTAGTGAACGTAATCACAATCCGGGGCAACAATGTGCGCTAACGTACAGAAAAAGAAATATAACCCTGAAGCAGTCATTTACCCGCGGATTTCCCGGTGGCAGCCGTGAACCATCCCGGGCAGGCAAAGCGATAACTGGTATGAGCAGTCGAGTGATTACGTCCCTCGCCGTCCTGCTGGGCGCGGGCGCGATCGTGCTGATCGTGCTCGGCCTGCGTTTGCAGAACGGCCCGGAGATCGAGGTGGTCGAGCGCGAGCCGGCTGCCGCGGAGGAAGTCGTCGAGGAGGACGATGACGAGGAACCGGAGCTCGCCGACGAGCCGGTCGACCCCGATCCTGTCGTCCGTCAGGTGGTCGTGGTCGCGCGCGATCTTTCGGCGGGTACGCGCCTGTTGTCGGATGACCTGGAACTGAAGGACATGGAAGACGCGCCTGAAGCGGCGCTTGGTGCACGCGATCAGGGTATCGATCATCGTCTGCGCGAGGACCTGGAAGCCGGTGACGTGATCACCACCGATCTGCTGCGTGCGCCGGATGCGTTGGCGGATCGGTTGCGCCCCGGACAGCGTGCTTTCGCCGTGCCGGTGGACGAACTGGCTGCAGTGGGCGGTCTGCTCAGGCCCGGTGACCATGTGGACGTGCTTGCCCACCTGGAGGATGAAACCGAGGACGCCTCCCGGGTGCTGGTGCAGTATGCCGCGGTGCTCAGCTTCGGCCCGAGCCTGGAACGGGGTGACGACGGCGAGCGCGAGCAGGATACCGGCTCCCGCACGGCAGTTCTTGCCCTGGAGCGCGACGCCGTTCCGGTGTTACTGATGGCGCAGCAGCACGGTCGGCTCAGCCTTGCGTTGACCGGTGAGCCCGATGACGAGGTAGTGATCGGGGGACTCACCGAGGAAGCACTGTTCGCGCGTCCCTCGGAATACTCGCGTCCCGGCGGCGCGTCGGCACCGGCCGCGAACAACCAGGTCGCACCACGGCCGTCGGTCCCCGTTCATCGCGGAACACGCGTTCAGGAGGTAGAGCGCTGATGCGATGGTCATGCCTGGCCTTGCTCGCCGCTTCGGCCCTGGTCGCAGCGTCGCCGGCATTGTCCGATTGCGAGCGCGCCGCCGACATGCCTCGGGTTCAGGAATTCTACGCCGGCACGCAGGACACCGTTGATTATCCGACACCGATCCGCCGGGTGGCGGTGGGTGATGACGCGATCGCCGACGTGGATCTGATCGAGGATAAGGAACTGCTGGTCACGGCGGTCGGTGCCGGCGCCACGAGCCTGATGGTCTGGACCCACTGTTCCGAAGAACCGGACCGCTTGCTGCTGCTGGTCAGTGATCCCCATGCGCTGCAGGCCGCCGGTGAGCGCGCCAGCGATCCGTCCCGCCCTGGTGCGGGGATCCCGCAAGTCCAGGCGGATATCCGCATTGTCGAAGTCAGTCGCCAGCGCCTGCTGGATGCGGGCAGCCGGTTTTTCCTGGGGCGGCGCAGTGCGCGTGCGGGCATCGGTAGCGGCAGCGTTTTCGATGACATCAACGCCAGAGCCGGCAATATCGCCCGACCTGGCACCAGTCTGTCGCCGGGGTCCGGCTTCAATCTGGCGGTGGGTGGCCGTGACGGCACGGCGCTGGCCATCATCAATGCGCTGGAGAGCACCGGCTTTGCCTATACCCTGGCCGAGCCGAGTCTGGTGACGCTGAGCGGTCAGAAGGCCACATTCCTTGCCGGCGGCGAGTTTCCGGTGCCGGTCCAGGCAGGCGTCAACGAGGCGGTCACGATCCAGTTCAAGGAGTTCGGGGTACGGCTGTCGCTGACGCCGACAGTGCTCGACGAGAACCGCATCGTCATGAAGGTCGCACCGGAGGTCAGCGAGCTGGATTTCACTGCGGCCGTCAGCAGTGGCGACGTCGAGGTTCCCGCCCTTCGCGTGCGTCGCACCGATACCACCGTGTCCCTCGGCGATGGCGAGAGTTTCATCATCAGCGGTCTGATCAGCACCGAAAGCTCCGGCGGCATGGACCGGCTGCCCGGGCTTGCCAGTATTCCCATCCTCGGGGCTTTCTTCCGCGCCTCGCAGCTCGAGACCGAAGACCGCGAGCTGGTCATGATCGTGACGCCACGCCTGGTGCAGCCTCTGCGCGCCGATGCCGAGCTCCCGCCGCTGCCCGGAGAGGAATACCGACAGTACCGGCCCGGCTTCTTCCGCCACATGTTCCAGGGGCTGGATCATGTCGAGGAGCGCGACAGCGGGACGGGTTTCTCCAACTAGAGGACAGGACCCGGAATGGATACCGACGCCTTGCTTGGACAAGTGATCATGCGCCTCGCGACACGGGGAGCGCAGGCATGAGTGGCGACACGCTGGTCGCCGCCTTTGTCACGGCCCGTTACCAGAACTGGCTGCGCACGGCCTTGCAAGGTGCTTGCGAGGTGGTCAGTGCGACCGAACCGCAGCTCGATGATCTGGTGCGCCTGATCGATTCCACCGCCACCTCGCTGGTCGTCGTGGAACTCGACCCCGGCCGGATGGGGCGCCAGGCCTCGCTGATCGAGGGGCTGGTGGCAGCGCGGCCGGCAGTGGCCGTGATCGCTCTCGGCGACGACGCGGAAATCGAACTGGTCCTGTCGGCCATGCGCGCCGGCGCGCGGGATTTCATTACCCCGGCCAGCCGCACCAGCGAGCTGACCGGGCTGATTCGCCGTCTGGCCACATCCCGTGCACCGGATGCCGCGGAAACCGATGGCGCCGACGGCCGGCGCACGGCATCAACGGTGACCACGATCTACGGGGCTCGGCCCGGCACCGATACCGTGACGCTGGCGCTGCAACTGGCGCGCAGCATGCCGCACCGACGGCAGGACCCTCCCGAAGACGTGTTGCTGGTGGATCTGGGGACACCCCCCGGCGAGGTCGTCGACTGCCTCGGGACCCAGCCGGAGTTTGGTTTTCTCGATGCGGTGAGCAATCTGCGTCGCCTTGATCAGCAGATGCTGGATGGCGCGATTCCGCGGCAGGATGGCGGTCTGCGGGTGTTGCCGCTGATGCCGGAGGATGACGATTTGAGCAAGGTCAGTTCGGCGGAGCTGTACCTGCTGCTGGGTACGCTGCGTCGTTATTACCGTCGCATCGTCATCAACCTGGGTGGCGTGCCGGATTCGGAGTTTCTGCATCTGATTCTTGCCAATACCGATCGCCTGATCTGGCTGGTGGAGCAGTCGGTCAGCAGTTGTCGGCAGAATCTGGCCGTGCTGCGAAACCTGCGTCAGGCCGAGGTGTTGCCGGCGCAGAGTCATCTGGTTGTGGATCGCTTTGACAAGCGGGTGCCGCCGCGCGCAGAGGCCATAGCCGACAATTTCGGCCTGCCGTTGGCCGGCGTGTTGCCGGCCAACGAGCAGCCGCGGCTGCTTCTGCGCAACACCGGTCAGGCGCTGGACCGGCAGAACCGGCGGGATCCCTATCACCGCGAAGTGCTGCGTCTCAATCGGCAACTTGCCGATCCCCGCGAGAGCAGTGGTCTGTTGGCGCGTCTGAAGCGCAGGTTCGCCGGAGGCTGATGGTATGGACAAGTCGCAGACCGGCAGCAGCAAGTTCAGCCTCCGCGCCGATCGTGTCGACCGGGATCTGCGGCCGGATCTGCATCGACACCTGATCGCTGCCATCGAGGAGGATGGCATCGACATCGGCAACTGGCTGCGCGGCAATCTCACCGACTATGTTGCCGATCGCTGCGCCCGCTATATCGCCGAGCGGAACGTCGCGATGTCCCGCTATGACCTCGACCGTCTGGTCGAGGAAGTGGTGGATGAACTGGTGGGCTACGGCCCGCTGCAGCAACTGCTGGGCGATCCGCGAATCAGCGAAATCCTGGTCAACGGCGCCAAGCGCATTTTCATCGAGCGTGACGGCCGTTTGCGCGAGACCGATCTGGAGTTCGTCGACGACAATCATGTGCTGCGGGTCATGCAGCGCATCCTTGCGCCGATCGGCCGCCGTCTCGACGAGGAACAGCCGATGGTGGACGCCCGCCTGCCGGACGGCAGCCGGGTCAACGCCATCATTCCCCCGCTGGCGCTGGACGGCCCCTGTATTTCGATCCGGAAATTCAGTCATGACCTGCTGCGTGCGGATGATCTGCTGCAGTCCGGCACCCTGGATCTGCCGCTGCTCAATGTGCTGGAGACGGCGGTCCGTGAGCGCTGCAACATTCTGGTCAGCGGTGGCACCGGCACAGGCAAGACCACGTTGCTGAACATGATCAGCGGGCAGATCGAGGACGCCGAGCGCGTGGTCACGATCGAGGATACCGCCGAGCTGCGCCTGAACAATCACCACGTGGTGCGGCTGGAGACCCGGCCACCGAACGTCGAGGGTCGCGGCATGATCAAGGCCCGTGATCTGGTGCGCAACGCATTGCGCATGCGCCCCGACCGGATTCTGGTCGGTGAGGTGCGCAGTGACGAAGTGCTGGATCTTTTGCAGGCCATGAATACCGGCCATGACGGCTCGATGAGTTCGCTGCATGCCAATACCGCCCAGGATGCACTGCTGCGTCTGGAAATGCTGGTGGGGCTGGCAGGCCACCAGACACCGGAGGAAACCCTGCGCCGCATGATTGCGATGGCGCTGGATCTGGTGGTGCATGTCACCCGGCTGCGCTCGGGGCGGCGCCTGATCAGCGAAGTGCTGGAGGTGCTCGACGTGCGCGATGGCAGCTACGTGGTGAATTCGCTGTGCCACTACGACCCCGAGACGGATCGTTTCCTCATGTCCGAGACCGCGCCCAGTCTCGACAAGCTGCGCGGACGCCTGGCGCCGTGGAGTGGCCGACAATGGTGATGCTTCAGATACTGGCCGGGATGCTGCTTGTCGCCAGTGGCATGCTGCTGCTGGCCGGCCGGACCAGGCGTCGCGAGGAGCAGATCGAGGCACAGGTCTTCGAACGCGCCGGGGTCCGGCGGGACAGACTGCCACCGCCCCGTAGCGGTTATCTGAATCCGTTGCTGCGTCGTGCCGGTCTGCGCATGAATGCCCGGCTTGTGCTGGTCGTGGTCGTGGTGTTCCTGCTGGGTGTGGCGCCGCTTGTCTGGTGGCTCGGATGGTCCGGTCTGCTGGTCTGGCTACTCTGCTGGCCGGTGTTGCTCTACGTCGGTCTGCTGCTCAAGGCGCGACGCCGGGCGGTGCGGATGACCGCCCAGTTTCCGGCATTCCTCGATCAGGTGGTGCGCGGCATGCGCACCGGTTCCAGCCTGCACGGATCGATGCTGACCGGCATCGCCAACACCCGTGAGCCTTTATCCGAAGTGCTGCAACCGGCGGAACGGGCCATGCGCATGGGTGCCGGCCTGCACGAGGTCTTCCACGATGCCGCCGATCGTTACGAGCTGGAGGCCTTCCGCGCCCTGGCTGCCGGCATCGAAATCAATACCCGTTACGGCGGCAGCCCGGTCACCCTGCTCGAGAGTATCGCGCGCATGATTCGGGAGCAGGATCGCTGGGCGCGGGAACTGCGTGCCATGACCGGCGAGACCCGTTTCAGTGCCCTGGTGCTGGCGCTTATGCCCGTCGGGATCGCGACATACATGTTCCTCAGCAATCCCGATTACCTGATGCACATGTGGGAGCACGAGACCGGCCGGCTGGTGCTGATCGGTTCGGTCGCCTGGCAGGGGCTTGGCTGTTTTCTGCTCTGGCGCATGGTGAAAACCGTATGACCCTGCTTGGTCTCGGACTGTTGTTGCTCGCCGGGGCAGCCCTGCTGCTGGTGGTTCGTGGTCAGGCGGCACGACAGGAGATTGTGCGTGCCCGGTTGCAGACGCACGCCGCGTTCCCGGCAGAATCAACGGATCGCCCCGAAGACCAGCCCCTGACCCGGAAGAAGGCCCGGCGGGGACGTCAGCAGGGGGCGAGCCTCGAACAACGTGTCCACGGTCAACGTCTGCTGGCGGCGCCGGTCCTTGCCGCCGCGCTGATCGCCTTCGGTCTGGTACGCGGCGAACCTGCGACCCAACTGCTCGTGCTGGGGCTGATTGGCGGCATCAGCGGCTGGATGCTGCCGGTGTGGCTCGGCCGTGCGCGCGAGGCGCGGCATCGTGACCGCATTGATGCCCAGGTGCCGATGCTGATTCACCTGCTGATCATGACCTTTGACGCCGGGCTCACCGTGGAGCGTTCGCTGTCGTCCGTGCGCCGTGACTGCCGGCGTCTGGTGCCGGATATCGCCGATGAGCTGGACCAGCTTTTCGTAAGGCTGGATCACGGCGAGGACCTGGTGGAGGCCATGGCACTGATGGATGAGTCGGTGGATGTGGATTCCTTCAGTGATCTGGTGAGTGTCCTCCGCCAGTTGCTGCAGCAGGGCGGCGAGGCCCGCAAATCGCTGCTGTCGCTGGCCGAGCTTCTGGAGATCCGGCGGCGTCAGCAGTTGCAGGAAAAGATCTCGAAGATGGCCGGCAAGATGACCGTGGTGATGGTGCTGTTTTTCTTCCCGGCCTTGTTCATTCTGCTTGCGGGTCCGGCCTTTATCGCCGTGCTCGGTTCACTGGGAGACCTGTCCGGATGACGATCAGACAGCATGCCGGCCTTGTCGGTGTCCTGAGCCTGTTGCTGATGGTGACCGGCTGTGCCGCAACCTTCAACGGGCCCGGTTCGAACCAGGGCTCGCAGCGGATGAGTTCGCCGTCAAATCTTGACAACTGCGATGGCGCACTCGATTCCGACGCACAGGTCAGCCTGTCCGCGGCCCGCGAGGAGATGCGCGAGGAGCGATTCCATGCCGCCCTTGCCATGCTCGACGACATGGACGACCGGGGTGTCGCCGTTCGGTACTGGCGAGCCGAGGCCAGTCGCCGCCTGGGGCGTGCCCAGGCCAGGGACGAATACGAGTCCCTGATCGGAAGCTGCATGAACGGGATCGCGCATCACGGGCTGGGGCTTTACCACATGGCCCATGGTCAACCCGAACGCGGAGTGGACGCCCTGGCAAAGGCTCGCCGTGCGCATCCATCCAGCAGTCAGGTTCGCAACGACTATGGCTATGCCCTGTTGCAACAGGGCGAGGTCGAGGATGCGGTGTTCGAACTGAAGACCGCGCTCGAATTGAATCCGGACAACGAGCGGGCCCTGTCGAACCTGCTGCTGGCGCTGCTGGCCGACGATGCGCTGGACGAGATGGCTTCGGTGATCAATGCCTACGAGGTTGATAGTGCGCTGGTGCAGCGCATCAGCGCTCGTCTGCCCGCGTTGCAGGAGGGTTGGGACCGGTCCCGGCCCCTCGCGTCGAACCCGCGCTGAGGAGAATGACGATGTCGATCAAGAGAACGCATTACCCTGGCGGGCTCCTGCTGGCTCTGTCCTTGTTGTTGACGATGCCGTTGGCGGTTGCCGGAGAGGAGCGGAGCGGCTATTCGAACAGTCCGCATCTGTCGAAGCAGTCGCGCGAGCCGCTCGGTGACCAGACCCGGGCCCTGCTCGACCTGCAGACGTCGGGCGACGCCGCCTCGGACACCGACCACAGCCTGCCCTCCGGCGTCCGCAGTCGCATCTATCTGCGCTATCTGGAGAGCTTCGAGCATCCGGTACCCGACCTTTTCTTTGATCCCGACCAGCGGGCGACGCGGCGATGAGAACGGCCCGCGGCATCGTGTCCGGCTGCGCGCGGCAACAGGGGGCGATGGCCATCGCCTTCGGTGCCGTGCTGCTGCTCGGCGTGTTGTTTGCGGCTCTCGTGCTGGATGTAGGGCGCTGGTACATGGAGGACCGGCGCCTGCAGAAGGCAGTGGACACCATCGCCATGCAATACGCCATGCATGGCGGCTACTGCGGCGGCGACAGCATGGGCCAGACTCCGCCGGCCGGCGACGTCGAGGCCGCACTGGTCGATCAGGACCTGCGCAATCCGGTCACGGTGGTGAATGCGGCGTTCGGTTTCATGGATCGCGACGACGGTGTGCGTCAGTTCGTCGCCGATGGCGATCAGCCGGAGGCTTTCCTGTTGCAGGCCCGGCAGGAGGTTCCGCGCAGCATCGTGGCTGATGCGTTGTTCCCCGGCACGGTAACGCTGGAGAAAACCGCGGTGGCGCGGCGGGTGCCGACAGCGACGTTCGCCGTTGGGAGCTGGCTGGCCAGGATCGATAGCGAGGAAGACCGCGGTCTGGTGAACATGCTGCTGGAGGGGCTGCTCGGCGGTGAGGTTGATCTGGACCTGGTCTCCTATCAGGGTCTGGCAGCGACGCGGGCTTCTCTGGGGGATCTGCTGGGGGCCGGGGAGACGGTGATCGGTGCCGAGGCCGGGACGCTGGACGGCTTGCTCGGCAGTACCGTGAACCTCGGGGAACTCGGGGACCTGGTCGTTACGGCGCTGGAGCGGGACAACCGCAGCACCGCAGCCGTCGATGCCCTGGTGGTCGGGATCGATGCCGGTGCGGGCGAGGAGCCCATTCGCATCGGCGATATTCTGGTTGCCGACCAGGCCTCGGAAAACGCGGCCCTGGACACGGAACTGGCGGTCGGCGACTTGTTGCTTAACGGCATCATGCTTGCGAACGGTCAATCCGCGGTGGATCTGGATCTGTCTTCGAGCATCGATGATCTCGTGGACGTTCAGGCACAGCTGGCCATCATCGAAGCGCCGCAGATGGCATTGGGGCCGCCGGGCTATCTACCGGACGGTACGCCGAAGACCGAGGCCCGCACGGCGCAGTTGCGCCTGCAGCTGGAGGTGGTGCTCGATCCGCTGGGGCTGGGCCTTGCAATACCGATCCAGCTTGCCGTGGAAGCCGCCTCAGCCAGCGGCATTTTCGAGGATCTGACCTGTCGGACGATGACCCGTCAGACCATGGACGCGGGGTTCAGCATGGAGACGTCGGCAGCCACTGTGGCCATCGGTGCCTTCGGTGACCTGGAGAACCCCGACTCCGGTATCGATGGTGGCGGGACAATTGTCGGCGACTCCGGACTGATTGAGGTCACCCTTGAAGGCACCGTTATTCTTGGTGAAGGCGAGACCTCCCGACTGGACGTCACCGGTGTGGATCGCAACGAGCATCTGCCGCAGTCATTCAGCGTGGGGGGTTCCGCCCTCTCGTCCGGGCTCGCGGAAAGTGCCTTGTCCATTGAGGTGGAAATTCTGCAGTCCAGTTGCGGCGGCGGGCTGCTGGGCAGCCTGACCGGTTCCTTGTGTGACCTCGTGAACAGTCTCGCGAACACCACGACCAGCGCCCTCTCCAGCGCGATTCTCGGCCTGCTGGACGAGGTCATTCTGGCGCTGATCGAACCGCTCCTCGAACTGCTGGGCATCAATGTCGCGGGTGCCGATGTCGAACTGATTGATCTTGGCGACGGGCGCACCGAACTCATTCTCTGATGCTCGTTCCGGGCTGGACCGCGGGCGGCGGCCTTGCCCTCGCCGCGGCGTGCGCTAGCATGCAAGCCATCCTTCGATGGCCGGATGCGTGCGCATGAACCCCCACTGTCAGCAACTGCCTCGTGCATGGCTCGCCGTCCCATACGGTCTTGCCTTCCTGCTATTCCTTCTGCTGCCGCTGACTGCTCTGCAGGCAGAGGACGCGCGCGCGATCGAGCATGCACTGCAGGAATGGGAGCGCACCCTGAGCGAGGCGCAACAGGCACTGGAAGACGACTTCGAGGACGCCGATATCGGGTCCATCAAGCGTGAACTGCAGGCCATCCTCAATCGGGCCGGCGACATCCAGGGGCGGGTCAGCACCCGCAAGGAGGCTGCCCGCCGTCAGCTGGATCAATTGGGCGAGGCGCCGGCGGAGGATGATCCGCCCGAGGACGAGTCGGTCCGTGAGATGCGTCAGGAACTGGAGCGGTCCACGGCTGCCTATGCCGGCCAGCAGACGCGAATCGATCTGGTGAAAAGCCGGGCCTCGGATCTGCTGGAGGACGTCGCCTGGTGGGAGCAGCGACGATTCCGTCAGCAGTTTCTACAACAGAGCCCGACGCCCCTGTCGCTGTCCGCATGGCGTGAGGCGGCAGTCGTCGGTGGCGAACTGGGGATGACCCTGCTGCGTTCCCCCGGCGTCTGGTGGCGGGAGCAGCAGGAGGCCGAGCACGATCGCATCGCTCTGGTGCTGCTGTTGTCCATGCCCGTGATCGGTCTGTTGCTGGGCTGGCCCATGCGCCGCTGGTTGCTGCGTCATCTGGGTCGGGATGCCGAGGAGGACGATCCGAGTTTTGCCCGTCGGATCATCGGCGCGGTCGGTGATGGCGTGGCCAATGCCGTGGTGCCGGCGGCCATCATCGGTCTGGTGGTGGCCGCTCTCTGGTCGCAGGATGTGTTGACCGGGGTGTTCGGCAGCGCCCTCAATGTGCTGGGTCTCGCCATTGCCCTCTACCTGGTGCTGGTGGGCCTGAGTCGAGCCGCTCTGTCCCCGTCGCTGGTGGCCTGGCGTATCGTGCCGGTAGAGCCGGCCTACGCCAACGAACTGTTGCGCGCGATCCGGGCCACCATGGCGGCGGTGACAGCAGCCGTCGTGCTCATCGTGCTGGCGCTGCAGACGGGAATCCATGCCGGTGGCCTGGAAGCGGTGTTCTTCCTGATACAGACCACAGTGGTCGGCCTGCTGGCCGCCTGGATGCTGCGGCCCCGCTACTGGACAGGTTCATTGGCCGCTTCCCGGGAGGCGGGCAGCGTGGAGGAGGCCGAACCGGGCGAGGCAGATGACGGAGAGGGTCTCTCGGCCGAACCCGACGAGGATGATCCGACCCCGCACCTGCTCGAGCGTGGACGGGCCGTGCTGCGGGTGCTGATGGTGCTGGCGCCGTTGCCGGCACTGGCCGGGTTTGGCCGTCTCGGGTATTTCATGCAGACCCGTCTGCTCGCGACCATGGCGCTGATTGGCCTGGGTGTGCTGCTTTGCGTCGCGGCACGAGAAGGCCTGGAGCGACTGTTTCACAGTGGTCTCACGCCTATCGGGCCGCGCCGCGACGCCGCGGAGACCGTGACCGGCGAGAGCACGGTGCGCGCCACCGTGTTCTGGTCGTCACTGCTGGCGAATATCCTCATTTTCGTGCCGCTGCTGTACCTGGCCCTGCTGCTCTACGGCGTGCCGCCGATCGCCCTCGCCATCTGGACCCGCGACCTGATGGACGGCGTGGAGATTGGCGGCTTCACGCTGTCGCCGTGGAATCTGATCATGGCAGTGCTGATTCTGGTGGTGACACTGCTGGTCACCAACCGGATCCGGCGCTGGCTGACGCGGCAGGTGCTACCGAATACGCGGCTCGATTCCGGTGCCCGGAACTCGGTCTCCGCCGCCACCGGTTATCTTGGCGTCGGTCTCGGTATCCTTCTGGCCCTTTCGGTGGTGGGGCTGGACTTCACCAATCTGGCACTGGTGGCCGGGGCGCTGTCGCTGGGTATCGGTTTCGGCCTGCGCAATGTGGTGGAGAACTTCGCCGCCGGTCTGCTGTTGCTAATCGAGCGGCCGATCAAGGTCGGCGACTGGATCATTGTCGGCACCAACGAGGGTACGGTGCGGCATATCTCGGTGCGCTCCACCGAAATCGAGACCTTCAACCGGGCTTCGGTGATCGTGCCCAACTCCGAGCTGATTGCCACCGCGGTGACCAACTGGACGCACAAGAATCGCATGGCCCGTGAGATTCTCAAGGTTCGTGTCGCCTACGGCAGCGACACCCGGCAGGTAGCGCGTATCCTGACCGAGTGTGCCGAGCAGCACCCGCGGGTGCTGCGAGTGCCGCCACCGGTGGTGTTCTTTCTCGGTTTCGGCGAGTCGGCACTGGAGTTCGAGTTGCGCTGCTTCATCGGTGATACCGATGACTTCGTGGTGGTGCTCAGCGATTTGCATTTCGCCGTGGATCAGGCCTTCCGTGACGCGGGCATCGTGATTCCGTTCCCGCAACGGGATCTGCACCTGCAGCAGACCGGGGCACTCTCGGACAGCGCACCGCCGGAGCAGGACACGCACGACTTGCCGCCAGACGACAACAGGAGATCTCAGGGATGAGCAAAGCAGACAAGCGGGCACCGGCCGGCGATCTGGTGGTGCGGACCATCGCCATGCCGGCCGATACCAACCCGGCGGGTGATGTTTTCGGCGGCTGGCTGATGGCACAGATGGATCTCGCCGCCGGCAACGCTGCCGCGCGCCGCGCGCGGGGGCGCTGCGCCACGGTCGCCGTGGACAGCATGAGCTTTATCAGTCCGGTGCTGGTGGGTGATGAAGTCAGCCTCTATGCCCGGCTGATCAAGGTGGGCCGCTCGTCCATGCGAATTGCCGTGGAGGCCTGGCGACGACCACGGGAAACCGAAGACATGATCCAGGTCACCGAAGGCCAGTTCACGTTTGTTGCGATCGACGCCGAGGGTCGCAGCCGGGTGATCCCGCAGGACTGACTGCCGGGCTCAGGCTCGCGCCTGCCAGCGTTCGAAACCCCACATGCCCAGCAGCATCGCGGCGACGAACACGAAGGCCTTGCCTTCGCCGGCACCCAGCGCCGCGATCGCCGGACCGGGACAGAATCCGGCCAGCCCCCAGCCAACGCCGAAGCCCACGGCGCCAAGGATCAGCGGTCGGTCGATATCCTGCCGCGTCGGCACCCGCATGGGTTCACCGAGCACGCTTGACTGGCGCTGGCCGAACAGCCGGAACAGGACCGTGCCGACGCCGATGGCGCCGACCATGACCAGCGCCAGGGACGGGTCCCATTGTCCGGCAATGTCGAGAAAACCGAGCACCTTGGCCGGGTTGATCATGCCCGAGATCAGCAGGCCCAGACCGAACAGAAGACCCAGCAGGAAAGACACCAGTGTCGGCATGATTCAGCCCCCCAGTCCGTGGCGAACGAGATAGACAGTGACAAAACCGGCCGCCATGAAACACAGCGTGGCAACCAGCGAGCGGGGTGACAGCCGTGACAGGCCGCAGACACCATGACCGCTGGTGCAGCCTGCACCGAGGCGTGTGCAAAAGCCGACAATCAGCCCGGCCAGGATCAGCATCGGATATCCGGCATCGATCCGTATCTCCGGTGCCCCGGCGACCAGCAGCCACAGAATCGGTGCGGCGACGAGCCCGCCGAGAAAAGCCAGCCGCCAGCTGCTGTCGTTGTCGGGCCGCTGCAACAGACCGCCGACGATACCGCTGATGCCGGCGATGCGGCCGTTGAGAATCAGCAGAAGACTGGCCGACAGCCCGATCAGCAGGCCGCCGATCAGCGCTGACCAGGGTGTGAAGGCACTCCAGTCAATGGTCATGATGATGTGTCCTTTTCCGCACAGAAAATGGTGTAGAGCGTTTGCAGCAATTGCAGCGTGCTGGCGTCCCGGATGCGATAAATGACGTGCCGGCCTGCCCGTCGGGTGAGCACCAGGCCCTGGCGTCGCAGCACCCCGAGTTGCTGTGACAGGTGGGGCTGGTGCAGATCCACCAGAGCCTCCAGTTCACCCACGCTGCGTTCACCCTGGCTCAGCTGGCACAGCAGAAGCAGGCGGTCCGGGTGCGCCAGGGCGCGCAGGTGCAGGCTGGCATCGCGGGCCGCCAGCCGCATGCGGGACATGTCCAGCGCGGGTGCGGGTGCCGTCATGTCCTCCTCCGGAAACGAAGCCCTTGTAATGTTCCCTATTATTTCCCATATTATAAGAAACTTGCAACTGTTAAGGAAACGCTGAAGTATTCGCACGCCTGCGTTGGAGTCCGCATTTTCTCCGAGGCAAGGCGCGCTGCGCAGTGCCGCAGTCATTCTGCGGTCAGGCAGCGCAACGCCGCATTCGGGGAAAATGCGGCCCAACCCGACGACCCCGGCCGGTTTTGGCCCCTGGCGGCGTTGCGGCCCCGGCCCGGTAGAATCACTACCGGAGCGGCACCGCGCCTTGCCAGATGAGCAAAACCGGTCTCGGGCGCAGACACGGGAATACTTGAGCGTTTCCTTAACCGGAGGTAGCACATGCAGCCGCAAATCAAGGCCTTTCTGGACCAGGATTCCGAAACATTCAGCTATGTGGTTTATGACCGCCCCGGCGGACACGCAGCGGTGATCGATCCGGTGCTGGATTACGATCCGGCGTCCGGGCGGACATCGACCGCCAGTGCCGAGGCGATCGTCGACTTCGTGCGCGAGTTGGATCTGACCGTCGACTGGGTGCTGGAAACCCATGCCCATGCCGACCATCTGTCGGCCGCGCCCTTCATTCGCGAGCAGCTCGGTGGGCGAATCGCCATCGGCGAGCACATTCGCGAAGTTCAGGACATCTTCCGCAAGGTGTTCAATCTGGAGAAGGAGTTCCTGCCGGACGGCGCCGACTTCGATCATCTGTTCCGGGATGGCGAGACGTTTCGTATCGGTGACCTTGAGGGACGGGTGCTGCATACGCCCGGGCATACTCCGGCCGATCTGAGCTATGTCATCGGCGATGCCGTGTTCGTCGGGGACACCCTTTTCATGCCCGACGTCGGGACCGCGCGCTGTGATTTCCCGGGGGGCAGCGCCGCGACCCTGTATCGTTCGATCCAGAAGCTGCTGACGCTGCCGGATGATCTGCGCCTGTTCGTCTGCCACGATTATCCGGGTGACAGCCGCGGCCATGCCTGCGAGACCACGGTGGCGGCGCAGCGGGCAGACAATATTCATGTTGGGGGTGGCGTTACCGAGGAGGACTTCGTGCAGATGCGCGATGCCCGCGACGCGACTCTGGGAATGCCGCGGCTGATTCTGCCGTCGATTCAGGTGAATATCCGCGCCGGTCGCATGCCGCCGGCGGAGCCGGATGGCCGGCGTTATCTCAAGATTCCGCTGAATGCCCTCTGACGGGGGAACGGGAGACGGCCAGGCCGGCGATCGTAATGCGATCAGTGGCCGGTCCTGGTCGGCCCCAGGCCCGGGTGCTCCTTGCTCGGGCGGTCAAGATGGAAGCCCTGGGCCAGCGCCACCCCCATTTCGTGCAGCATGGCCAGTGTGTCGGCGTCCTCCACGTACTCGGCAACCACGGTTTTTTCGAGACCGGCGGCCACGTCGATCATGGCCCGGACGAATGCCTGGTTTTCCGGATTGTTGGACAGGTCGCGAATGAACATGCCGTCGATTTTCAGCAGGTCCACGGCCAGGTACTTCAAGTAGGCGAAGGTCGCAAAGCCCGAGCCGAAATCATCCAGGCAGACGACACAACCGGTGCGCTGCAGGGCCTCGATAAAATGCTGTGCGTCCTGCATTTCCGACACCGCTGCAGTTTCTGTCAGTTCGATCAGCAGGCGGTTCGGCGCGACTGAGTGCCGATCCAGCAGCTTCCGGATCCAGTTGGGCAGGGAGGCGTCGTCAAAGCTGCGAGCCGAGAGATTCACGGCCAGTCCGGGCAATTCCGGGCGGGCTGCCAGTGTCTCGATACTGCGGCGCAGAACCCAGCGGTCGATATCCTGGATCTGCCCGGTTTTCTCCGCCACCGGAATGAACTGACCGGGCATTAGGAGGCGTTCCGCATGGCCCGGGTCGCGCATCCGGATCAATGCTTCCAGGTGACTGAGGCCGCGGTCATGCACCCGGTAGACGCCCTGAAAGTGCAGTTCGAAGCCGTTCTCCTCCAGCGCTGCCGCGATTCTCCGGCCCCACGACAACCGTTGCAGATCGGCTTCCGCGCTATCGCGCGAAGCGTCATACAGTGCCCACGTGTTCTTTCCCTGGCGCTTGGCCTCGTACATGGCGACGTCGGCGTGAGCCACCAGCGCCTCCGCCTCGCGGCCATGGTCGGGGTAGATGGCAATGCCGACACTGGTGGTCAGGCGGAAATTGCTGCCGCGAAACCGCAGCGGGATGCTGGAGATGGCATGAACAACACGCTCCGCCAGCTTGCCCGGGTCGTCGTCCGAGGCCAGTTCCGTAATCACCGCAAACTCATCGCCGCCCAGGCGCGCCAGCAGGTCGCCACTGCGGACCAGCGCTGCCACTTCGCCGGCGGTTCGCACCAGCACCGTGTCGCCGGCCCGGTGGCCGAAGTTGTCGTTGATGTGCTTGAAATCGTCCAGGTCGAAGTACAAAAGGGCGAAGCGGTGATTCATTCGGGGGGACGTTTTCAGCATCTGTTCCAGTTGCTGCTGGAAACGATGCCGGTTGTAGAGGCCTGTCAGCGGATCGTGTTCCGCCAGATAAATCAGTTGCTGGGCGGTCTGCCGTTCATGCGTCACGTCCTCATAGATCCATAGCCGGCCGATGATGCGCCCCGACTGATCATGGACCGGGTAGGAGAGCTGGGTGAGCACGCGGCCGTCCTGCAGATCCAGCTCGAAGCGTTCGCTGATCTCGTGCGTGTCCAGCACCTGCAGCGCGTAGCGTGAGGCATGGTCCGGTCGTGCGAACTCATGCGTTGAATGCGCCAGCACCTCGCGCGTGGGCCGGCCCGCCAGAGTCAGTGACTCGTCGACGGCCCACATGCTCCGGAAGGCCGGGTTGACGTATTCCACCCGGCCGCTGCCGTCCTCGAACAGGATGCCGATGCTCATGGCAGAGAGCAGCGCGGCCATGCGGCTTTGTTCCAGCTGTGCCGCCTGCCGTTGCTGGCGTTCCTCGAGCTCCGAGGCGCGTAACCGTGCCAGCACCTGCTCGCGCTCGGTAACGTCCTGCACGGTGCCGACAAACCCGTTGTCGCCGACAATCTGGCGGAACGTAAGAGATAGCTGACGGTCCTGCTGCGTTTCCGGGTTGGTATGCAGGACCAGAGGATTCGGCGTTTCACCGGCCTGCAGGGCCTCCAGTGCAGATGCCAGCACCGGCCGGTCATCGGGATGGAAGCTCTCAAGGTAAAGCGTGATGCTCGGTGCACCGGCATCCGGAGCGACTCCCAGCAGCCGGCGCAGGGTGTCGGACCAGACGAGTTTCTCGCCGTCGGCAGACATCTGCCAGTGTCCCAGAGCGGCGATCTGTTCGGCCTGTTCCAGGCGCAGACGCGCGTCATCGAGTTCCTGCTCGCGGGCAAGCCGGGGCCCGATATCGTGGACGATGGCGACCAGGCGCGGGGAATCCGCTTCGGGCGCCACGGACTGGAGAAAGACCTCCACCGGCGTCATGTCCCCGTGACGATTGCGCTGGGTCAGCTGCAGGCGGAGCGACGTCCCGTGACCTTCCCTTAACCGTTCGATCCGGGTCAGAAACCCGGGCTGCTCGGAATCGGGCAGGGTGTCGGCGAAGCGCATGCTGAGCAGGGCTTCGCGACTCCATCCCAGCTGTCTGCTGGCACCATTATTGACATACAGCAGGTCCAGGGATTCCGGGTGCATGATGAAGACCCCGTCCAGCAACTGATCCAGCGTACGCTGGAACTGGTCGACGCTGGTCCGCGCTTCCTGCAGCGCAGTGGCATCCACCATGTGGCCTTCGAGAACGAGCAGGCGGCCGGCGCTGTCATAAATTCCGCGCCCGCGATCGTGGATCCAGATTTGTTCTGTCTCGTTTCGCAGGCCGCGGCACACCAGTTCGTAATGGCCGCTATCGGCAAGTTGCTGCTGAACCGATTCCCAGACCCAGGCGCGGTCTGCCGGGTGTATGACCTGATCCAGGCTGCGTTCGCCACGCAGAAAGACATCGGCGGGCAGCCCGTGAACGCTTTCGATGTCACCGGCGATGAAAATTGCGGTCCATTCCTGGTCGTTCCGTACCCGGTAGACGTAGCCGCGGACCGCGTCCAGCACCCGGTCCAGCTCGCGCTGGCCGAGGATGTTGAGTTCCCTGACCAGACCGAACAGCGCGACAGCCAGGACCAGGGTACTGAGTGCACGAACGCTTCTGACAAGACCGCCGGACAAACCCTCGAACATGGCTTCGTGGGGAAACCAGGTGGCCAGACCGATCGCGGGGGCCGGCAGTATCGGGACGGAGAGGCCGTAGATCAGAAGAGCCGCGGCGGCCAGCAACTGCCAGCCACCGGCTCGTCGCAACGATGCCTGACGTCGGCTGAGCAGAGAGCCCCGGAGAAATGCAGTGGTCGCGAGCAGCGCGGCCGGCAGACCGAGAAAGATGCGCGATCCCGCCTCGATGCCGACGGCCGCTGTCTCCGTCACCAGCAGCGTAACGAAAGCAGCGAGGATGAGGGGCGGGTAGAGCACCAGAGCCGTTGTCGCCGCACTGGATACCTGTTGTGCCCGAAGCGCTCGCCGGCCGAACTCCAGCAGCGCCAGATAGGACAGAGGCAACAGCACCATTTTCGCCGCCGGCAGCCAGGCAATGGGCGTCTGCAGCGAATGCCAGGTGAGCAGGATCGATACGCCGTGCAGCAGGCCGAACAGGCCGAGGCACCACAGGTTGGGAGACAGCCATGCTGGCCCGTCCTTGCGCCGGGGCAGGAGGAATGCAGCGCTGCCCAGCATCAGGAAAGCGATCGCCTGCAACTGATAAATCAGGCCGAGATGGTCGGAGGGAATATCCAGCACGGGCGCCGTCCTGTTGCCGTGAGTTGATGACGGTAGCAGTGACCGCCAGAGCGTAGCTGTGAAGCATCCCCCAGAGTCCGAAACCGGGCGATGCAGCGTTTCTCCGCCGATCCGGTCACCGCAATGAACGGTCTGGACTTTCGATGCGTGGGCCGCCCCACTGATATGGCTTGCGGCATGGGGAGTTCCGAGCGGCTTCCCCCGACGACTGCAAGGATCCGGAAAGGCCGGTTTGCTGATGACGCTGCCGTATGGCAACCGGTGTCGGCCCTGTCGTCAGTGCGGCACCTGTGCGCTGTTCGTTCCGTGTGGAGGCCCGGTCGCGAGGCGCAGAGTAGGCGCGGGCGTGGACATTGACCCGCGGACCTTTAAGGAAACGCTGAAGTATTCGCACGTCTGCGTTGGAGTCCACGTTAATTTCCCGAGGCAAGGCGCGCTGCGCAGTGCCGCAGTCATTCTGCGGTCAAGCAGCGCAACGCCGCATTCGGGGAAAATGCGGCCCAAGTCGAAGACCCCGGCCGGTTTTGGCCCCTGGCGGCGTTGCGCTACCGGCCCGGTAGAATCACTACCGAACCGGCACCGCGCCTTGCCAGATGACCAAAACCGGTCTCGGGCGCAGGCGCGGTAATGTGTCAGCGTTTCCTTAATG
>PXAT01000083.1 GCA_003565775.1 Ectothiorhodospiraceae bacterium | reverse complement strand
TTAGGAAAACTATTAAGAGAAAAAACAGGAATCTCAATACCAGAAAAAAACAGGATATTAAAATATGATTCAAGACCCTTTTACTCTGATGAATTAAATATGGAAATAAAAAAGAGATTAAAATGAAAACAATAAAAAACAATAACTCGTTATCAACAAAAGAAACAATAACCTGGTGTCCAGGATGTCCTAATTTTATGATTCTTGAAAGCGTAAAAAAAACAATTGAAAAAATAACCAATTCAAAAAAATACAACAAATCTGATTTTATGATGACAACAGATATTGGGTGCAACTCAAAAATCTTTGATTATTTAAATCTCTCAGGTATATATTGTTTACCTGGTAGAGCAATACCTACTGCTATTGGGATAAAGATTTCAAATCCAAATGCAAAAGTTTTAACATTCTCAGGTGATGGAGGAGCTTATTCAGAGGGAATGTCGCACTTTGTTCATGCATTTAGATATAATGCAGACATGACATTAATTCTTCATGATAATCAATCTTTTTCATTAACAACAGGTCAACCTACACCAACAACACAAAAAGGTTATGTCTCAAAGGCAAAACCACAAGGAGAAGAAAATAACCCCTTAAACCCTCTCCTTTTAGCTATTGGTAGTGGTGCAACATTCATTGCAAGATGTAATGCAAAAGACATAAAACATACTCAAGAAGTCCTAGAAAAAGCAATAAAACATAAAGGATTTTCATTTGTTGAAGTTATACAGGATTGTTTAATATTTAATACTGATGCAAACAATAAAGAAAAAAGAATGTATAAAATAAAAGAAAATAAGAATCTTGATAAAGCAATAACTTTAGCAAGAGAATATGATTATAATTCAAAAAATGGAAAAATTCCTCTAGGAATAATCTATCAAACACAAGCACCTGATTTAACAGATAAATGGAAACAATTAAAATCAAACACAAAATAAAAATTTTATATTTTCTATAATCTTTTTTCAGAGTCACAAAAAATCTAATAAATTAAATTATTTGACTTTTAGATATTCATTATTTAAAATTTATTTTTTGCCTTGTTCAATAATTTAATATGTTTTTTAAGAAATTCTTAAAAATAGTTTATTACCTACCTAAAAAAGGTACCTGCTAACACTTAAACCAAAGAACTCTTCATTGATTCCAATAATTGTTTACCTTGCTTTTTCCAAGTAGCTATCATTGTGGATACAATCTCTAAGGTCTCTGCACCTTTTTCAGACCTTAATCCACCCATGATCTTTCTTTGTACAATCAATTCTCTTAGTGCTTGTTCAGCATAGTTGTTAGTCGGCTCTACATCTAAATATTCTAAACAAGTAAACCAATAATTAAGCCCATTCTCTATTGTTGTGGCAAATTTATTGTAGTTTTCCTCATACTTTATTCTTCTAATCAACTCAACCATTTCATCCTTCATTTCACCAATTATTTCAAGTCTTTTCTCTCTCTCTGGTGGTTTTAATCTAACTTCAACCATTCGTTCGAAAAGATTTTTCAAAATTTCATGATATTTTTCAAAACCCTTATGCTTTTCTTTTAGGTGATAACTTTCCCTTAGAAGATGTGCCCAACATCTTTGCAATCTTGAAGTGAAAGTTTCATATGTTTTCCATCCATCACAAACAATAATGCCTTTGAAATCTTTACCAAGTATCTCTTCTACCACTTCCTTAGATCGAGATTTTCTAATTACAAATAGTGTTGCATTATCACAAACAAATGTCCAAAGCCACCACTTTTCACCATTTAATTTATACCCTGTTTCATCAACATAAATAATATCTGAAGATCTAATCTGTTTGATAATATCGTAATATGGTTTATTTAATTTTTTTGCCACTTGTCTAATTATTTTCATTATTCCTGTATTAGTAATCTTAAAATCATGGTCTCGTAAAAGGGTTTGTTCAACTTTTCTTAATGGCAATCTGTCATCATGTCTTAGAAGAGTAATCTTTGATTTAAGGTTTGGTCCAAACCTTTCTGCAGGAGCATTATTCTTGGCAATTACCCTTTTATTACATTTTTTACAGTAACTCCATTCAATCTTATGTTTAATTGCTTTGATTTTCTTCATATCTGGGATTTCTTCTTCTATAACTTCTAATACTTCTTTAGAATCTAATAAAGCATCACAGTAAGGACAGGTTAAGTCGATAGGATGGATCATTTCTTTATCAATTTTTGGTTCTTCTCTTTCATATTTTGGATGTCCGATTGGTGCACCTAGTTTTCCAGAGGATCCTCTGGGAATTCGTATTTTCTTCTTTGATAAACTTGGGGGAGTATGGGCGTTCTCATAAGCAAGAAGTCGACGTTCAAGAATATTAACCTGTATTTCTAACTCCTGTATTCTTTTATTTTTCTCCTTGAGAATTTTCTCAAATTCTTCTTCGTTCATTTTATTTTTCCAAGAGAATTACTTTAACTTTTTTCCCTTTCCAATGTTTTGGGACATAAACTCTTGCACTGTTGCCTCCTGATTGGGCAACCTTTTCAACAGCCTCATATCCTTTTAACTTCATGTCTATCTTAGTAGCCATATGGTTACAATGTAACTACATCTATTTAAAGTTTTCTTGACATTTAATAGAAGTAAATACCTACTTTTTAGAATGAAATTAGAAACCTGTTAGCAGGTACTAAAAAAGAAAATATTTAAATAGTCTTTTGTTTTATTTTTTTTTATGAAAACAAATAATAAATTAAAAAATAGTTTATTATTAGTTGTAACAATTCTACTTGTCTTAGTTTAAGTGCAAAGGATTCTTTCTTGTGCACCATTTTTTATTTAAAATTTATATTTCTAAAATGATATATGATTATTTTATTAAAAGGGAAAGAGATTTTACTAGTTGGTATTGTACAGAAATAATTCTTGAGGGAGGTAAAACAGAAAAGTATTCTTTAAAACCAAATGGAAGAATAAATATTATCAATAGAAAAATTTGTAGCATTAATGGAAATGGATGCGATTGTAGTATCCGGTTATTATTTGACACCTCTTCTCTTTTAATATTTTTTGCCATCTTAATTCTTGAATTTCCTCCTAAAAGCCTGAACTGGGGTTTCTAACTCTTCAAAATTAAGACTTAAATGCGGTTTTATATGATTGTACCAATAAACAAACTCTTGCAGTGTGCTAAACATCTCTCTCTTTTGTCTATAAAGACCAAACCATCGTTCAATTTTTGCATTACTTTGTGGATGCTTAACTCTACATAAAATTTGCTTAATATTATTAGATTTACAAAACTCAGCAAATTTGGATTTATGCTCTCCTTTTTTGTCTGTTTTGTTTGCAGTAAATTGACTACCCCTATCAGTTATTACTTCTTTTATTCTTCCATATTTTAGTGCTTCTTTAAGAACAATGATAGTGTTCTCAACAGTAGCATGATCAAACTCACCATAAGCTAAAATCATACGAGAAGCATCGTCTATAACAGCTACTATTTGTTTGCCTCTTTTCTCATCATACATCCAATCTATATGAACGGCAGTAAGACTATGATCTCTTTCATATCTTACCCATGGTTTTCTTTGTTTTGATTTATTTGGTTCAATTTTTGCCATTTGATTCTCTAATAAAACCTGATGGATTTTATTATGATTAATAGAGATTTGTTTTTCTAATTTTATTATTTTTCTTAGTGTTGAAGCACAAACCTTATGTTTCATATAACTCTCAATAATTAAAGAGATTTGGTTTTCAGTAAGAGGCTCACGTGGTCTACCATGAGGCTTTAGATTAGGCAATTGTCCAGTATTCTTGAAATAAAGATATATCTGTCTAGCTCTTTCATGACTTATACCCAAGCTATAGCCCACTTCTCTGCAACTCATACCAGAATCCATCTTTTTAATAATAAACCTTATTTTTGACTCATTTAATTTCATTAAATGACTAGTTAAGCAACTGTCAACTATTTTTCGGATACTACAATTTAAACATAAATGAGATACTTTTATAAATATAATATATCAATGTATCATATGGAACATGCAAAAGATTTTGACTATGAGGAATACTTTGAATGGTATTATGGTTTAGTAGATCAAGCAGAATTAGAGGGTTCTCCATTAAGACACATTAAACATATTGTTGGAAATCTTTTAGCTAGTATTGATGCCTGTAAAATTTTAAGAAGGGCTCCTGATAAGAGGGATATAGAAGCTATAATTGAGTATAGAAGGTTAATATCTACGAATGAAGATTATAGAAGAGCTGAATTTCATAGTTCCAATGGATTTTTTGCAGACATTCTTGACTTTGGAGAAAGAACTGCTGCAGATTATGTATTTGATTCTAGAAAACGATTAGAAGAAGGAATATAATCTTTTGTTAAATTGATTCATATTGTCCCAACTGTAGTATCTAGTTATTTTCCAAAACCCTTTTAAATCTCTTTTTTCATAAAAATACATGTTGCATCTGTAGCTCAGCCTGGATAGAGCGCTGGCCTTCTAAGCCAGAAGTCGCAGGTTC
>PXAT01000187.1 GCA_003565775.1 Ectothiorhodospiraceae bacterium | reverse complement strand
GCAGCACATCCCGGCAGGGATGATCAGTGGAAGAGCTACCGGCCTGAGCCATCGACGCGGCGGCAGCGAATACCAGTGCGCTCAGCATGTCTTCAAGGCGTGCGTCCCATGATTCAACAAACTCCTCGCCCGACCAATGATGGCGCCAACCGAGGCGTCGGAAAAACTGGTTTTGCCCGTCTCCGGCGCCCATGCCGGCAGTGGCGCCCGCCGAAAAGGCAAGATGCCTCCGCTTCGGATGTAGACGTCGTCGGTATGCCGGGCTTGCGATAAGGCGTGCGCGGCAGACCGACCCAACGCTGCTAGTTTATCCGAGCGGAAAGCGCGACGCATCGGTCGGGACGCCACGATACTGATCAGCTGTGCTTGCCGCCGACACAGCGATCGGGCAGGACGATGGATGGCGACATGGGCCAGTCGCAGTCAGGGCAGCGCGGACCCTTGCCCGCCGTCCACTGGACGAAGGCGCGCGCAGCGAGAAAGAATTCAATCACGGCGATCAGGCCCGCGATCAGGGCGGCGCCCGACAGGATCGAGACGACGATGTTGACCAGCTGCACCGCCTCGGTGTCAGGTCCCGCAAGCTGAATCACCATAAGCGCGAGCAACAGACAACCCATCGCGAACATCGCGAGCCCGAGCGTGGGCCGACAGAGACGCCATAACACCTGGGCTGTCATGTCGCGCTCACCATCCGGTCATCATGCAACTGCCTCATTCATTATCCTCGCCGACACGCACGATCTTCATGGCATTGGTGCCACCGGCAACGCCGGAAAAATCACCCTTGGTCACCACCACGAGATCACCATCATGCACGGTGTGATCAGGCTTCAGCAGTTCGATGGCGTCATGCACCACATGCAGCGGATCAGCATGCACGATATCAAACGCCACCGGATAAACGCCCCGATACAGCGTCACGCGACGGCGTGTCGATTGATGCTGGGTGCAGGCAAAGATCGGGATTCCCGAACTGATACGTGACATCCAGCGTGCCGTGGAGCCGGACTCGGTCAGCGACACGATCGCCTTTACCGCCAGGTGATTGGCGGTATACATCGACGCCATGGCAATGGCCTCGTCGATATGATGGAAGTAGCTGTCCATGCGATGCGTCGAGCGCTGCGTGGAGCGCTGACGCTCGGCACCGAGGCATACCCGATCCATGGCTTCCACGGTGCGTACCGGATAACGGCCGGCCGCCGTCTCACCGGACAACATCACCGCATCGGTGCCATCCATGACCGCATTGGCCACGTCCAGCACTTCGGCCCGGGTCGGCATCGCCTGCGTGATCATCGACTCCATCATCTGAGTCGCGGTGATGACCACACGGTCCAGTTCGCGGGCGCGGGAGATGATCCGCTTCTGTACCCCCGGCAACTCGGCATCGCCGATTTCCACGCCCAGATCGCCGCGCGCCACCATCACCACATCGGTGGCCAGGATGATGTCGTCAATGCAGTCCAGCGCCTCGGCCCGTTCGATCTTGGCCACGATCCCGGCCTTGCAGCCTTCCGCAGCAAGTAATGCACGCGCTTCATGGATATCGTCAGCGGACCGCGGGAACGAGACCGCGAGATAGTCGGCATCCATTTCCGCTGCGACCTTGAGGTCGGCCCGGTCCTTGTCGGTCAGGGCGCCGGCGGAGAGCCCCCCGCCCTGGCGGTTGATGCCCTTGTTGTTGGACAGTTCGCCGCCGAGAACGACCGTGCAGTGAATGCGCCGGCCTTCAATCCGCTCCACGGTCATGACCAGCTGGCCGTCCGCCAGCAACAGCACGTCGCCGGCGCTGACGTCGTCGGGCAGATCCTTGTAGGTGATGCCGACACCATCGACGGTTCCGGCATCGGCTGCCAGTTCCGGGTCGAGATAGAAACCGGCACCCTCCTCCAGGGTCACCGGACCGTCGCGAAACCGTTCGGTCCGGATTTTCGGACCCTGCAGATCCGCCAGCACACCGACATCCCGCCCCATGGCTTCGGCCTTGGAACGGACTTCACTGGCGCGGCGGACATGATCGGCCGCTTCACCATGCGAAAAATTGAGGCGCACCACATCGACGCCTGCGCGCAGCAGGCCCTCAAGCACACCGGGTCGGTCAGTAGCCGGCCCGAGTGTGGCAACGATTTTGGTGCGCCGACGCGTCGTACGTTCGACTGGAGTCTCGTTCACTCGGCCGCCTTCAACAGGGTCACGGTGGTGTCCAGCATCCGGTTGGAGAAGCCCCACTCATTGTCGTACCAGGCGCAGACCTTGACCAGACGGCCGGGCATGACGCGGGTCATCGACGGATCATAGGTCGAGGACGCCGGGTCATGGTTGAAATCGCTGGACACCAGCGGCTCGTCGCAGTAACCGAGAATACCCTTGAGCTCGCCCTCGGAGGCCTTGCGCAGAATCTGGTTGATTTCATCGACCGAGGTAGCCCGGGCCGGCACGAAGCTAAGATCCACCAGCGAGACATTGATGGTCGGCACGCGGATCGCGAAACCGTCGAGCTTGCCTGCCAGGTCCGGCAGCACCAGACCGACGGCCGCAGCAGCGCCGGTCTTGGTCTGGATCATCGACTGGGTCGCCGAGCGGGCGCGCCGCAGATCCGAGTGATAGACGTCGGACAGGACCTGATCATTGGTGTACGAGTGAATCGTGGTCATCGCACCTTCGACCAGACCGATGGCGTCGTGCAGCGGCTTGACCAGCGGTGCCAGGCAGTTGGTGGTGCACGAGGCGTTGGAAATGACCGTGTGATCGGCCTGCAGCACGTCATGATTGACGCCGTAGACCACCGTGGCGTCCACGTCCTTGCCACCCGGCGCCGAAATGATCACCTTGCGCGCACCCGCCTTCAGGTGAGCCGAAGCTTTTTCCTTGCTGGTGAAAAGCCCGGTGCACTCGAGCACCGCATCCACCTTCATTTCGCCCCATGGCAGCTTCGCCGGATCGCGCTCCGCGCAGACGCGAATGCGCTTGCCGTTGACCACGAGATGATCGCCATCCACCGACACGTCGGCATTGAAACGGCCATGCACCGTGTCGTACTTGGTCAGATGCGCATTGGTCTTGGCATCCCCGAGATCGTTGATGGCAACGATTTCCAGCTCGTCGGTACGGCCGGATTCGAACAGCGCGCGCAGCACATTGCGCCCGATACGGCCATAGCCGTTGATAGCGACACGGTAGGTCATGGACCTTGTCCTCCTGGTTTCGAAAGTGGCTTGTCAATTCCGTCATCGGACAGCCCGGCCGGCAACACGGCGTCAGGCCCCGGCAGGCCTTGCATCCCGCGTCGACCGCGGATGCCGCCTGACCGTCAAGGGAACGCTGATCCGGCCCCACGCCTGCCACATGACCGGAACCGGCCGCGGGCGCAGACGCGGGAAGCGATGGACGTTTCCTTAATGCATGTTCAAAAAAGACAAATGGGACCGCTGCCGTTCTGCTGCGGCAATCGTTCCCCGGAGATTCTTTGTCCCCGTGTTTCTCTTATGCGTCCGGCCGCCAATATAAAAGGCGACTTATGGTCATTCAAGTTCGGTGATCAGCGTTTCAGGGCCTGCATCACGGCTTCCAGTTCGAGCCGGACCTGATGAATGACCTGCTGGCTCTGATTCAGATCTTCCCGCGCACCCTCGCCGGAGAGCCGCTGGCGAGCCCCGCCAATGGTGAACCCCTGCTCGTAAAGCAGGGAACGGATCTGCCGGATGACGATGACATCCTGGCGCTGGTAATAGCGTCGATTGCCGCGGCGCTTGACCGGCTTGACCTGCGGAAACTCCTGTTCCCAGTAGCGCAACACATGGGGCTTGACCCCGCACAACTCGCTGACTTCGCCGATCGTGAAGTAGCGCTTCGCCGGGATCGGCGGCAGTTCGTTATTGTTCGCTGCTTCCAGCATAAGCTTCGACCCGTGACTTGAGTTTCTGACCCGGGCGGAATGTCACCACCCGGCGCGCCGAAATCGGGATCTCCTCACCGGTCTTGGGGTTTCGTCCCGGACGCTCGCTCTTGTCGCGCAGGTCGAAATTGCCGAAGCCCGATAACTTGACCGGTGTTCCATCCTCCAGACAGGTGCGTATCTCCTCGAAGAAACACTCGACCAGTTCCTTCGCCTCTCGCTTGTTCAGACCCACTTCCTCGAACAGCCGCTCGGCCATATCCGCCTTGGTTAACGCCACGCTTCCTATCCCCTCAAGTGTATGTCGAGTTCACGCTGTAGCGAACCGGTCACCGAAGCGACCGCCGCATCCACATCTTCATCCGTAAGAGTGCGCGACAAATCCTGCAAAATCAATCCTATACCAACACTTCGCTGACCTTCCGGGACGCCGCGACCCTGATACACGTCGAAAACCATCAGATCCTGCAGCAGATTGCCGGCTGCGGCCCGCACACAATCCTGGACGGCGGCATAGGGGGTCGCCTCCGGGACGAGCAATGCCAGATCGCGCCGGATCGAGGGAAACCGCGACAGGCGCCGGAAGCCCGGAAGCATCGCCTGCTGCACCGCGGCCAGTTCGACCTCCAGCAAAAGCACGGCATCATCAATATCCAGGCCGGCTGCGGTCGCCGGGTGCAGCGCCCCGATCCAGCCCACGGCCTCGCCCCGGCAAAGGATCTCGGCGCTTTGCCCCGGGTGCAGTGCCGGGTGAGATGCCGCCCGCAGACTGAAATCCTCACCATTGCCGCCGAGGTCGAGAACGGCCTCCAGATCACCCTTGAGATCGAAGAAATCCACTGACCGGCCGGCTTCGCCCCACTGTTCCGGCCCGGCCGCCCCGGTCACCACGGCGCCCAGCATCGGCGTCTGCTCCAGTGTCTCCAGCGCACCACGAAAACGCAGCCCCATCTCGAACAGGCGGACGCGACTGTGCTGGCGGTTGCGATTACGCCGCAGTGCCGCGATCAGCCCGGGCCACAGCGAGGTACGCATGACAGAAAGGTCAGCCGAGAGTGGATTGGCCAGCGGCAATGCGGTGTGCTCCGGATCCAGCGCTTCCTGCAGACCCGGTTCGACGAAGCTGTAGGTCACCGCTTCCTGAAAACCGCGCGCCACCAGCAACTGACGAATGCTCCGCCGCGGCACATGACGTTCCGGCTGCGGCAACATCTGCAACGGTCGGGACGGGCGTCGCGAGGGAATCCGGTCATAGCCCCAGACGCGCGCGATCTCCTCGATCAGGTCGACTTCCAGACCGATATCGAAGCGATGACTCGGCACCGCCACCTGCCATGGCCCTGCTCCCGGGCCGTCCACCCGCATGCCGAGACCGCCCAGGATGGCGACCACATCCGCATTCGGCACATCGGCACCCAGCATCTGCGCGACACGGGGGGCACGCAGGGTAATCGGTGCCGGCTGCGGCAGTTGTTCGCTGTTCTCCGCGCGACAGACCGGGCCCGCCTCGCCGCCGGCGATCTGCATCAACAACTCTGCCGCGCGCTCGATGGCCTGCTCGGCCAGCGCCGGATCCACGCCGCGCTCGAAACGATGGGAGGAATCGGTATGCAGGCCGTAACGGCGGGCACGACCGGCAATCGCCGTGGGCGCGAAGAAGGCACTCTCGAGAAAGATGTCACGCGTGACATCGCTCACCGCCGATGGCTCCCCGCCCATCACTCCGGCCAGCGCCAGCGGCCCGCCGTCATCGGCGATCACCAGGCTATCGTCATCCAGGGTGATGGTCTCGCCGTTGAGCAGGGCCAGTTGCTCGCCGCCCTGCGCCCAGCGAACGCGGACTGCACCCTGCAGCCGGGCCAGATCGAAGGCGTGCATCGGCTGGCCGAATTCCAGCATTACGTAGTTGGTCACATCGACCACCGGCCCCAGACTGCGTATGCCGGCGCGACGCAGTCGCTCCTGCATCCATACCGGCGTCGCAGCAGCCGCATCCACGCCGTGGATCACGCGTCCGAGGTAACGCGGGCAGGCATCGCCGGCATCGAGGCGGACATCATGCTCATGGTCGTGACTGACGGGCACGGCCGCGGGCGCGGCCGCCGTCGGCTTTGTTCCAAGCAGAGCACCCAGTTCGCGGGCAATGCCGAGCATGCTCAGGCAGTCGCCCCGGTTCGGCGTCAGATCGACATCGATGATCTGGTCATCCAGTCCGAGGTAGTCCCGCAGATCGGCGCCCACCGGGGCATCTTCCGCGAGCTCCAGCAGGCCTGCCGCATCATCCGACAGGCCGAGTTCGCGCGCCGATGCCAGCATGCCCTGGGAGGCGACACCTCGGAGCTTGGCCTTCTTGATCCGGAAGTCGCCCGGCAGGGCACCGCCGACCGTCGCCAGCGGCGCCTTCAGGCCGACCCGGGCGTTGGGGGCGCCACAGACGATCTGTAGCGGCTCCGCCTCGCCGACACTCACCTGGCAGACCTGCAGACGGTCCGCATCCGGATGCGGTTCGCACTTCCGGATTTCCGCGACCCGGACTCCGCTGAACGCCGGTGCCGCAGGCTCAATGCTGTCCACTTCCAGGCCGGCCATGGTCAGGCGATGGGCGATGTCGTCCACCGATTGCTCCAGAGGCAGCAGTTCGCGCAGCCATAGCGCACTGATTCGCATGAAAAATCCTCGTCAGACTAGCGGAACTGGCGGAGAAAGCGCAGATCGTTGTCGAAAAACAGGCGCAGATCGTCGACGCCATAACGCAACATGGCCAGGCGCTCCACTCCCACGCCGAAGGCGTATCCGGTGTGACGCTCGGCATCGATGCCCACCGATTCGAAAACTTTCGGATGCACCATGCCGGCACCGAGGATCTCCAGCCAGCCGGTACCACCGCAGACACGACAGCCACTGCCGCCACAGGCGACGCACTGCACGTCAACCTCGGCCGACGGTTCGGTGAACGGAAAATAGGAGGGCCGGAAACGCACGTCCAGGGAGCGTTCGAAGAATGCTTCGACGAAATCGTGGAGCAGACCCTTGAGGTCCGCGAAGCCGATTCCCTCGTCCACCAGCAGGCCCTCGACCTGATGAAACATGGGCGTGTGCGTCAGATCGGAATCGCAGCGATAGGTCCGCCCCGGCGCGATGATCCGCACCGGCGCCCCCTGCTCCTCCATGACCCGGATCTGCACCGGCGAGGTGTGCGTCCGCAGCAGGTGACGCGCGTCGAAGTAGAAAGTGTCGTGCATCGCCCTGGCCGGATGATGCGCGGGAATGTTGAGCGCCTCGAAGTTGTGGTAATCGTCCTCCACCTCGGGCCCTTCTGCGACCGCGAACCCCATGCTGGCGAAAAGGGCCTCGACCCGCTCCAGGGTACGCGTGACCGGATGCAGGCCGCCGTTCTGCTCACCGCGTCCCGGCAGGGTAACGTCAATGCGCTGCTGCTCGAGCTGCGCACCGAGCGACGCCTGCTCGAGCACTTCACGACGTCCTTCAATCCGCTGCTGCAGGGCCTGCTTGGCCGCATTGATGGCCTGCCCGGCAGCCGGCCGCTCCTCGGCCGACAGGCGACCGAGTCCCTTGAGTTGCTCGGTCAGCCGCCCCTTCTTGCCGAGGTAGGCAATCCGGACCTCGTCCAGAGCGGCCAGGCTGTCCGCCCTGCTCACCCGTTCGCTGGCTTCGCTCACCAGCGCATCCAGTTGTTCGGCGTGCTGCGTACTCATGACGCTCCGTTGATCCCGTTATCGGTGCCGGGGGACAAAAAAAGGGAAAGAGCGCTGCCCTTTCCCTCTCTCGGCATTCACACCGTGACCCACCCGCAACGGGTGTGCCGCGCGGAACGCAGACATTTATCAGGCGGCCAGCTGTGCCTTCGCCTTCTCGGCAAGTGCGGCAAAAGCCGCCTTGTCGAACACGGCAATATCGGCCAGCACCTTGCGGTCCAGTGCGATCTCGGCCTTGCGCAGCCCGTCCATCATGCGGCTGTAGGACAGTCCGTTGATGCGCGCACCTGCGTTGATCCGGGCAATCCACAAGGCGCGGAACTGGCGCTTGCGCTGGCGACGGTCGCGGTAGGCATACTGCCCCGCCTTGGTGACCGCCTGATTGGCAACCCGGAAACTGCGGCTGCGTGCGCCGTAATAGCCCTTGGCCTTGGCCAGAACCTTCTTGTGGCGGGCACGCGCCGTGACCCCTCGTTTTACTCGTGGCATGTCTAGCTATCTCCAGTCGATCAGGCGTACGGAAGCAACCGCCGCACGGCGTCCGCATCCCGCTCGTGGACCAGGGTGGCACCGCGAAGGTTGCGCTTACGCTTCTGCGCCTTCTTGGTCAGAATATGGTTGGCAAAGGCCTTGCTGCGCTTGAATCGGCCGGTGCCGGTCTTCGAGAAACGCTTGGCCGCGCCCCGGTTGGTCTTGATTTTCGGCATTGCCGATCTCTCCCGTCTGAAAAACAGCCGGCCAGCCCGCAGGCTGGCCGTGCAGATTCGTGACTTGAGGCGCCCGCTCAGCTTTTCTTGCGAGGCGCCAGCATCATGACCATGGTGCGCCCTTCCATCTTCGGACGCTGTTCGACCGTGGCCATTTCTTCCAGATCCGCTTCCACGCGCTGCAGCAACTGCAGGCCCAGTTCCTGGTGCGCCATCTCGCGACCGCGAAAACGGAGCGTTACTTTACATCGATCGCCGTCTTCCAGAAAGCGGCGCAGATTACGAAGCTTCACTTCGTAGTCGCCCTGATCGGTACCAGGCCGGAATTTGATTTCCTTGACCTGCACCTGCTTCTGCTTCTTTTTCGCAGCCTGCTGCTTCTTGTTGAGCTCGAACTTGTGCTTGCCGTAATCCATGATCCGGCACACCGCGAGTTCCGGGTGCGGCACCATTTCGACAAGATCAAGCCCCGACTCCTCGGCGCGTTCCAGAGCTTCCTGCAGGGTAACGACCCCAAGCTGCTCACCATCTTCCGCGATCAACCGGATCTGTGGAGCCTCGATCCGTTCGTTGATCCGTTTGTCACCGGGACCAGCTTTCTTTCTGCTTTTCAGGGCGATGCTTTCATCCTCCGCGCTGATTTACCCGCGTCGCGCCACTTCGCCATCGAATCGCTCCAGCAGAGCATCAATGCTCATGGAGCCCAGATCCTCGCCGGATCGGGTGCGAACAGCAACGGTACGGGATTCCATTTCGCGATCCCCTATCACAATCATGTAGGGGATCCTGCGAATCGTGTGCTCGCGGATTTTATAGCCGATCTTTTCATTTCTCAAGTCGGCATCGACGCGAAAACCTCGATTCCGCAACGATTTTTCCACATCCCGGGCAAATGGAGCATGCCGATCGGTGATCGTCAGGATCACTGCCTGGTCCGGCGCCAGCCACAGGGGCAGCGCGCCGGCGTGTTCCTCGATCAGAATACCGATGAACCGTTCGAACGAACCGAGGATCGCCCGGTGCAGCATGACCGGCACCTGACGGCTGCCGTCTTCGGCCACATAACTGGCGCCGAGACGCCCCGGCAGAGCGAAATCCACCTGAATCGTGCCGCACTGCCAGACCCGGCCCAGGCAGTCCTTCAGCGAGAACTCGATCTTGGGCCCGTAGAAGGCCCCCTCGCCGGGCTGCAGCCGGTAGTCGAGATCCTTGGCATCGAGCGCCGTCTGCAACGCCGTCTCCGCCTTGTCCCAGACCTCGTCCGCGCCCACCCGCTTTTCCGGCCGGGTCGACAGCGCAATCGTGATTTCCTCGAAACCGAGATCGCGATAGGCCTGGAACAGCAGGTCGATGAACGCCGCCACCTCCTGCTGAATCTGATCTTCGGTGCAGAAGATGTGGGCGTCGTCCTGGATGAAATTGCGCACACGCATCAGGCCATGCAGCGTTCCCGACGGCTCGTTGCGGTGGCAGGAACCGAACTCGGCCATGCGCAACGGCAGGTCACGGTAACTGCGCAGACCCTGATTGAAGATCTGCACGTGACACGGGCAGTTCATCGGCTTCACCGCGTAGGTCCGATTCTCGGACTCGGTGTAGAACATGTCGTCGCCGAATTTTTCCCAGTGCCCGGATTTCTCCCACAAGCTGCGGTCAACCAGCTGTGGCGTGTGCACCTCCTGATAACCATGCTCGCGCAGCAACTCGCGGATGTACGTCTGCAACGCCAGATAAATGCGCCAGCCGCGGTCATGCCAGAACACCATGCCGGGCGCTTCATCCTGCACGTGGAACAGATCCTGGGCCCTGGCGATCCGCCGGTGGTCACGCTTTTGCGCTTCCTCCAGGCGCTTCATGTATGCCTTCAGAGCCTTCTTGTCGGCCCAGGCGGTGCCGTAAATCCGCTGCAGCATTTCGTTGTCGGCGTCACCCCGCCAGTAGGCACCGGCCAGCTTGGTCAGCTTGAAGGCCTTGAGGAAGCGGGTGTTGGGAACATGCGGCCCGCGGCACATGTCGACGTATTCCTGGTGGTAATAGAGGCCCATCTCCGCCACCTCGGGCATATCCTCGACCAGTTCCACCTTGTAATCCTCGCCACGCTCGCGAAAGACCTTCAGGACCTCCTCCCGCGGCGTGACCACCTTGACCACGTCGTAATCCTGCTCGATCAGCTCCCGCATCCGCTGCTCGATGCGCTCCAGGTCATCCGGGGTGAAGCCCTGGTCGAAGCGGATGTCGTAATAGAAGCCATCGTCGATCACCGGCCCGATGGCCATCTGCGCCTCGGGGTAGAGCTGCTTCACGGCGTGGCCGACCAGGTGCGCGCAGGAGTGGCGGATGATCTCGACGCCCTCCTCGTCCCGCGGCGTGATGATCTGCAACTCGGCATCGTCATGGATCAGGTCGCAGGCATCGCGCAACTCGCCATTGACGCGGCCGGCCAGCGTGGCCTTGGCCAGGCCGGGGCCGATATCACTGGCGACGTCCATGATGGAAACAGGCTGATCGAAGGAGCGCTGACTGCCGTCCGGCAGGGTAATGACAGGCATAACAATCCCCATACAGTGGTGACCCATACCAGAGGCCACTTGCGTGTGTGTGACAGCAAGGGAGACGCTGAATTATTCCCGCGTTCGCGCTCGAGTCGATTTTGGCGGCCTGGCAAGGCGCGGTGCCGGTTCGGTAGCCGTCGCTACCGGGCCGGCGACGCAACACCGCCAGGGGCCAGAATCGGCCGAGCCCCAAGGGGTTGGCATCGCATTTTCCCCGACTGCGGCGTTGCGCTGCTTGACCGCAGAATCACTGCGGCGCTGCGCAGCGCGCCTTGCCTCGAAAAAAAATGCGACGCCAACGCGAACGTGTGAATAAATCAGCGTCTCCCTAAGACGCTGCGGAAACAGGATCGGGAGTCTACAGCAACGGCAGGGTTTTTCAGCCGTTAAGGAAGCGCTGAAGTATTCCCGCGTCCGCGTTCGCGACCGCTTCCTATCATCTGGTTGCGTGACAACCTAACCGTGTGGTGCCTGGCCGGGGTAAGGCGTTCCCTCTCCGGGACCGCCGTAAACCCATCCCTCGGGGGCTTGAAGGCCGCGTCCCTGCGGCCGACATCCGCCCGCACGGCATCGAAGCCCGAACGCGGCCCGATTGGGAATCGAAGTCACCGGACTCAGAAAATGGAGCGCCCGGCCGTTCCGGATGTTTCAGTCTGCCGTGTGTCGCAGCGCGGCAGCGGCGGCGGCATATCGGCGGACCGCACCCCAGTCTTCCGCTGCCTGCACGGCGGCCGGCGCGAACCAGGAGCCACCGACGCACAGCACGTTCGCCCGCGCCAGATAGTCCGGAGCGGACGCTGCGGTGACCCCACCAGTGGGACAGAACTGCAGTTCGGGAAACGGACCGGCCAGCGCCTTCAGCATCGCAATCCCGCCAGCCTGCTCGGCCGGAAAAAGCTTGAACAGCGAGTAGCCCGCATCGTGGGCACGCATGACTTCACCGGGCGTCATCACACCGGGCAGCAGGGGCAGAACCTCGGCCTCCGCCAGCGCCGGCGTCAGACCGGGGCTGACCGCGAACCGGGCGCCACAGTCCGCGGCGCGCCGCAGAGCATCGACGTCGCGGACAGTGCCGGCGGCAATGATGGCCTCGGGCACCTCGCGGGCAATACGTTCCATGGCCGGCAATGCCGCATCGGTGCGCAGCGTGATTTCCAGCACCGGCAGCCCGCCCGCGACCAGTGCACGCGCCAGCGGCACTGCATGGGCTGCGTCCAGCACCTGCAGAACCGGAATCACCGGTGTGTCGCCGATCAGTTGGCGCAAGGCGTCCCCGGGCCCCGACGGCGCCGGACTCATGCCGCGCCTCCAGCGCCCAGGGCGCCGTGCAGCATAATGCTCATGGCACCGGTTTCGGCGCTGGACGTGTTGGCCCGGAACACATCGAACAACTCCCGCCCCAGCCCCTGCTGCGACTCGGCCAGATCAGCGGGCAGCGGTGTCCGCGCTTCCCATTCGGTGATGTCGACCAGCGCATCAAGCGTTCCCTCGCGGCTATCCAGCCGGATCAGGTCTCCGTCCCGTACCCGCGCCAGCGGACCGCCACCGAGACACTCCGGCGACAGGTGAATGGCCGCGGGTACCTTGCCCGACGCGCCGGACATGCGGCCGTCGGTGACCAGCGCAACCGCGAAGCCCCGATCCTGCAGCACGCCGAGCAGCGGGGTCAGCTTGTGCAGTTCCGGCATGCCGCAGGCGCGTGGCCCCTGATAGGGCAATACCACCACCACATCGACATCCAGCTCGCCGGTCTGGAACGCCGCCATCACCGCCTCCTGGCTGGAGAACACCCGGGCCGGCGCCTCCACCACGCGATGTGCGTCCTTGACCGCCGAGGTCTTGATGATGCCGCGCCCCAGATTGCCCGAGATCAACCGCAGGCCACTCTCGGCATCGAAAGGCTCCGCCGCACCCCGCAGCACGTCCCGATCGCCGGAGCTCTCGGGTGAAGGCCGCCAGACCGGTTTGCCGTCCTCGAGAAACGGTTCCTGCGCATAATGCTGCAGGCCGGACCCCATCACCGTCCGCACATCGGCATGCAACAGACCGGCGTCAAGCAGTTCGCGAATCATGAATCCGGTACCGCCGGCGGCATGCAGATGGTTCACGTCGGCATCGCCATTCGGGTAGACCCGCGCCAGCAGCGGCACCGACCGGGAGAGTTCGTCGAAGTCATCCCAGTCGACGATGATGCCGGCGGCGCGCGCCGTCGCCACCAGATGCAGGGTGTGGTTGGTGGAACCGCCGCTGGCGAGCAGCCCGACGATACCGTTGATCACGACCTTCTCGTCGACCAGTTGCCCCACCGGGAGGTAATCGCCGCCCTGCCGGGTCAGTCCGGCCACCCGACGTGCCGCCTCGGCCGTCAAGGCATAACGCAGTGGCTCGCCCGGGTTGACGAAGGCCGCTCCCGGCAGGTGCAGCCCCATGAATTCCAGCACAAGCTGGTTGCTGTTGGCGGTGCCGTAGAAGGTGCAGGTGCCGGGACCGTGATAGGACGCCGATTCCGCCTCCAGCAGAGCGTCGCGCCCGACCTGGCCCTGGGCGAACTGCTGCCGAATCCGGGCTTTTTCCGGATTCGGCAGCCCCGAAGGCATCGGCCCGCCGGCCACAAATACGGCAGGCAGGTGGCCGAACGAAAGCGCACCGATCAGCAGACCCGGCACGATCTTGTCGCAGACACCGAGATAGAGCGCGGCATCGAACATGTCGTGGGACAGCGCGACTGCCGTGGCCAGTGCGATCACGTCGCGGCTGAACAGCGACAACTGCATACCGGGTCGCCCCTGGGTCACGCCGTCGCACATGGCCGGCACACCACCTGCGAACTGGGCGGTTGCACCGACCTCACGTGCCGCCTGACGGATGATCTCGGGATAGGTATTCAGCGGTTGATGCGCCGACAGCATGTCATTGTAGGCCGAGACAATCGCCAGGTTCGGCCATTGCAGATCCTTCAGCGCGACCTTGTCGTCGCGCGGCGCGGCGGCAAAGCCATGGGCCAGGTTGGTGCAGGACAGCCCGCCGCGCCGTGGCTGATCGCCGGCAGCGCGATCAATGGCAGCCAGATAGGCAGCACGGCTGTCGCGACTGCGCCTGATGACACGGTCAGTCACGCGGGCCAGCGCTGCATGCTCTCGGGCCATCCGCTTGTCCTCGTTGCCGGATCCAGGGGTTTGTAGTTCTGCTACAGGCTAGCTAGGCACCATCGTTCGATCAAGACGCCCGATCACTCCGTCATCCGGCTCCTCGGGATACGAATCCGCCGCGCGGAGTCGGCATTCTGCCTTGTCCGAGCGGGCATCATTCGGTAGTTTTGCTACAAGGCTCCGCATACGCGGCCACGGCAGCCGGCGACAGACATGACTCAGGCTCGCAAGAATTCGCCGATCGAGACGCGCCACGGCGATAGGGCCGCGTTGGCCAGGGTGGTAGCCGCGGAGATCGTGGATCGATTGCAGATCGGCCTGCAACGCACCGGTCACGCAAGCCTGGTCGTTCCGGGCGGCAGCACACCGAAACAGATATTCGGTGAACTGCGACAACAGGTCATGCCCTGGTCGCGGGTCACGGTGACCCTGTCCGATGAGCGCTGGGTGGCAACGACCCATCCCGACAGCAATCAGCAACAGGTTTGTGCGAGCCTGTTACAGGACGAGGCGGCACATGCACAGATCGTCGGTCTGATGAGTGATGTGGCGACACCGGAACAGGGCGTCGCGCGCTGCAACGCCCGACTCGCCCGCCTGCCTCGCCCGTTCGATGCGGTCATGCTCGGCATGGGCGAAGACGGCCACACCGCATCACTGTTCCCGGGCTCCGAGGCGCTTGCCATCGGCCTTGATCCGACCGCCGGAAGCGACTGCGTGGCAGACCATCCGACGGATGCGCCACATGCCCGCCTGAGCCTGACGTTGCGGGCCCTGCTCGACAGCCGGCAGATTTTGCTGTGTCTGTTCGGCGAGGAAAAATGGCGGGTCTATCAGACTGCCCGGGAGGCGGATCCGCGCAACTTGCCGGTCGCCGCACTGCTGCAACAGGACCGGGTTCCGGTAGCCGTGCACTGGGCACCATGACCGCGAACCGGACAGCCCCATGCTGACACGCATCAACGCCCTGCGGACGCGGCTGCGTCGCTCCGAAAGGAAAGTCGCCGATCTCGTGCTCGAGCGGCCGGACGACGTGCCCGGCAGTTCGATCGCCACCCTCGCGCAGCGCGCCGGTGTCAGCGAACCCACCGTGATCCGCTTCTGCCGGGCCATCGGCTGTAACGGCTTTCAGGACTTCAAGCTACGCATGGCGGCCGGTCTGGCCAGTGGTGAACCCTATGTCGCCAGCACCGTCAGCAGCAAGGACTCGCCGGAGGCTCTGTCCGGCAAGGTCTTCGATCGGGCGATCGCCTCGCTGGTGCAGGCACGCAATCACCTGAATACCGAGGCACTGACCACCGCCGTCGATCTGCTGCTCGACGCCCCACGCATCGACGTTTACGGACATGGTGTCTCGGGTCTGGTGGCACAGGACGCACAGCATGCGTTCCTCCGGCTCGGCATTCCGGTAATGGCCTGCACCGATCCGCATATTCACCGCATATCGGCAGCCACGCTGCCACATGGCAGCGTGCTCATCGCGATCTCGCAGACCGGTCGTACCGCAGAGCTGCTGTGCAGCGCGGAGCTGGCGCTGGCCGCCGGTTGTCGGGTGATCGCCGTGACCGCCTGCGGCTCACCGCTGGCGGAAATCAGCACCGTTACGCTGTACACGGACGTCCGGGACGATACCGACAGCTACACACCGATGGCCTCGCGACTGGCGCATCTGGCCGTCTGTGACGTGCTCGCCATGGCCCTCTCCATGCGCTTGCCGGCGGCTTCGAACAGCCATCTGCAGCACACCCCGGAAGCACGCATCGGCGGGCTGCCGGGCTCGACCCGCGCCTGAACGCTCAGCACCAACCGGAGGATTCCTCGTGTCCGCAGTGAGCGCATTCGACATGGTCATCTTCGGCGGCAATGGGGATCTGGCCATGCGCAAGCTGCTGCCTGCGCTTTACCAGCGCTTTCGCGACGGTGCACTGGGGCAGGAAGGTCGTGTACTGGCGGTCTCGCGCACCGACCTGGATCGCGACACATACCTCGATAGCGTGAGGGATGCGTGCAAGCAGCACGCCCGTGCAGAATTCGATGAAGGGACCTGGGCGGCATTCTCCGCCTTGCTGGACTATCTGCGACTGGATGCCACGGTCAGCAGCGACTACGGCCCGCTGGCGCAGAAACTCACCGCGATGCCGGATCGCATTCGCGTCTTCTACCTCTCCACCGGACCGGATCTCTTCACCGTGATCTGCGACAACCTGGGGACGGCGGGCCTGGTCAACGCCGAAGCCCGCGTGGTTCTGGAGAAGCCCCTCGGACACGACCTGGAAAGCGCGACCCGAATCAACGATCAGGTAGCGGCCGTCTTCGGCGAACAGCAGATCTATCGGATTGATCACTACCTGGGCAAGGAAGCTGTCCAGAACCTGATCGCCCTGCGCTTCGGCAATGCCTTTCTCGAGCCGCTGTGGAATCGCAGCAACATCGAAAACGTCCAGATCACGCTGGCCGAACAGGTCGGGGTCGAGGGCCGCGGCCCGTTCTACGATCGCACCGGCGCGCTGCGGGACATGGTCCAGAATCATCTGCTGCAGATGCTGTGCATCGTCGCCATGGATCCGCCGACCAGCATCGCGCCGGACGCCGTGCGGGACGAGAAACTGAAGGTTTTGCGTGCCCTTCGGCCGATGCGTGGCCGGGATGCCCTCAACAAGACCGTGCGCGCCCAGTACAAGGCCGGCGCCATTGCCAGTGGTGCGGTTCCCGGGTACGTCGAGGAGGAAGGCATTGACGAGAACAGCCAGACCGAGACCTTTGTCGCCCTGAAGGCGGAGATCGACACCTGGCGCTGGGCCGGTGTGCCGTTCTATCTGCGAACCGGCAAACGCATGCAGGAACGGGTCGCCGAGGTGGTCATCAATTTCCGCGAAGTGCCGCATTCGATCTTCAGCGACGAATCCCCGCCGGCGCCCAACCGGCTGGTCATCACCCTGCAGCCGACTGAAAGCGTGCAACTGCACCTGGTGGCCAAGGCGCCCGGCGATGACATGCGGCTGCGCCCCGTGACGCTGGATCTGGACTTTCGTCGCACCTTCACCCGACGACCGGCAGATGCCTATGAACGTCTGTTGATGGATTGCCTGCGTGGCCGCCTGACACTGTTCATGCGGCGCGACGAAGTGGACGCGGCCTGGCGCTGGATCGAACCGATCCTCGATGCCTGGGAACAACACGGCGACGCGCCCAAGCGCTACACCGCCGGTACCTGGGGACCGGCAGCGTCCAGCGCCCTGATCGGGCGCTTCGGACATGCCTGGCACGAGGAAATCTGAGGTCGCATGCGCACCGATACGAGGAAAGCCCTGATCGCCGATATCGGTGGCACCAATGCGCGGCTGGGCCTCGCTTCGGCAGCTAGCCATGGGCTGGAAGCGGTTCGTCGTTTGCCCTGCGCCGATTTTCCGGATCTGACGTCCCTGCTGCAGCACTATCTGGAGCAACTGCGACAGCTCGGACTCCGGGAACCGGACCATGCCTGGCTGGCCATCGCCGGCCCGGTGGAAGGCGATCGGGTGCGACTGACCAACCACGACTGGGAGTTTTCCCGCCCGGCGCTGGCGGCGACCCTCGGCATCGATTCCCTGACGCTGATCAATGACTTTATCGCCCAGGCACGCGGCATCCCGGAACTGGCGACGGCAAACATTGCCGCCGTGCTGCCCGGCCGGGCGGATCCGGATCGCGTCTGCCTCGTTATGGGACCGGGCACCGGACTCGGCACCGCGATGCTGGTACCGGCGGCAAGCGGCTGGCTGACGTTGCCTGGAGAAGGCGGCCATGTCCATTTCGCGCCGACGACGCCTGAAGAAGACGGCCTGCTGCACCGACTTCGTCGTCATCATCGGCGGGTTTCCGTGGAGCGCCTGCTGTCCGGCAACGGCCTGCTGGCGCTGTACCGGTCTCTTGCCGAGCAGCAGCAGGCAGAGCCCGACCTGACGAACCCGGCGGCTATTACGGCCGCAGCCGATCACGATCCTCTTGCCCGACGCTCTGTCGATCTGTTCCTGAAGATTCTCGGCGACGTAGCCGGCGATGCAGCCCTGACGACGGGTGCCCGCGGAGGTGTCTACCTGTGCGGCGGGATTCTGCCCCGGCTCCGGACCCGGCTGGCCACCAGCGGATTCGGTGCCGCATTCCGCAACAAGGGCAGGATGCAGGGGTTCATGCGGGACATTCCGGTCTGGCTGGTGACCGACACCGAGGCCGGCCTGCTCGGAGCCGCGGCCGCATGGCGGGAAAGCCTGAAAGCCGACCCTGTGCTCCGGCCCGCTATCCCGACAACCCCCGACTGAACGGGGGCACGCAGCGGTCAGCGCCTGGTCGAGGGCTTCTGTCCGCTCTGTGCCGAAGCACGCAAGGGACTGACCACGACCTGATTGCCCCCGGCCGCCTTTGCCTCGTAGAGGGCGGTATCCGCATCGGCCAGCAGGGCAACGGAATCGGGAT
>PXAT01000165.1 GCA_003565775.1 Ectothiorhodospiraceae bacterium | reverse complement strand
TCGGCGATCAGCCCGGCCACTTTCGGCAGTGGCACCAACCCGGTGTTCAGTCTCGGAACCGTGGTGAATGCCAACACGAATGATGAGCGTGAATGGGTGGTGATCGAGTTCAACGCGCTGGTCCTCAACCTGGGCAGCGCGGGCCAGACTCGCAACAACGGATTCGTTGTCAGAGTTGATGGGGAACCCGTGGGGCAGCCGTCCAACCAGGTCCAGGTACAGCTGGCCGAGCCGGAAATCGCCCTGGCCAAGACCGCCACGCCGACCAGCGGGACGGCCGGGACGGTCGTGAGCTATCAAGTCACGCTGACCGCCCTGACCGGCGCCAACCGAACCGATGCGTTCGACGTGGAGTTCGTTGACGAACTGCCAACGCCGCAAACCGCCCTCGACCTGGCCACGCTCGACGTCGGTTTTTCCGGGTGCAGCTCGACTGCATTCACCAATACCAGCGCCGGTAACAACATTGCCCTGGAGTTTGCGCGGATCGAACCCGGCTGCAACATTACGGTGAGCTACGATGCCGAGCTGACCGTCGCCGTTGCCCCCGGCACTACCGTCAACAACACGGCGGAGCTGGTCTGGAGCAGCTTGCCGGGCCCCAACGGCACCTCACCGAACCCGACCGGCTCGACGACACCGGGCGCCAGCGGTGATCTTGACGGTGAGCGCGTTTACGGAACCAGCGCAACCGCTTCGGTGAACATCACAGCCTTGTCGCTGGAAAAATCCGTGGTGGCCACCTCGAATCCGTTCACCGGCGATGATCAGGTGCGCCCAGGTGTGGATGACCTGGCGATCGGTGAGACGGCCACTTTCCATATCACGGCTACCATTCCCGAAGGCACAACGCCCGAGGTGATCATTACCGACACCGTGCCGTTTACCAATGGCGTGATGGAGGTCATCAGTGGCGATCTGGTCAGCATTGGCGCCAACCTTGACGTGGCCAACGATCCGCCGATCATCACGATCTCCGACCAACAACTCGGTGACGGCATCGACGACACCGTGGTCTTCGACTTTGGCCAGGTCATCAATCCGCCGGGTGGTCCGGGTGGCGTGGCCAGCCAGATCACGGTTGAGGTTGTTGCGCTCTTGCGCGACCTGCCGGCCAACGCCAATGGCGATCAGCTGACCAATACCGCGCTGGTCCAGTTCGGCCCCGGCCTGAATGCCTCGGCCAGCGCCGGCGTCGACGTGGTCGAGCCGGTGCTCAATCTGGTCAAGGCCGGCGATACCACCGGCGGTGATGCCGGCACAGTCGTGACCTACACGCTGACCCTGAGTCACGCCGGCGCCTCGACCGCTGATGCGCATGACGTTTCGCTGAGCGACTTGCTGCCTGCGAATTTGCAGCTGATCGCAGGTTCGCTGACGTCGGTTTCCGGACCGACCCCGGACACGCTCAGCGAGGATCCGGTTGCCAACAGTATCCTTGCAGAGTGGGAACGGCTGCCGTTGGGAGAGACCGCAGTGGTTCAGTTCCAGGCTGAGTTGACCCTTGATGTACAGCCCGGGCAGGCAATCACCAACACCAGCAACAGCGCCTGGGGTTCGATGCCGGGCGCGCCACCGGAACAGCGAATCTACAGCGGCAGCGACAGCCACACGGTGACGGTGACGGAGCCGGGTGTCGACAAGATCATCATCGGGACCAGCAATCCGGACACCGGCTCTGGCAAGTTCGGCCCGCCGGTCGATCTGACCATCGGCGAGGAGGTCACTTACGAAATCACCGTGACCTTGCCCGAGGGCACCAGCCAGAACGTGGAATTTGTCGACGAGCTGCCGACCGGCAGTTCCATTCTGCAGGTCGTTTCCTCGGAAATCGTGTTTGTCGGCGCTAACCTGTCCGGAGCCGGGCTGGCTCTTGGCGCTCCGGGTGCAGTGAGCGACAGCAACAGCGATGGCTTCAATGATCGCATCACCTGGAGCCTGGGCACCATCATCAACGATCCCGACGGCGTGGTGAACGAGGACGACACCATCGTGTTCCAGGTGGTGGCGGTGGTCATGGACCAGCCGGTCAACCAGAGCGGTGTGGTCAACCAGATCAACACCGCGATTCTCAACACCGCGACGTCCGGGCCCATCACCGGCACGGCGGCGATTGACATCGTCGCTCCAAGGGTGTTGATCGACAAGGCCGTGACCGACCCGGCCGACGGATTCGTCGAAGCCGATCAGCTGATCGAGCACACTTTGACCATCCGGCATGCAACCTCAGGCTCGGCCTCAACGGCGCCGGCCTATAACCTCGTGGTGACCGATACGCTGCCGCAACCGGGCCTGACCTGGGAAGACGATGCCAGCGTGGTCAGTGACTGCCCGGGTCTGACCATCGACTCCAGCAACGCGCCGGTCATCGAGTTCACCATCCCGCAGTTCCTGCTGGATGCCGGGACCGGTGGCAATGGGGTCTGTACGATCTCCTATGAAGCTCGCACCGATGTGGACGTGCAGCCGAATCAGGTATTCAGCAACACCGCGGTTCTGGAGTACGATTCCATGCCGGATGTGGTTGACGGACAGACCCGCACGAGCAGCGACTCGGCCTCTGCTGAAATCACCGTCAACGCCCCGTCGCTGATCAAGGTTGCCATCTCGACCAGTCTGGACGACACCGGCTCCAGTCAACATGATCCGGCGCTTTTCGACCTGGCGATCGGTGAAGAAATCACCTACGAGCTCACCGTCGTCATCCCTGAAGGTTTGACAGTCGGTACCGTGATCATGGATCAGATGCCGTTGTCGGGCTCGACAACGCTGCTTGAAGCCGTTGGCGCCAGCATTGTGAGCATCGGCGACAACATCAGTACGACACTTCCCGGAACTCCGGTTTTCGCCGATGATTCGGGAGACGGCGTCAACGATATGGTGATTTTCGACTTCGGCGATATCACCAACCAACCCGATGGGGTCACCAATGAGGACGACCGCATCGTCGTGCAGGTCGTCGGCCGAGTGCGCGATGTTCCGGAGAATATCGACGCGGCCGTGGTGACGAATACCGCTGCATTCGACTTCGCAACCGCACCCGCACCGCTGATCGACACGGCGGATGCCGCAATCGTCGAGCCGAATCTGGATCTGAACAAGGCCATGGGGCCGGTCAACCACGGCGTGGTGCAAATCGCCCTGTCGGTGACCAACAGCGGTACGGCACCGGCCTACGACATCAGCGTGTCGGATGTGCTCGACGAATCGGTGTGGGACCTGGCGGCGCTGTCGACGGTCTCGGTCAGCACTGGGTTCCTGCTCGACGTGGTGCCGGGTCCCGGCGCCGGTGAGCAGACCGTCCTGCTCCAGACCAACCCCACGGCCACGCCGCCGGGCTCCATTCCAGTCGGCAGCGCGGTGACCGCGGTGTTCACCGTGCCGCTGGCGCAGTTGCCGCCGGTGCCGAACCCGGTGGTCAACCTGGCCGATCTTGACGATGCCTGTTCGCTGCCCGGTGGTTGTGTCCCCGGCGGCAATGGCCGAACCCAACCGCCGGACGATGCCAGCGCGGAAATCGGCATACCGGACCTGGTGCTGGAAAAGTCTGCCGAGCTGGAGATTGATGCCGATGGTTCCGGCGACGTCTCGCCCGGTGACACACTGCGCTACACGCTGGTCCTGGAAAATACCGGCGCGGCAGCGGCGACAGGTGTGGTGATTACCGATGCGCCCGACGCCCTGACCGCACTGGTCAACGGCTCGGTGAGCACGACCCAGGGCACGGTGGTAACCGGTAACGACCCGGGCAACAGCACCATCGAGGTCAGTGTCGGCTCGGTTCCGGCCGGTACCTCGGTCACCGTCATCTACGATGTCGTGCTGGCCAATCCCTTCCCGGCCGGCGCCACCCAGGTGGTCAACCAGGCGCTGTTCGACGCCGGTGAGCTGCCTCCGGGCGTCAGCGATGATCCGGACACCCCGGATCCGAACGACGAAACGGTCGTGCCGGTCAATGCCCAGCCGGAATTGTTCATTACCAAGGACGATGGCGGCATCACGGCCGTGCCCGGCGGCGTAGTGGTCTACACGCTGAACTACGGCAACATCGGCAACCAGGATGCCACCGGCGTATTCATCAGCGACGTCGTGCCGGACCACACCAGCTTTGACCCGGCTAGCAGCAGCCCCGGCTGGAGCTGCGCGCCCGATTTCAGCGCGGGCAGTACCTGTGAGTTCGACATCGGCGATCTGGATGTCGGGGATACGGGAACCGTGAGTTTTGCCGTCGTCGTCGACAACCCCTTGCCCCTGGGCGTCGACCAGGTCTTCAATGTGGCGGTGATCAGCGATGACGGCGCCAATTCCGACGACCCAATCACGGCAAGCGACGATGAGACCACGCCGATTGACGTCGATCCAGCGCTGACCATTGCAAAGGCTCTGCAGTCGGCCGATCCAGAGCCGCCGACGATTGGCAGCGTTTTGACCTACTCCATCGTGGTCAACAACGTCGGCAACATGACGCTGACCGGCGTGACCATCAGCGATCCGCTGGTCGATCCGATCGATCCGGTCAACGACTGTGTCTGGGATGGCAGCGTCGGCACCTTGGCTGTAGGCGAGTCGGTGACCT
>PXAT01000063.1 GCA_003565775.1 Ectothiorhodospiraceae bacterium | reverse complement strand
CTTCACGGGTGATGTCGGCCAGCCGAACCGGCCCGACCAGCGGCATCGTGATGCGACCGTCTGGCCCCACCACATGCGACCCGCTGACCTCGGGCCGGCCCCAGACCTCGACCGTCAGCCGGTCCCCGGCGCCCAGGCGATAGACCGGATCGATCGGTGCCTCGAACAGGGCCAGAGCCTCCGGATCGAGGTAGTCGATGTTTTCGCTCTTGTCCGCCGGCTCGAACACCAAAGGCGCGTTGGGGGTCGCCTCCCGGGGCAGGGTCGATGCGCAGCCGCCCAGCAGGGCGGCGGTGGCAAGGATCGAGGCAGCGAACGTTCTCATTTCCAATCCCCTTGAGCACCTTGGTCCCGGCCTGCACAGACCCGGCCGGGCCTACTCTCCAATTAGAAACGGAAGGGGTGCGACAATCGTGTCGTCAATGTGAACTTCCGTCCTGGTTCGGGGGGCCACGAGACAACCGACACACCAGCCTGTACAGCGGTCCAGCGAGTCATTCGGTACCGATGTAGCGGATGTTGCTGGTCCCGAGCCGGCTAGCCTGCTGGTCTGCCCGCCAGTCTGCGCCGATGTTCTGCTGCCAGACCGGCCAGCAGGTCACGGATGAATTCGTCGTGCACCGCATAGGCGCGGCCCGGCACCTCGTCCAGGCTGGATATCCGGATCAGTGCGCCGTCGGGCGTTTCCCCTTTCAGACCGTGACGAAGCTGGGCAAGCTTGCGGCCAAGTCCGGGCAAGGTGGGCTGTTCTCCAATAGTCAGCCAATAGCTGACCGGTTCGGTGCGACCGGGTCGGCGCGCTTCCATGCGCCGCAGCGGGATCTCGCCCAGTCCGGTGTCAAGCTTCAGATCGTGCAGCCCCGCCAGTTGAAAGCCCTGAGCCTTGAAGCAGAACTCCGGGCGGTGGGCCTGCAGGTCGCCCTCCTGACGGTCACCATAGGCCAGGGAGAGCATGATTCGCCGCGACCGGTCATCCACATAGACCCGCTCCAGCGTCTGCACATAAACCGTTTCGGCTTCGGCTGCGGCGATGAAGCTCAGCGGCACGACGTTGACCGAATCATCGAGTCGCCATGCACCGAAGGCGTTTGGGATCCACGCAGCCAGATCGACTGGCATCCGCTGTTCTGCGACTGCCACCCTGGATGGGTTTGACCAGATCGCAGCGGCCGTCACGAACAATAGCAGCAGGGTAACGGCCACGCGGGTGCGGAAGTCACCGCTCACGAGACGCCGACTCATCGCCTTCTGCCCGGCAGCGTCAGGAGCAAGGCACGGTCGAGCAGTAGCAGCATGGCCAGCGCCACGACGAAAATGATCGTGCCCATCAGTTCGTGCCAGTAACGCCCGGCTGCATCACCGGCATGAAAGGTCACCAGCAAGAGCACCAGCGTGCGCACGACATTGGCCGCCAGCGCGATCGGCAACACGCCACCCAGCAACAGCACTGCCCTGAGCCGATCATGCCGCGCAGCCAGATAGACGTACAGCATGCCCAGAGCGGAAAGCGACAGCATGGAATGCAGGCCGGAACAGGCATTGGCGATGAGCATTTGGTATTGCCCGACGAGAATGATCATGCCGCTTCGGGCGACAGGGTATCCCAGTGCATCGAGCAGACCGACCGAGGTCAGGGCAATCCATTCCTTCATCTGCCAGGTCATCACTTCAATGAAGATCGTGGGCAGCGGTATCAGAAAAACCAGGAAAAGCAGCGGAAACCAGAGCGTGCGCAAGCCGCGTTTGCCCCACAGCATCATGACGATGCCGGCGAAGACTGGTATGTGAGACGCCGCCATCCAGGCCGGAAAGGCCCGCACCACCCCCAGCCACAGCACGACGAGACCAGCCAGCAGCACGAGTCCGCCGGCCAGCGGACGTTTCGTCGGCGCCAGGTGGTACAACTCCGCCCGGTGGGCTACGGTCAGCGCCACTGCGGCCAGCAGGATGAGGGGGCCGTGCGCATAGGCTTCCTCATGCCACAGGCTGGTCGCCAACTCCCTGTAAACCGGCAGATAGACGCCAAGGAGGGCGAGCAGAATTGCGTAGAGGTGTGTCGGACGAAAACGCGCACCCTCCGGTATCCCGAGGGTGGCGACCCGGTTGGCGGCAGAAACGCTCATGCTCATTTCTTCGCCTGTCGCCGTTACTGGGGCCGGGTTGCTGCGTCCGCTCTCTGCACGTCCGCCGCGTCGTGGGGGGAGAATCCCTCGGAATAGGTGATGCCGGCCATCGCCCGCAATGCGCTGATCCGGGACTCGACCTCGCGTTTGCCAACCTGTTTCGTGAGGTGGTCGAGTACGATTGGACGCGCCGACTCCAGGGTGACCGGTGCGGACTGGGCATCGAGGACTTCATAGATCAGCAAGCCCCTTGGACTCTCGAAGATCAGGGTATCCCCAGTGGCCGCCCGCTGAAATCGGGGCAGGGCTTCCATCGGCAGTTGTTCTGCCGACCGGATGACGATCTGTTCGTTGAATGCGATCGCTTGTGCCCGTGACCACTGGCTGATGTCGTTCAGGGAGGAGGCTTCGGACAACAGGCGTCTGATGTCATCGATCTGCTCGACTTCAATGGAAAAGGCCGCCTCACGTAGCCGATAGATCCGCCGCTCCGAGAACAGCGCCGGATGGGCCCTGTAAAAGCGCTCCGCCTCTTCCGCTGTCGGCGGTGCCGCGCGTGCCGCGGTCCGCTCGGCAAATGCACGCGCCAACACGTCGCGGCGGGCCTCCTCGATTTGCAACAACACTTCAGGGAGCTTCTCCATGCCGGCCTGGGTGGCGGCCTGGACCGCGATCTCACGGTCGATCAGCTTACTGGTCACTTCTCGTCGCACCGATTCCGACGGTACCGTCACACCCATGGCCTTGAGCGCGCTGTTGAACTGGAGCAGGGTGATCTCGACTTTGTCCACCCGTGCAACCACCTGCGAGGGTTGCTGCCCCGTCGTCTGCTCGGAGCACGCTGGAAGAACCAGCACTGCCGCGATAAGTATTGCCGGCAGAAAAAGCGCTGGGCGGGCCACATTTGACATCACGCTCCGACCCTCGAGCCGACGGGTGGATAGTGAACATTTCGTCGAACAAGTCGGCGAATCAGCCCGAGGGTCTGCCGCGGCACGGCCGCAAATGCCAGAAACAAGGCCCCAAAAAATGTCAGGATCAGTGTGGAGGGTTCCGGGACGGGTGAGACCATCTGCATGTTCGCCGCGGCCATCGAGAAGGTCACCGATCCCCAGTAGTCGATGCTGTTGCCGCTGCCCATGCCGGTACTTTTGACCTGAAAGATGTAGTTGCCTGCTGACAGCACCACAGTGCCGCTGGTGTCGCCGATGTAGCCCCCGTTTGCGTCGTAGATGCCGTAGGTCAGCTCCGGCGAACCGCAGCCGGCGCGGCAGGCGTCAAATTCAAAGCTGACCTCATACGTGGCCCCGGCAGAGCCCTCCAGCGAAAACCCGTAGGTGTGCGTGAAGTTGCCGGTGATGTCGTACTGAGCGAACGAAAACGACGTTTCTTCGCTGATCGGGGTTGCGATCGTGCCCCAGTCCTCGGTCAGGGCGTGTGCCGCGCCACTGAGCAGAAGGAGAAGCGCTGGTGCGCACTTTCTCAGCATGCGGAAGAAGGACACGGTCATCTCCCCAACGTGAATGGTGAAACTGCGAGCAGTGGTCTGCAAGTTGTTAGCGCCATTAAACAGCAGGGGATCGGTCAATCTGTGACACAATTGTGAACGCAATGAGGTCTTGGCGGGGACTCTGCACCAGCAGTCGGCACAGCGAACCATGGAGCAGGACCCCGGCGCGCAATGGAAGATGCGGTCACCGAGTTCCGCAGGAGGCAGCTGCTGGCCTGAGCCTTTTCGGCAGGCCGACCGATCCGGGTTCGAGAGTGAGCAGGCTGAACGGTGGCACGGTCAGTTCGATCCGTCGTTCCGCGACCTGAGACGGTGTTGGCAGGTCGGTCGCGGGTCCACCCAGGAGTCGGACCTGCGTGGGCAGTGGAGCGCCGTCGTCGGGGAAATGAAGACGCAGTGCTTGTGGCTCGGGCGATGCCGACACTGCGGCAACGGCCCAGCCACGGTCGTGCCGGAACGCGCTGGCCGTCAGGAATACCTGGGCGGGTCCGGGGATCGCGATCGGGTGGAGGTTGCCGCCGATGACGCCGTTCAGCATCTCGACTGCGGTTCCAGTGGGACGCAGGCTAGACTCTTGTGCAAGGTCGCGGGCGATGCCGAACAACTGGGTGAGGTCGCCGCGGTCCTGCAGGTAGGTGTCGTAGCCGATGACCCGGTACACGTTCTGGCGCTCGACGCCCCGGTTCAAATGGTGCAACAGGTTCTGGCCCAGAGCCACGCCGGCCTCGGTGCTGGTCACGATCGCGTCGCGCTCGTGCCTGGGCATGTCGCCGCGGGTCGTGTGCAGGTTGATTTCGTAGACGGCGATCGGCTGTCGAAGCGAACGCTCGCCCAGCATCGAGGCCATGTGCCCGCCATCACCGGCGAACAGCAGCTCCTTCTCCCGGCCACGGTCCGTGGCATCGAGCCGGAACAGGAAGTAGGGCGCCAGCGCGAGGATGTCGGCCTCCCGGCTG
>PXAT01000024.1 GCA_003565775.1 Ectothiorhodospiraceae bacterium | reverse complement strand
GTTCAACACCACCGGTGTTGGCCGGATGCTGATCGGCATGCACCAGCGTAACCGGATGATGTGCCTTGTGGACCACGGCATCACCGATACTGCCAAGCAGGAACTTGCGGACTTCGCCGAGTCCCCGGCTTCCCATTACAACGATGGCCCCCGGTATGGCGTTGACCTGCTGGATAATGATGCTTGCCGGGTCATGCTGATGCTCCCGAATTTTCATTTCCAGGTACAGCTCAGGCAGCAAGCCTGGCACGCTTGTCCTCGAGCCCCGCGAGCAGGTGCTTGAAGGCGTCTGCGAAGGCCTTGACGCCCTCCGCCTCCAGGCGGTCGGTGATCTGCTGCAGGTCGATGCCAAGCTCCGGGAGGCGCCGCATCAGGGCAGCTGCCTCCGTCGCCCCCTCGCCGAGCCTGGCGCGCGCCCGGCCATGATCGCGAAAGGCCGCGTAGGTGTCAGGCGGCAGGGTGTTGACCGTCTCCTTGCCGATGAGGGACTCGACATAGAGCACGTCGCTGTAGCGCGGGTTCTTGGTCCCGGTGCTGGCCCACAGCAACCGCTGCGGCTGGGCCCCGGCAGTGCTCAGGCGGGCATGGCGCTCGTCTTCGCGCACCTCCCGGTAGTGGGCGTAGGCGAGCTTGGCGTTGGCCACGGCCAGACCGCCGAGCATGTGCTCGACCGGTTCGCCCTGGCGCACGCGTTCTTCAATGAGAGGGTCCAGGGCCGAGTCCACGCGGCTGACGAAGAAGCTTGCCACCGAAGCGATGCCGGACAGCGGCAGCCCCTGCTCCAGGCGGGTCTCCAGGCCCCGCAGGTAGGCCTCGAGTACCTGTTGATAACGCTCCACCGCAAACAGCAGCGTGACGTTCACGTTCACGCCGGCCGCGATCAGACGTTCGATCGCTGGCAGGCCCTCCCGCGTCGCAGGCACCTTGATCATCAGATTGGGTCGGTCCACCCGTTCGAACAGGGCCTGCGCGTTGCGCACCGTGCCGTCGGTATCGTGCGCGAGCTCGGGCGACACCTCCAGGCTCACATAGCCGTCCGCCCTGCCGCTGGCCTCATAGACCGGCCGGAAGGCATCGGCGGCGGCGCGCAGGTCCCCGATGGCCAGGTGGTAGAACAGGTCCTCGGCCGAACTGTCCCCGCTGGCCGCCAGGGCCTCGCGGATGAACGGATCGTAAAGGTCGCTGCCGGTGATGGCCTTGTCGAATATCGACGGGTTCGAGGTCAACCCGGCCAGCCCGTCGCGCTCGATCAGACGCGCGAGCTCGCCCGTCTCCAAAAGGTCATTGCGGATGTAGTCGTACCACACGCTCTGACCGAGGTCGCGAAGCTCCAGGAGGGGATTGCCGTGTGCCATATAAACTCCTCAAAACTGCAGTTTGGGAGAGTATAGCGGTCCGACAGGCGCCGGGTGTATCGCCGGTAACCGATGTCCCCGGAGGTGATCGGGGACATCCCGGACTCGGATAGCGGGCTCCGTCCACGAGCAGGACTGCCTCCTGGCTCTGCTGGTCTTCGGCGACTTGGGTAAGGCGGGATAGGGCCGTCCCGTGTTACCCGGCGTTACAGGCGATCTGATCAAGCAACTCCGGATAGTCGTTCGTCACCCGGTTCACGGCCGTGCTGACGGGGTGGGCGAGGAGGTCATCGACTGGCAGCGGTTTTGTCGCCGATTTGATCTGGGCGGCGTCGGACAGCTCCGGATCGAGCCAGGCCCGGTAACTGCCTTGCGTGAGGACGACCGGCATCCGGTCATGGATATCCCGCAGGGCGCCGGCGGCGGGCTGGGTGATAATGGCGAAGCTCGGTGAATGGCTCTCGCCACCAGGATCGTAGACCCCGGCAAAGCACAGCAGATCGCCTTCCTTGTGCGTGATGTAATGCGGCACCTTTCCCGCCCCGGTGACCTTCCACTCGAACCAGCCATCGGCGGGAATCAGGCAGCGGCAATGCCGGAACGCATCGCGGAAATACGGGCTCTTCGCGACCTTCTCGGCACGGGCGTTGATCGGTCGCGGTGCATCCGACGCAGCCCAGCCCGGCTTGAAGCCCCAGAGGCACTGTTCCACCACCGGCTTCCCGGAGCGACCGTTGACGCTGGGCGGGTGCGTCCCCGGCGCAACGTTGTAGCGCGGCGACCAGTGTTCCAGCTGCACCTCGATCCCGGTTCGTTCCGCGACCTTCCCCATCGGCGAATGCAGCGCGAAGCGTCCGCACATTCGATTGTCCTCGCCTCGATAGAAAGCTCGATGCGCCATCGTTGCCGGCGACATTGTGCTCAGCAGTTCGGTCGGAAAGGCAGCTTCTGTATGTCCTGCATCACCCAGCATATCTCCCATGATCAATGGCAAGACTCTGACAGCGATCTATAGTGATGCTAGGCGGTAAAAGCTCCCGCCTGCCCGACGATTTCTGCCTTTCACGGCACGTGGGAGGAGACGATGAAAAGCCTGCTCGTACATGAAATCATGGCACGACATCCGCCGTCCATCAGGCTCGGGACTGGCCTGGCCGAGGTTGTGGAAATTCTGCTTGGCCATCATCTCACCGGATTGCCGGTCATCGACGATGGTGAACACGTTGTCGGCTTCGTCTCGGAACAGGACTGCCTCCGCGCACTGTTGATCTCCAGCTACCACGCAGAGGGCGCGCCCACGGTCCAGGATGTGATGCACGCGGGACCGCTTACCGTGAATGCCGATGATGCAGTGGTGGATATCGCGGAGTTGATGCTCAGGCAGAAACCGAAGATCTACCCGGTACTGGACGGCGACCGCCGGCTGGTGGGAATGCTCGTCCGAAGCCAGGTGCTCAAGGCGGTGAAGGACCATCGCAGCCGACCGGCCCACCCAGGCAGTCACGCAGTGGCCAGCAGATGAGACGGATCGCCTGCTGATTTCAATCATCACGCTGCGCCTTTCGCGCCTCATGCATGGCCCGTATCCTGCGTCACGCGCCTGGCGGCACGCTGGTCGTAAACCTGCTGTTCCTGAGTGTCCGGTTCTCCCGAGGCGAACGACCGACAAGCAACGCTAGATCCTGATGGAAACCAACAGTTGCAGATACGGCAGGGCGGAGCGTCAGATTCCGGGAAGCCTTTCGAAACGCCGGCATGATGCGGAGCTTTTCGGTATCAAGCCACGCGCGGTTCTGCGCACAAGCGCTTTATCGCCTGCCAGAGATCTTCCACCGCCCTGCGATCTTCTGCCTCGGGCAGTTCCTCCCTCGCACCTCGAGCAATCATTTCAGCATGTCGCAAGAGGCTGGCGCGGTCGTCCGGCCGAAACGCGAATTCCGCGATGACGGCAATCGTTTCCAGCAGACGAATGGTCACCGCGACACTGGAACGACCGTATTGTCGGATCTGGTTGAAGGCCGCGTCCACGATTCCCGGAAAGGTATCGGCACGGGCGATCAGCCGCAGCTGTTTTTCGTGGTCATAGCGGAAGGACGACGGCATGTCTCGTGCGGCGAGACGGCATAGAGCGGAACCCAGAAAATCCACACAGGCGATCGCCGTGAATGGATCATTGAGCCCGGGGGACAGAGCGCGCACTGCCATCTCCACAAGCTGGTCCACCGTGAATTCAATGTCCTGATCAGACGTCCGCTGGCTGCCCGTTACGAACAGGGACTGAACCTGCTTCGCAAGCTGGTCGGTCACCCGGCTCGCCGGGGAAATCAACACCAGAGGGCAATCGGCGACGATATAGCTCCCGGGCTTTCGCTTCAGTCGAATCACCAGGCCCTTCGCCGAAGCCAGGGCCATCAGGGCATCCCCGTCGATCTTCTGAAGATAGCCATCGCCGTCCGCAACCACCGCCTGGGCATCATGTTCGACCGCCTGAAAAAAGCGCACATCTCGGGAAACCGCCGCCAGTCCCGGGCCCTCCTGGCCGATGCTCTCCGGGAACGGATCGTCGACCTTCTCGATCAGTTCCTTGCCGATGCGTGCAGCGATCTCGTTGGCCTGGATGGAGACGGATACGTGATGAATGAAGTAGATCAGCACGCCGACGCTCGCCACGGCGAGAAAAACGCCGATGCTGACCGACAGATTCGGCACGAAGGCATCCTCGTCAACACGGCGGACCGTGCGGAGGACCAGCAGGCAGTAAACGAACGTGGCGATGAAGGTGCCGAGGACAACCTGGGTGCTGGTATCGCGCATGAACGTACGCAACAGTCGCGGACCCAACTGGGACGAGGCCAGTGAGAGCGCCACCAGGGTCATCGAAAAGACCACCCCGGCAATGGTGATCATGGAGCCCGCGATGACCCCCAGAACGGCACTGGCGGCTTCGGCCCCACCGTCGAAGGTCAGCGGTGTATTGGCAGCCAGCCAGGCCGTAACCGGCTCATCCACGGCGACGCTTATGGCCATCAGCACCATTGACAGGCCGACCATCACCCCCGGCACGAACCAGAAACTGGAACGGACACGTTTCCAGACCTTGAAGAGCTGCAGATTCACGATAACGACCCCCCACTCAGTCGCGTTGCCATCACGGCCGAACAGTGATTCGGTCGCCGGCCACGATCTCGCCGATCCGTGCCGTCCTGGAAATTCCGGGAGTACAGGCATCGCCGTTGCGAGAGATCGCGATAAGAGCCCGTGTTCGAGCC
>PXAT01000134.1 GCA_003565775.1 Ectothiorhodospiraceae bacterium | reverse complement strand
AGGTTGATGTTGTGCCGGATGTTCTTTTTTGGTGCCCATCGGCAGCCCTGCCCCATTGGTACAGGTCGCCGTAGGCCTGAGCATCGGTGCTGCTGGTGGCAGTACGACTGGCACCCAGGTTGCGGTCCATCCAGGTTCGCCCCGTTGCAGTATTGGTTACATTAACTACCCTTGTACCATATCTTGCTTCCCATTCTCTTATCGATCTTTGTCGCTCTTCTTCTGCGCGACGCTGCGCTTCTATACGGGCCTGTTCTTCCCTCTGGCGCTGCTCTTCTGCCAGGCGTTCTGCCTCAAGGCGGGCCTGTTCTTCTCTTTGGCGTTGCTCCTCTGCCTGGCGTTCTACTTCAATACGAGCTTGCTCTTCCCTGCGTTGTTGTTCTTCTGCTTCACGCTGTGCCACAAGGCGAGCCTGCTGCTCGGCCTCTAAGCGTTCCAGTTCTTCGCGCGAAGCGGCCATTCTTTGCTGCTCGGCCTCTAATGCGGCAGCATCTATTATTATTTCCTGCTGCTGCGTGGTATCTTGCTCTGTTTCGCTGGACAATAATTCTGCTGTTTGTGTTGCGGCCAATTCTTTTTTGCTGTCTGAAAAATTTTGCACACCTATCACTACCAAAACAAGCAACAGGGCGGCAAGTCCCATTATCCAGTAAATGGGTTTTTTGTGGTTTTTGCTGTTTTTGGAATGGGTAGATGCGGTTTCTCGGCCAGAAGGTTTCCCGGACTGTTCTGCGGGTTTGGCTTTCAATTGAGCGTCGGATTGTGCAGCGACAGGTTGGCGGATATGTACCTTAGTGGTTTCTTCTGCTGATGTTTTTTTAGTTGCAGCGGTTTGTGTATCTGCAGCCTGTGATCCGGTTTCTGCAGGTTTGGGTTGGGCTGCACCATGCCCACCTTTCAGCACCTCCATCAACCCCCCCGCATCCTTCACCCTGTCTGCTCTTTCTTTAACCAAACACAATTCTACCAACGTACGAAACGGCATGGGTATCTTCTGCACCTCTTCCGGCAGTGGCATCTCCATAATATTTTTCATGATGACGCCTTCGCTGGTGGTGCCTTCATCACCAAAGGGCAGGATGCCGGTAAACAGGCGGTACACCAGTATGCCCAGCGACCAGAAATCGGTGTTGTAGCTTACGCGGCCCTTGCTGTCGAACTGTTCAGGTGCCATATAGGGTATGGAGCCGATTACCCGCGATACGCTTACACTGGCCGCATCCTGCGATTTGCTGATGCCAAAGTCGGTGATTTTGGGGATGATGCGGGTGCCTTCTTTTTTAATCAGGATATTGGAAGGCTTGATATCGCGGTGGATGATCCTGTTCTGGTGCAGGTATTGCAGGCCATCGAGGATTTGCAGCAGGATGTCTTTTTGCTGGTCAATGGGCAGGTTTACCCAATCCAACTGGCTGATATCGCCGTGGGGGATGTATTCCATGACGCCGACCTGAGTTTCGGTTTCTTCGCCAAATGAATTGGTTTCTTTAAGTGTAAAGACATCGTAATAGCGAATAATATTCGGGTGCCCAAGGTCGAAGGTCTTTTTTACCTCTTCTACCAGGTTATATTGAGCAGATGCCCCCTGCATGGTTACCATTTTAAGGGCTACTTCTTTATCTAATAAAACATTCCGGGCCTTATAAACTCTGCCAAAGCCGCCAGTGCCCAGCAGGTCGGTTTTGGGATTGTATTGGTATCTGTTGTTTAGAAGCATAATTTATCAAGTGTGATATTTAAGGCTTTTTTTTACAAAAATATTATAAAAATGGCAAGTATTATAAATAGCGTCTGCAAGAGAACTCATTATTTATGTCTGTGATTGATAAGAAAGCCTCAAATGCATGGCTGGCGATGTCTGAAAAACAGGAGTCCCGATGAAAAAACGGGATAACTGTTTTGAAGACAAGCTCAACTTAGCTATTGGCGTTTTCTTACAAGCAAAATAATCCTTTCTTGAATTGACTTTATCAAACAGAAACAAAAAGTAATGGCAAAACCAACCTATTTTCTTGTTCTTTATTAATCTTTATTGCGCCTCTTTCAAAAGTAACCAAACTGGGTATAGTTCTTTGTTAATAATATCTATTACTGCCGAGAACTCATAGTGTTGACGGGCTGCTATCTTTTTTAAAAAAGCAATCCACATGGTGTTTCGCATGTTGTCTGAAGCATATTCATCTGAGAACAAGTTGTGATTGTCAATAAATTTGGTGTTCCTGTTTTTGAAAGTATTCAATACAGCATCCTTTAGAATGGCTTTATTGTATTTTTTTGAGTTCAGGATAGTGAAAACGTCATAAAAATCTTTCATTCTACTGTTAAAATCTGACAGCTCAATCATTGTCTGAAACTTTTCGGCAATTACGGTTTCTGTTGTGTAAGCAAGTAATATTGGTGCCGGCAAGTCTTCCAAAAGATTTGGATAGGATAGTTCAGCCGGTTTAGGTGTTACTTTATCACCAAAGCCTATATCAATCTGTATGTTTTGTTTGATTGTATCAAACCCTGATTCAATAATCAAACGAATTCCATGATACCGGTTCCGTTCCGAAATGACTTCCTCTTTTATGCTGCCAGGATTAAACCATACTGCATCATCGAAATCAATAGCTATTATTTTTTTAAAAACAGCCACAATACTTGCATTTTTCAGTTCTTTGCCAAGCAAATCAATATCGATGGTGGGTCTGGCTTGCAAATAATACATGGCATATATGAGATTTCCTCCTTTCAGAAGAAATTGATTCCTGTATTCAGATACAGATATGCGATACAATAAACGCACATGAAAATAACGTGTAATGCAGCTTTGGAAATCTATTTTGTTAGTATCGGCAATGTTTTTCAACCTCGCTCTTAGGGATGCACTGCTTTTCATAGATTTACCATAATGTTTATAATTTGGTTAACTTTTGACTCCATGTTGATTTCTTTTGCCGTTTTTGATAACCTGTCTAAATTGGAATTATCTTTTTTGATATAGCTTTTTATAACTTCTGTCATTATATCTGTCCCTATTTGCTTTTGTTGTTTTATGCCGTCACAGATGGTTCTTTCCATATTGTATATATTAACGCCTTCAATATTGATGATATGTTTATGGAAATGCTGTTCGTGTATGTAATGCAATTTTACAGGCAGGTATGCTGTAACTGTTAATTTTGATTTGCGGTTTATTGCCAAATGCGCTTGGGTGGGCATATATGTGCTTAGATTGTAATATGCAAAAGCCGAAAACAAATATAGTACAGCTTTAGGATAGATAACCGATACCTCTTGCCAGTGATCTAATATACTATACTTCGGGTGTTTATATAAACCTCTTTTTAGCTGAACAACTTCTCCGGCTTGCACCATATTATGCAACTCAATGAATAGGTTTCGCTTACTTCTGATGTTTTGTGTATGTATATACCCTTTGTTTTCTTTAAAATAATCTATCAGTCGCATATCTTTTTACACAAAGATACGGCATTAATTTGTAATTGCCGCATCTTTGTGTAGTATTTTTAAAAAACGCCAGATCGATATGTAGCATAAAGACGACCAGGCCGGAGGTCTTACAACTTCAAGCTCGACTGAACATCCTCTGGTCGCTTTTTTTGATTTTCATTTATACCTCATTTTAGCTCAATGGTATGACCCGGATAGCCTCCTAAACTATGGGACGAGGACCAGGCGGAAGCCTACGTAGTAGTCGCGGCGGCCGGGGGCGCTGCCGCTGCGGTACGACACCCGGCAGTTCAGCGCGCGGCTGAACCAACTGCCACCGCGGAGGAGCACACGGTCCGAGCCTGTTTCAGGGCCGGTGGGGTTGGTCTTGGCGGTGGCAGTATAACTACCATACCAATCGCTACACCACTCCCATACATTCCCGCTCATATCGTGAATGCCCAATTCGTTGGCGCGTTTGCGACCTACGGGTTGGGTTTTGCCACCGCTGTTACTGCTGTACCATGCCACATCATTAATATTGTTGCTGCCTGAATATTTGGTGGGTGAGCCTGTCGAACCCCCTCGCGCAGCAAACTCCCACTCTGCCTCGGTGGGCAGGCGGTAGTTTTTGCCGGCCTGTTCATTGAGATTGCGGATAAACTCCTGCACATCATTCCTGCTTACATTGGTAACGGGACAATCGTCGCAACCGCTATTGGCACTGGGGTTATTGCCCATTATTGAACGCCATTGCCGCTGGGTTACGGGGTATTTGCCAATGTAATAATCGCTAACGGTAGCCTGGAAAGTGGGGCTTTCTATATCAAGACAATCACTCCCCTGCTCGTTGGTGCAGCCCATGGTGAAGGTGCCGCCCCTTACAAGCACCATTTGGTCATGAAATGGGTCTGCACGTCTGCGCGCTTCTTCTTCAAGGCGGCGTTGCTCCTCCGCTTGGCGTTCTGCTTCAAGGCGGGCCTGTTCCTGCTGCTGTTGCTCTCGCTGCTGTGCCAGGCGTTGCTGCTCGTCCTCTAATCGCTCTAATTCTAAGCGCGAAGCAGCCATTCTTCGTTGTTCTTCCTCCAGTGCGGCAGCATCGATTATTATTTCCTGCTGCTGATGTTCGGTTTCTTGACCGGCTAGGCTATCCGGCAATCCTGTTGCTTCTGTAGCGACCAATTCTTTTTTGCCGTCTGAAAAATTTTGCACCCCTATCACTACCAAAATAAGCAACAGGGCGGCAAGACCCATTATCCAGTAAATGGGTTTTTTGTGGTTTTTGCTGTTTTGGGAATGGGTAGATGT
>PXAT01000180.1 GCA_003565775.1 Ectothiorhodospiraceae bacterium | reverse complement strand
ATCCGCTCGATCATCGCCGTGGCGGTCGCCCAGTTCGAGGAGTACGAGGCGCTGCAGCAGCGTCTTGCCAGCTCGGAGTCCAAGCTGGCAGACCAGAAGCTGCTGGAGCAGGCCAAGTGCCCGAATCGATTGGGGACACCCACTTATCTCCCCAAAGATCGAAGATCGGGAGATCGAAGATCGGGGAGAAGATCGGGGACACCCATCAACTGCGCCGGCAGATAGATGGGTGTCCCTGATCGTTTCCCCCAGTTGATGGGTGTCCCCGATCGTTTTCCGCCCAGATTGTTATTCCGCGTCCGGGACGATCGGTGCTCGACGGGGAGCGGGCTGGACCCTGACCGGGCCCTCGTCGGCTCGCATGTCACTCGGGAACCCGAGATCCTCCAGGTCTGCGATGAAATCACCGGCGGTATCGCGGATGGCGCGCTCCAGCGCCAGTGTCCGGCGGGTGGCGCCGTCCACGGCTTCCCGCATCGTTGCGGTGCCGACCGAGTCGTAGCTGCCAATGAAGACTTCCTGCACGCCATCCGGGTCGACGATGGTGAAGCGCGACCGGACGCGTACCGTCATGACGGCACCGAAGGCCGGTTCATCCACTTCCTCCAGCAGCAGATCCAGCCGATAACGGCCCTCGCGCTGCGGATCAAAGGCCCTTGCTTCCGTTAACACCGCCACCACCACGTCGCGAAAACCCTCACCACGGGCGAATTCCTGCTGGTCGCGGTAGCGCACTACCGGGTCCATCCGGATGTTGCCGAAGGCCTGGCGTAACGGACTGTCCGAAGGCAGGACGGGATGTGCCGGATGGGGCTCGGGTTCCGGCATGCTGGGCATGGTCTCGCAGCCGGCAAGAAGCAGCGCAAGCAGGAGGGGAACGGCCACGATGCAGGCACGTGAAGGGCAAAACAGCGTCATGGGTAATCCTCGCTAGATAGACCTGCCGGGAAGTTTACGCTGTCCGGGGAGGGCTGTGACGCCGCATCCCGGCTGTTCGGGGAATCCGGCAATAGGAGAGGGACCCCGGGCATACCTTTTTGACGTTTCTTGCGGCTGACTTACGGCCAGAACAGGATCAGACCCCAGGTCAGCAATGCCAGCAGCATCGTGCAGAAAACCGCCGCAGAGCTTATGTCCTTGGCCCGTTGCGACAGGGCGTGAAAATCCGGACCGATGCGGTCGACGACTGCCTCGATGGCGGAGTTCAGAAGCTCCACGATCAGCACGAGGACAAGCATGCCGACCAACAGGGCCCGTTCGGTGCCGCTGCTGCCGAGGATCAGGCCGAGCGGTGCGAGCAGGAGCAACGCCAGTACTTCCATGCGGAACGCCTCCTCGTTACGAAATGCCGAACGCAGACCGCGCAGCGAATAGCGCAGTGCGGGCGCGAGACGACGTATGCCCATTCTCGGCGGTTGTTTCATCAAGAACCTCGGTGACGGCGGTGTGCGAGAGCGAAGCAGTCTTTCGAATCGATCGGTTTTTCGCAACGGTCGGATCACCGTAATGCCGGCCCCGAGAGTTTTCGCATTCACGGGTGTCCAAAGATATGCGCCCCGGGTGTCCCGTATCTGTTGCGCTGATGTGCGATGCGTTCTATCCGTCCGATTCTCAAGGACTCCAATACGCGTACACTTTCATCCGCCGGCGGCTGGCTCAGCGAGCGGCGACCACCCAACTGACCCGGGCAGCGTTGATCCATGCAATCCATCTTCGTGGCACGGCAACCGATATTCGATGTCAACGGCCGCACGGTTGCGTTCGAATTGCTGTTCCGCAGCGCTGACCAGGACACGGCGAACGTGTCGGATGGCGATGCCGCGACCTCGGATTTGTTGCGCAGTGCCTTCGTTGATATCGGTCTGGACAAGCTGGTCGGTGATCATCTGGCTTTCATCAACCTGACGCGGGCCTTTCTTGCCCACCCGATTCTCGACCATCTGCCGGCAGACCGCGTGGTGCTGGAAATACTCGAGGACATCCCGGTCGATGATGTGATGCTCGCCGAGATCAGGGAGCTCAAGCAGCGTGGCTTCCGCATCGCTCTCGACGACTACCGGTTCAAGGCCGAGGACGCTCCGCTGGTGAGGCTCGCCAATGTGGTGAAAGTCGACATCCTCGAGTTCGATCCGGCAGCGCTCGCCCGGCAGGTCGAGGTGCTTGGCCGTTTCAATGTCGAGTTGCTGGCCGAGAAGGTCGAGACGGAAGAGGCGTTTATCCGTTGTCGGGAACTTGGCTTCCACTATATCCAGGGCTATTACCTGTCGCGCCCGAACATCGTGACCGGTCAGCGGGTCCGCGAATTGCGCCTCAGTCTGATCCGGATTGCCGCGGCCCTGGATGATCCCGACAGAACCGTCCATGAGCTGCTGGATTTGATCGAGGTGGAGCCCGGTCTGGCCCTCCAGCTGCTGCGTTTGGCCAACAGCCCTCTATTTCGTAAGAGCAAGACCGTCGAGACGATCCGGGAGGCGATCATGATGCTGGGCCGGACACGCGTGAAAGACCTGGCACTGCTCATCGCCCTGCGCGAGACCGCCGGCCCCGGACCCGTGCTCGAGCAGATTCTGGTCCGGGCGCGGGTGGCACAACTCCTGAGCCCCTTCTTTGCCACTGACGACGCGGGTGAGCGTTTCTTCATTCTCGGTTTGCTGTCCGGGCTGAACCGCCTGCTGGGCGTTCCCATTGATCAGACGGTGCAGGAATTTCACCTCAGTCGCGTCATGGAGGACGCGTTGCTGCGTGACCAGGGGGAGATCGCGCCGTTGCTGCGACTGATGGCGATGCAGGAGGAACCGCACAGCCACGTCGATCGATCCTGCCCCGCACCGCCTGCAACGATCAGTCAGGCGTATCTCGAGGCCATGGGCTGGGCCCGGGAGGCTCTCGCCGAGCTCCAGGCCGCCTGACGGAATTCGAAAAGGCGGAATCGAAACGGGACACCCAAAAAACGCCGTAGTGCCCCCGGGCATCACCTTATGCCCGACACCATCTGAACCGGCGCGGGGTGCTTGCAGGGCGCGCAGAGACGACGGCACCGGCACGGCCTGTTCGCTCGCCTGTTCAGCGAGCTGGCCTCCGGTTGATCTGCATCAACAGGCCTGCATCGTCGTTCGGGAAAGATACGCCCGAACCAAGACAATGACAGGACAACAAGCCGATGACACAGCGCAACTCCCGTACTCTGTTTTGCAGCGCCCTGGCCCTGAGTCTCGCCGCCACCGGATGGAGCGGCGCGTCCCTGGCCAACAATGCCAGCCTCGAGGCCGGCGACATTCTGGTCCGCGGTGGTCTGCATCACGTCAATCCCCGTTCCAGTAATGGCCGCATTCTGGATGGCGCCGTGGAACTGGACGTCGGCAGCAACACCCGTCCGAGCGGCACCGTGACCTACATGTTCACCGATTCGCTCGGGGTCGAACTGCTGGTAGCGGTGCCGTTTCGGCACAGCATTCGCGCAGAGGGCCTTGGCCAGGTGGCAACCACAAATCACCTGCCGCCGACGCTGAGTCTGCAATATCACCTGAATGATCTCGGTAATTTCCGCCCCTATGCAGGTGTTGGGTTCAACTACACCTTCGTCTACAACACGAAGACGCGTGGTGCGCTCAGCGACAACAGTCTGAGTCTGACCAATTCGGCGGGGCTGGCGGTGCAAGTAGGCATGGATTACCACCTCACCCGGGAATGGTTTGTGAACGCCGAGGTGCGCTACATCGACATCGAATCACGCGCGCGCATCAACGGCGAACGTGTGGGCAATGTGAAGATCAACCCGGTGGTGGCTGGCCTCGGGGTCGGATACCGCTTCTGACGCCGAACTACGTTCAGGGGCTCGGATCCTGTCCGGGTCCCTGATGGAAAGGGACACCCAAAGATCGTCAAGCGGGCCGTTCCTGCAGTCACGAAGGCCCACGGCGGTCGGCGTGCTTTTCCAGCGGGCTTGCACAGTGTTGAGATCGCGCTAGTCTTGCGAAAAGTCAGTAACGGCAAGGAGCGCTGTGATGACGCGACCGAGACGGACTCTGGTTGACCCCGCAAGTACCCCCTATTACCACTGCATCGGGCGCTGCGTGCGTCGGGCGTTTCTTTGCGGGCTCGACCGCTACACAGGCCAGGATTACTCGCACCGCAAGGCCTGGATGATCGAGCGTCTCGGCCATCTTGCCGAGGTGTTCGTGATCGACGTTTGCGCCTATGCGGTCATGTCGAACCACTACCACCTCGTACTAAGGCTAAGACCCGACCTCGTTCAGGAACTGAGCGACGAAGACGTCATGCATCGTTGGTCGGCGCTGTATGAGTTGCCGCTGCTGGTGGCGCGGCATCAGCGTGGTGAGTTGGTCAGCGAGGCCGAGCAGGTCGCGGCCCGGGCGCGTATCGAGGAACTTCGCGATCGCCTCGCCGATCTGTCCTGGTTCATGCGCGCGCTGAACGAGTGGATCGCACGCCGAGCCAACGCCGAGGACGGCTGCACCGGACGATTCTGGGAAGGGCGCTTCAAGTCGCAGCCTCTGCTGGACGAAGCGGCGGTCGTTACCTGCATGGCCTACGTCGACTTGAATCCGGTTCGCGCAGCGACCGCTAAAACCCCGGAAACGTCCGACGACACCTCGATCCAGGCGCGAATCCAGCGCCAACGCGAGCGACAACCGTTGCCAGTGCGCCTGGCACCTTTCCAACGGCGGGACAGCAGGCATTCCGCCAGCGATTTACCCATTGGCTTTCCGGATTATCTTGAGCTGGTCGACTGGACCGGTCGGGCCATCGTCAGCGGCAAACGCGGGTTTATCGACTCGGAGACCCCGAACATT
>PXAT01000196.1 GCA_003565775.1 Ectothiorhodospiraceae bacterium | reverse complement strand
TCAGGGCGTTGTCGCGGCTCTGGCGGATCTGGAAGTCCAGCCGCGGGTGATAGTTGGACCGCGCGACGCGAACCTGTTGCTGCGCGGAAAGGATGTTCTCGACGGAGGCCAGCAGGGCCGGATTCGACGCCAGAGCCTCGACATTGGCTTCGTGGACCGTCGCCGGCACATCATCCGCCGGGAGCAGCCCGATCAGATCCACGTAATCATCCGTGGGCATCCGCCCCACCACGCGCAGGAACCTCGCACCGACATCGTGGAGATTGGCAATCTCGGTCAACAGGTTGGATTCGGCCAGAGCCAGCCTGCCGGCAGCCTGTTCGAGGTCCACCCCCCGGCCCACACCGGTGCGCGCCAGTTCCTCGACCTGCTCGTAGATTGCCCGGTGCGCGCGGTAGTTATCCTCGGCGAGATCAACCAGTTCACGGAAGCGCAGGACATCGGCGTAGGCGCGCAGGGCCTCCAGCGCCGCCTGCTCCGCGGCCTCCATCAGTTCGTAGTAGCGGACCAGCCGCGCGTGCCCGAGCCGGCGGACGTCGCTGCGGGTAAAGAAACCGTCGTAGAGCATCTGGTTCAGCGTCAGCGTGGCGCTGAGCGGGTCACGATCGAACCGGCCATCGCCGCTGTCCTGCCATTGCCGCGCGGCCGACAGACGCGCATCGACCTCCGGATAGTAGCCGCCTCGCGCCACCTGCTGCTCCTGCTCGGCTGCGAGAAAGGCATGCCAGCGCTGCTGGACTTCCGGGTTGGAATTCACCGCCTCGAGGATCGCCTGGCGTACGGGCTCGGGCAACGCCGCCTGCGCGGTACCTGCGAGCGCCAGCGCCAGCGATACTGCTGCCAGTAGAAGGAGCCTTGCTGCTTTGGTCATGTTCGGTGTGTCCTTCGGGATGGGTTCCGGAAATCCGTCTGAATCGGAGGGGGGCGCAGGCACCCGTCAACCCCACCAGCCTTCATCGAAAGCCGGAGCAGTTTTATACCCAACGCATCAAGCACGTTTAGTGCCAGGGAAATATCTACGCACACTCCCGTTGCCGCGCCACCCGTCTGGAACCGGGATTGACAAAAAACGTCAGCCCGTTGACGCTTCGCGTCAAGCGGTCGCCGCCGGGACGACGTTCCGACGCCGGCTGTTGGGCCGCTGGTCTGTTCCCGCTGGCATTGTTCCCACTCATCAGCCATCCTTTAAATCGATTGGCGGCACGGTGCCTGGCCTCGCGTGAATGATCGTGCATATCCGAAGATGGACACCTTCCCGCTGGCCTTGCAGGCCGTCACAGCATTGCTATGCCTGCTCAGCGCCAGTTTTCTTGGGTCCAGCGAAGCCGGATTGCGGGACTTCGCCCGCATGGAGGCACAGGCCCTGGAAAGGTACGGCCCCGAAGCCGCACAGCGAATCCGAAACTGGGAACGCGTGCTGGTGGACGCGTCAGCCCGGGAAGAGCGGCAGCAAATCCGCATGGTCAACGAATTCTTCAACCGCAACGTGCTTTACCGGACCGATCCCAAAGTCTGGGGGGTCGCCGATTACTGGGCAACGCCGCTCGAAACGCTTGGCAGGGCCAGCGGCGACTGCGAAGACTACGCGATCGCTAAGTACACCAGTCTGCGCAAGCTGGGGATCCCGGATTCGCGGCTCCGACTTTTCTATGTGCATGCGCGCCTGGGTGCGGAGGCAAGCAACGCCGAGGAAGCGCACATGGTACTGGGGTACTATCCCGGCGAAGACGCCGAACCCCTGATTCTCGACAACCTGATCACCGACATCCGCTCGGCCTCCCGTCGCGCTGACCTGGCACCGATCTTCAGCTTCAACAGCGAGGGTATCTGGGTGGACGGATCCAGCGCGTCTGCGGGCGACTCGACCGCCAGACTCTCGAACTGGCGCGGCGTGCTCGACCGCATGCGCGCCGAGGGCATCGACCTGAACCGCCCGATTGCCCCGGGCGAATGAGAAAGGCGGCGAACACCATGTCACTGAGAACTCAGCTCTGGATCGCAGTCGCGGTGATCATGCTCCTCTCGGCGCTGGTGAGCATCGCGGTCAGCACCCTGTCGGCCCGGCACTACCTTGCGCAGCAACTGCACCTTAAGAACGTGGACAATGCCGCCTCGCTGGCCCTGTCGCTCACCCAACTGACGAAGGACGCGGCCAAGGTCGAACTGACCGTGGCTGCGCAGTTCGATACCGGACATTACCGACGAATTCTTCTCACCGACCCCCGCGGTGAGGTGCTTCAGAAGCGCGCACACGAGGCGGATCCGGAGGGTGTGCCATCCTGGTTCGTGAGCCTCATGTCCCTTGACGTGCAGCCTGGCGTCGCTCACATCAGCGACGGCTGGTCGCAGTTCGGGACACTGACCGTCGAAAGCCAGACCATCTATGCCTACGAGTCCCTCTGGCAGGGCACTCAGCGGCTGGCGCTGATCTTTATTGCCGGGGCGGTGCTGATCGGTCTGCTGGGCACGGTGTACCTCAATCGCTGCGTACGGCCCCTGCAGGACGTCGTGCGGCAGGCAGAGGCGGTAGGCGAGCGCCGCTTCATCACCATCTCCGAACCGCTTACGCGCGAGTTCAAGGCCGTGGCCGGGGCGATGAACCGGCTCTCAGAGCGGGTCAAGAACATGCTCGCCGACGAGTCGAGGCGGCTGCAGCAGCTGCAGGACCGCCTGCAGCACGACCCCGTCAGCGGACTCCTGGACCGGGAACACCTGCTGGCCCAGTTCAACGTGTTGCTGGGTTCCGATCATGCCGGCGCGAGCGGAACCCTGGTCCTGCTCCGCGTGCAGGGCCTGACCGAAGTGAACCGCCAGATGGGCCGTACTGAAGTCGACGCCTGGCTGGGCCGGCTGGGCCATACGCTCCGCTCGCTTGCGGCAAACGGGGAATTCGGCTTCGCGGGACGGCTCAACGGGAGTGACTTCGCGCTGGTCTCGGAGGACAGCGACGCCTCGTCCAGGTATGCGTCCGACGTAATCGAACGGGTACGCAGCCAACTCGGCGAGGATGCGGAGCACGCCATCCGCATCCACTTCGGTGTAAGTCCCTATCGGCCCGGCGAGTCGTCCGGAGCCGTGCTCGCACGGGCCGACAGCGCACTTGCCCGAGCCGAACTCGGCGCTGCTTTCACGGCCGAGATGGAAATCGATGACCCCCCGCACCCGCCCAGGACCCATGCCGACTGGGAGGCCGTGATTCGGGAGGCCCTGCAGCACCCGGGCCTGCAGCTGGCGGCATTCCCGGTCGTGGACCGCTCCGGGATCCTGATCCACACCGAGGCTCCTGTACGCCTCACCATCGACGGCGAGCTCCGACCGGCATCGTATTTCCTGCCGTGGGCGATCCGTCTCGGCCTCATCCGCCAGCTGGAAGACGCCGTGCTCAACGTTGCACTGGACAGGCTCGATCAGGGCGGCGGTCCGATGGCGATCAACCTGTCCACCGAATCCCTGCTTGACACTGGCTTCCGCCAGCGACTGTACCGCAGTCTCAACCAGCGTCCGGGTGCAGCCTCACGACTCTGGCTGGAATTCCCGTCGAGGGGTGCGCTGGCTCACGTGGCCGAACTGCGCGAACTTTGCCTGAATCTCGCGCACTCGGGCTGCAAGATCGGCGTCGAGCACGCAGGGCCCGAGGTCTTCGATCTGCAGCAGTTGAGCGAACTGGGGCTTCATTACGTGAAGATCGACGGGGCCATCATCGATCGCATACACACTTCGCCCGAGTCGCAGGCCCTGGTGCGCGGCCTGTGCACGCTGGCCCACTCTATCGGCGTCCTCGTCATTGCGGAGAACTGCAACCGCCCTGACGACCTTGCCGTTCTCCCGGATTTGGGGGTGGACGGCATGACGGGCAAGGCGGTTTCACGACAATCAGATTCAGGCGGCCCCGTTTGAGGTGTCCAGCGAGAGGTGGCGTCGAGCAGGCAAGGCCTGGGCACCTTGCCGCTCTGTAGCTTGCAGATGACGCCAATACGCGACATAGCCTGAAAGGTAGTGCTGCACATCGTCGATCCGCACGCGAAACCCATAGTGGCGAATGAAGAAAGAACCGACGATTTTGTTGGGCGCCTTGAAGAACATCGCCAACTCGGGAAAGAAATAGCCGTTCAGAAGATAATGCGCGCGGTAGTGCAGCGCACGTCGAAATTTTTCGGTGTCAAGTTCGCGCTCCAGGAGGCCTCGCAGGTCCTCTCGGGTTCGCATTGTTTCGAACATGCTCTCTGCGGCCATCATCAGTTCGAGCAGCGTCGGATAGGTGGTAATACGCGTCAGTACGAAATCCAGATGCTCGCGCACGTTCCTGATGCCGAACCGGAAGTATTTCTCCTCCGGCACGTGCCGCGTGAATTCCGCAATGCAGTAGCCGAGCCAGTGGTCATGCGCCTTCCAGTGTTCCGCGGCGATGAAGTGGTCGATGGCCTGCTGCACCGCGTTCAGCCAGCGCCGGTCCCGAGTTAGGTCGTAAAGCCGTAACAGCCCGAAAGCCGCTTCACCATCGTAGTAAATCGTCCGCGTCTTCTCCTTGAGCGCGAGGGACGGGTATTCAAGCACGTGCACGAAACCGCCGGTCTTCGGATCCTGCATCGCGAGCAAGCCCAGAGCCAGTGACTCCATCAACGGGAGCCGGCCGATATCGCCGGTCAGTGTCGCGTGTTTCGCCAGGGCCAGGAGGGCGACTGCATTACCGCCCAGCTTGATCTCATTGCCGACATCAACCAAATACGAGACCGTACGCCCGTCAGTCAGGCGGATATCCCGAACTAATTCACGGCACATGTAATCCAGTGCCCGCTCGGCCGCATCCAGGTGCTCCGGATTTCGTGTCAACTCCCAGCCTTCGAGCAGCGCGTAGGCGGAGCTC
>PXAT01000125.1 GCA_003565775.1 Ectothiorhodospiraceae bacterium | reverse complement strand
GCGCAGCATGACGAATGAGCTCCGGAAACGTGTCGCAGCGTTTGCCGAAGGCGGACAGGGAGTGGAAGCGTGACCGAAAACACCTTCAGCCTGGGTGAGCATCGCTGGATGGCGCGGGCCCTGCAGCTGGCCCGCCGCGGCTATTACACGACCCGGCCGAATCCGAGGGTCGGGTGCCTGCTGATTCACAGCGGGGCCATTGTTGCCGAGGGCTGGCATGAGCGTGCCGGCGGTCCGCACGCCGAAATCATGGCGCTGGAGAAGGCCGGTGAACTGGCCCGTGGCGCCACCGCGATCCTGACGCTGGAGCCCTGCGGGCATCATGGCCGGACGCCCCCCTGCGATCAGGCTCTGATTGACGCCGGCGTGCGCTCGGTGGTGGTGGCGATGCAGGATCCCAATCCGAAAGTGGCGGGCAGCGGGCTGCAGCGTCTGCGCGATGCCGGTCTCGGTGTCCGGTCGGGTTTGATGGAGGCCCAGGCCGAGGCGCTGAACCCGGGCTTCGTCAGTCGCATGCGTCTGGGGCGGCCGCGGGTCCGGATCAAGTCGGCCTGCAGTCTGGACGGGCGCACGGCGATGGCGGACGGAGAAAGTCAGTGGATTACCGGCGAGGCAGCGCGTCGTGACGTGCATCGTCTGCGCGCCGAGAGCTGTGCCATTGTCACCGGCATCGGCACCGTTCTGGCCGACGACCCGCGATTGACCGTGCGCGATGCCCCGCTCGGCGAAGACATGCCGCAACCGCTGCGTGTGGTGCTGGATTCGCGGCTGCGGATGTCGCCGACGGCCGCGATACTGAGCGAGCCCGGGCATACCCTGGTGGTCACGGCGAGCAGCGATTCCGGTGCCCGGCAGGCCCTGTCGGACGCCGGTGCCGAGGTGGTGTCGGTGGGTGGCCATGCCGATCGTCTGGACCTGACGGCGGTGTTGCGTCTGCTGGGCGAGCGCGAGATCAATGACGTGCTGGTGGAAGCGGGCCCGGAGCTCACCGGAGCCCTGCTGCAGTCGCAACTGGTGGACGAATTGATCGTCTACCAGGCGATGCATCTCATGGGCTCGGAGGCGCGGCCGCTGGTCGAATTGCCGGGGGTCGAACAGATGAGCGACCGCCTGCGACTGAAGCTGACCGATACGCGCATGGTCGGCAATGACCTGCGCCTGCAACTGCAGCCGGTTACCGGCGAGGCGTGAGGACCGATCAATGTTCACGGGCTTGATTCAGGCGCTGGGCCAGGTACGACGCCGCGAACCCCGCGGCGGCGACATGCGACTGCATCTCGATGCCGGCGGGCTCGAGATGAGCAGCGTCTCGCTCGGCGACAGCATTGCAGTGAACGGCGTCTGTCTGACCGCGGTGGAACTGGACGACCGGGGATTTGCTGCCGACGTGTCGCTGGAAAGCCTGGAGCGCACCACGCTGAAACACCTGGCTGCCGGCTCCCGGGTCAATCTGGAAAAATCCCTGACCCTGGCGACGCCTCTCGGCGGGCATCTGGTCAGCGGCCACGTCGACGGTCTGGGTAGCGTGGTGGAACGCCGGCAGGACGGGCGCTCCTGGCGCTTCGCGTTCCGGGTGCCGGACCGCCTGGCACGCTATGTCGCCGAGAAGGGCTCGGTCTGCATCGACGGCGTCAGTCTGACGGTCAACGGTGTCGACGGCGCCGTGTTCGACGTCAATATCGTCCCGCACACGATGCAGGCGACAATCATCAACGACTACCGGATCGGCAGCGAGGTCAACATCGAGGTTGATCTGGTGGCCCGTTACCTCGAACGCCTGATGCTCGGTGACGCTGCCGCGCAGCCCGGCTCGGGCGTTACCCGGGAACTGCTGAGTCGGCATGGATTCGATCAATAGGGAAGCCCTGACTGTATGGCCATGAACAGTATTGAAGAGATCATCGAGGACATGCGTCAGGGGCGCATGGTCGTGATCATGGACGACGAGGATCGCGAGAACGAGGGCGATCTGGTCATGGCCTCCAGCATGGTGCGGCCCGACGATGTCAATTTCATGGCTCGCTTCGGCCGCGGCCTGATCTGCCTGACGTTGACCCGAGACCGTTGCGAGCAGTTGCGTTTGCCGCTGATGGTCAACGATACCGACGGTCAGAAGTCGACCAACTTCACGGTCTCCATCGAGGCTGCGCGTGGTGTTACCACCGGCATCTCTGCCGCCGACCGGGCGCGCACCGTGCAGGTGGCGGTGGCGCCGAATGCGCGGCCGGAGGACCTGGTGCAGCCCGGACACATCTTCCCGCTGATGGCACAGCCCGGGGGCGTGCTGACACGTGCCGGGCATACCGAGGCGGGTTGTGATCTGGCGCGCATGGCCGGGTTCGAACCGTCCTCGGTGATCGTCGAGATCCTCAACGAAGATGGCACCATGGCGCGGCGGGATGACCTGCTCGAATTCGCTCGCGAACACAATCTGAAAATCGGTACCGTCGCCGACCTGATCGCCTACCGCATCCGCAACGAGCGGACCGTCGAGCGCGTGTCCCAGTGCGAACTGCCCACCGAGTTCGGCGCCTTTCAGCTTTACGCCTATCAGGACAACGTGGACAACGCGCTGCATTTCGCCCTGGTCAAGGGCCGCATCAATCCGGACGATCCGGTGCTGGTGCGCGTGCATCTGCAGAACACGCTGGCCGACAGCTTCGCCAGCGCCGGTCCGTTCTGCGGCTGGCCGCTGCGCGATGCGCTGAAGCAGGTGGCGGATGCTGACAGCGGTGTCGTGGTGGTGCTGCGCAACCACGAGAACGATTCGGCGATCCTTGCCCGTATGCGCGACTATCAGCGCCAGGCCCAGCACGCCGGCGAGGCCGAGATGGCCCAGTCCAGCACCGAGCTGCGAACCTACGGACTCGGCGCACAGATCCTGACCGATCTTGGTGTCCGCCGCATGCGCGTGCTGAGCGCGCCGAAACGCATGCATGCGTTGTCTGGCTTCGGAATGGAAGTGGTTGAGTACGTCGATCCGGCGTGACGCCGGATCGACTCAGGTTCGAGGAATCGAGGGGATAGTCGCGTTCCGGACCTTGAACCTGCAACCTTGAACCTTGAACGCCTTCAATGAGAGAAGCGAATTGATGAACGTGATCGAAGGGAATTTTACGACCGATTCGGTGGCGGGGCGCTATGTCATCGTGGTCGCGCGCTTTAACGCCTTTGTCGTCGAGAGCCTGTTGCAGGGGGCGCTGGATGCGCTGACCCGGCACGGGGTTGATGCCGCGAAGATCGATGTGGTGCGGGTGCCCGGCGCCTGGGAACTGCCGCTGGTGGTGGACCGGGTGGCGCGCAAGGACCAGTACGATGCGGTGATTGCGCTCGGCGCCGTGATCCGTGGCGGCACGCCGCATTTCGAGTACGTGGCCGGGGAATGCACCAAGGGCGTCTCGCAGGCGGCCATCGAGCACGATGTGCCGGTGACCTTCGGCGTGCTCACGGTGGACAGCATCGAGCAGGCGGTGGAGCGTTCCGGCACCAAGGCCGGCAACAAGGGTGCCGAGGCCGCGATGTCGGCGATGGAAATGGTCAGTCTGCTGAAGCAGCTTAATGATTGAGACACCGCGCAAGCGCCACGCGCCCGGCGCCCAGCAACAGACCCGTCAGCGGGCGCGTCAGCGTGCCCTGCAGGCCCTGTATCAGTGGCAGCTCGCGGGCTCCAGTGCCGCCGATATCGAACGCCAGTTCCTGCCGCCGGAGGAGGACCTGCCGGCGCCGGATGCCGAGCCGCCGGCGGTGGAGCCGGATCGCGAGATGGAAGACGCCCTGTCCATGGACCGGGTCGACGTCGCCCTGTTCCGCGAGCTGCTGCATGGCGTTCTGGAACGGCTGGAGGACTGGGATGCCAGGATTTCGCCGCATCTGACCCGGTCCATCGCCAGTCTCGATCCGGTCGAGCGGCTGATCCTGCGCATGGGCACCTACGAGCTGGTGGAGCGGCTGCAGGTGCCGGCGCGGGTCGTGATCAACGAGTGTGTCGAGCTGGCCAAGCAGTTCGGGGGCCAGGACGGACACAAGTACATCAATGCCGTACTGGACAGGATTGCTCGTGCCGACCGGTTCCGGCAGACCGAAATCGCCGAACGCGAGAAGACCCGGCGCTGAGCCGCGGCCTGCGGCTTGCATCCGCTGATGGCAGCCACCGAATTCGATCTCATCCGTCACTACCTGACCGGCCTCGGCGCCCGGCGCGATGACGTGCGCCTGGGTGTCGGCGACGACGCGGCCCTGCTGCAAGCGCCATCCGGACAATGCCTGGCGATGAGCACGGATACGCTGGTTGCCGGCGTGCATTTCCCCGAGGACGCGCCGGTGGCCGATATCGGACACAAGGCCCTGGCGGTCAATCTCAGCGATCTCGCCGCGATGGGCGCCGAGCCGGCCTGGGCCACTCTGAGTCTGACACTGCCGCAGCCCGATGCGGCCTGGCTCGAGGCCTTCGCCGGTGGTCTGGATGCCCTCGCGCGAGCCCATGATGTCGCCCTGGTGGGCGGTGATCTCTGTCGCGGTCCGCTGTCGATGACCCTGCAGATCACCGGCTTCGTGCCGGCCGACAAGGCCCTGCGACGCGCTGGTGCCCGGGTCGGTGATCATGTCGTGGTCAGTGGCACCCTGGGCGATGCTGCGCTCGGATTACGTTACTGGCAGGCCGGTGAGCAGGCGTCCGATGACCAGCGTGCACTGGCGGCGCGCCTGCACCGGCCGACGCCGCGTGTCGCGCTGGGGCGCGGTCTGCGCGGATTGGCCAGCGCCTGCATCGATCTGTCCGATGGTCTGGTTTCCGATCTTGATCATCTGCTGACGGCCAGCGGCGTTGGTGCCAGTCTGAACGAGGCCTCCCTGCCGGTTTCCGATGCCGCCCGGCGAGTCGCGGGGGTGACTGCGGCGCGGCAGGCGGCACTGACGGGTGGCGACGACTACGAGTTGTGCTTTACCGTGCCCGACTGGGCCATGCCGGCACTGAGTTCGGTTGCCGCCGATACCGGGAGTCGCCTGAGCGTCATCGGCCGGGTGGTGTCCGGATCCGGACTGTGCCTGGCAGACGGTCGTTCGCTACCGGCCGAGGCGTCCGGTTATCGGCACTTTTAGCCGATCGATTCCCGCGACTGTCCCGCAAGTCCCGTCAGCGAGAGGTGACATGAGTCAGAATACGCCCCTGCAGGATCGCGCGCGCCTCGCCAACCCGGTGCATCTGCTGGCGCTGGGTTTCGGCAGCGGCCTCGCACCGAAGGCACCGGGAACCTTTGGCACGCTGGCCGCAATCCCGATCTATCTGCTTATCGCCGGCTTGCCGCTGGCCGCCTATCTGCTGCTGACCCTGATCGCCTGCGTCGCCGGTATCTGGATCTGTGGTCGGGCGGCGCGCGACTTCGGCGTGCATGATCATCCGGCGATCGTCTGGGACGAGATCGCGGGTTTTCTGATCACCATGATTGCGGCGCCGGCCGGTTTCGTCTGGCTGGTGCTGGGCTTTCTGCTGTTCCGTCTGTTCGACATTCTCAAGCCCTGGCCCATCGGCTGGCTGGACCGGCGTGTCGGCGGCGGTACCGGCATCATGATCGACGATATCGTTGCCGGTGTGTTTGCGGCTCTGGTCCTGCAAGCCATCGCCTGGCTGGTCGGCGTCTGAGCGGCATGGATAGTGACGCCATGACCATCCAGGCGATGCCCTTCGTGCCCGGCGAAGTCAGCGGCGTGTTGCGGAGGCAGCGCCGGGACGGCGAGGCGGACTGCATTCTGCTGCTGCACTTCGAGGATCTGCTGCCACTGGAGACGCCGCCGGCCGGGCTTATCGTGGTCGGCGGGGCGCCGCTGTCGCATCCCATGACCGAGTTGCAGGGGCTGGGCATTCCCACGGTGATTGTCAGCCGGCGCCAGGCGGAATCGCTGCGCGAAGGCGAGCGGTTGTGGCTGGACGGCATCAGCGGCCGGATCGGCGTTGGCGAGCTGGATCCGATTCCGGTCGACGAGCAGCGCTCGCACGACCCCGGCAGACCTTTCGCCACGGCCGATGACGTGGCCGTGGAACTGCGGGCCAGCATCACCGGTGTGCAGGGCGCGCAGGACGCCCATGCCGTGGGTGCGACCGCCGTCGGCATGGTGCGGACCGAGTATCTGGTGCCGTCGCATGGCCGGATGCCGGATCAGGCCTTTTACGAAAAGGCCTTCCGGGCGATCTGCGAAGCCGCCGCGCCGCTGCCGGTGACCTTCCGCCTGCTGGATATCTCGGTGGACAAAAAACCGCCCTGGCTGGGCGAACTGTCCGGCATGACCGGTTTGCTGGGCATGCAGGGCTCGCGCCTGTTCGGCGTGCGTCCGGTGTCGTCGCTGGTTTCGGCGCAGGCGGCGGCGCTGGCCAACGTCAGTCGCGATTACCCGCTGCGTGTGCTGGTGCCATACGTGGCCAGCCCGGAGGAATTCAGGCACTGGCGTAACCGGCTACGCGCCTGGCTGCCGGACCGGGTGCCGATCGGGCCGATGGTGGAGACCCCGGCGGCGGCTCTGGCGATGCCGGAATGGCAGGGTACCGCGGATTTCGTCTCGGTCGGCTGCAATGACCTGATGCAATGCCTGTTCGGCGCCGATCGTGACATCCCCGACGTCGCCGGCTATCTCGATCCCTATGCGCCGACGCTGTTGCGGTTTTTCGACCTGATTGCCCGGACTGCCGGCGCCGAGGGCATGGCACGCCTGCAGCTGTGCGGTCTGCTGATGCAGATGCCGGGGGTGCTGCCATTGCTGCTGGGACTCGGCTTCCGCCGGTTCTCGATGGCCCCACGACTGATTCCGGCCATGTCGCGGGTGCTGGCGCGGTCGCGTCTGGCCGAGGCCGAGCAACTGGCGGCCACCGTGCTGGCCGCCGGCGACAGCGGCAGTGTCCGCGACCTGCTCGGCATGAGCGCGGAGAGTCGCCCGCCGATGCCGTGGAACCGGGTCGGATAAGTACAACGCGCGGCTGAATCGCCGCCGTATTCACCTTTAAGGAGACACTGATTTATTCCCGCGTTCGCGCTCGAGTCGATTTTGGCAGCCTGGCAAGGCGCGGTGCCGGTTCGGTAGCCGTCGCTACCGGGCTGGCGACGCAACACCGCCAAGGGCCAAAATCGGCCGAGCCCCAAGGGGTTGGCGTCGCATTTCCCCCGATTGCTGTGTTGCGCTGCTTGACCGCAGAATGACTGCGGCGCTGCGCAGCGCGCCTTGCCTCGGAGAAAATGCGATGCCAACGCGAACGTGCGAATAAATCAGCGTCTCCTTAAGGAAACGCTGAAGTATTCCCGCGTCTGCGCCCGAGACGGGTTCTGGTCATCTGGCAAGGCGCGGTGCCGGTCCGGTCGTGGTTCTACCGGGCCGGTGACGCAACGCCGCCAGGGGCCAAAACCGGCCGGGGTCTTCGACTTGGGCCGCATTTTCCCCGACTGCGGTGTTGCGCTGCTTGACCGCAGAATGACTGCGGCGCTGCGCAGCGCGCCTTGCCTCGGGAAAAATGCGGACTCCAACGCAGGCGTGCGAATACTTCAACGTTTCCTTTAGCCCCGTCTCCCTATACTGTCGCCTTTTCCCCGGCACTCCGAGGTTTTTTCATGCAAGCGGTCCTGCGCCCCTCGCTGCGTCAGCGGCTGGGCGATTTCGTCGAAAGCCAGCCGGTGCAGAACTTCATCATCGGTCTGATCGTGCTCAACGCCATTACCCTGGGCCTCGAGACTTCCAGCACCGTGCAGCAGTTCGCGGGCGGATTTCTGCTGTGGACCGAACGCGTCATCCTGAGCGTGTTCGTGATCGAGTTGACGCTGAAGATGATCGCATTCGGTCCGCGTTTCTTCCGCAGCGGCTGGAACGTGTTCGACTTCGTCATCGTCGCCATCGCCCTGGCACCGGAAACCGGCCCGTTCTCGATTCTGCGTGCGCTGCGCATCCTGCGTGTGCTGCGCCTGCTGTCGCAGGTGGAACGTCTGCGCATGATCATCGAATCGCTGCTGCGGGCGCTGCCCAGCATCGGCTGGATCGCCTTTCTGCTGGTTCTGGTGTTCTACATCTTCGGCGTCATGGGCACCAAGCTGTTCGGCGAGGAGTTCCCGCAGTGGTTCGGTACCGTCGGCATGACCATGTATTCGCTGTTCCAGGTCATGACGCTGGAGAGCTGGTCCATGGGCATTGCCCGCCCGGTGATGGAGGTCTATCCCTACGCCTGGCTGTTCTTCGTGCCATTCATCCTGATTACCGCCTTCACCGTGCTCAACCTGTTCATCGGGATCATCGTCAACACGATGCAGTCGATGCACTGGGAGGAGGAGGACGCGAAGCGCATCGAGATGGAAGGCCGCGCCCACGCCGAGCGTGAGCGCATGGTGCGCTTGCTGGAGGAACTGCACGAGAAAGTGGACAGGATGGAGAAGGACGGGCGGTAACACCCGGGTTTCAGGTTCAAGGTTCAAGGTTCGAGGTTCGACTTGAACCGTTATCGAAGGACGACTTCCTCGGCGCCCGGGGCTTCGATGCCGCGGCGGACGAGGAGGGTGCCGCTCTGGCGGTGGAGGGTGGTGAGGGCCTGACGGTAGCGGATTGCCGCTTCGACTTCGTCGAGCTGACTTTCCAGCAGGTCGCGCTGGGCCTGGGAGACGGCCAGCGCGGTGCCGGCGCCGACGCTGAAGCGGGCCTGCTCGGCGCGCAGGACCTCCTCCTGCAGTTGCCGGGTGACGGCGGTGGCGTTGATCTGTTCGCGGCTGCGTTCCGCTTCCAGCCAGGCCAGCTGCACGTCCAGTGCGGCCAGTTGCGCCAGATTGCCCACGGCTTCCATGGCCTGCTGCCGGTCCAGTCCGGCCCGCCGCGACTCGGCCCGGGCGGCGCGATTGCCGAGCGGCAGTTCGAAGCTCAGGCCGGCGGCCAGGTCGAAGCCGCTGTCATCGATGTCGCGCCAGGATTCGCCGAAGCTGCGGGCAAAGCCGGTCTTGCCCAGGGTCACGAAAAGGTCCAGTCGCGGTAGCAGGCCGGAGCGGGTTCGTACCACCTCCAGTTCGCCACGCTGCACCTGCAGACGCGCCTCGTTCAGGTCGGGCCGAAGCCGCTGGCCGAGGGTCACGTGATCGGTGACCGGATCCGGTTCGTCGGCCTCGCCGTCAGGGGCGTCCTCGGTCTCCACCGGGCTCGCCCAGCCGGCGCCGGGCGGGTTGATCAGTTGCAACAGGGTAATTCGCGCCCGCTCCCGGTCATTGCGTGCCTCGATGACCCCCTGCCGGCGCAACGCAACTTCGGCGCGGGCCGAGGTTTCCTCGGTTTCCGGCCGGTCCCCGACCTCGATCCGGCGCCGGGTTTCCTCCAGCTGCTGTTCGGCCACCGCCAGCGCTTCGCGGAAGATCTCCAGTTGCCGCTGAGCCAGCACGAAGTCCCAGTAGGTGAGTTCCACATCCTCCACCAGGGCCTCGGCAAAACCGCGCACCTGATAGACCGAGGCCAGGGTGTCCAGCTCCGCCTGGCGCAACTGTGCGAGATTCGACTCGATGCTGGCGCCTTGCAGCAGTGCCTGGGTCAGGCTGACCCCTGCGCGACTGCCGAACTGTTCCAGCGTGCGGCTGCTGTCGCTGCGATCGCTGCTGATGGACAGTTCCAGCGAGGTCCCGGTGGGCAGTTCCTGGCGAATGCCGATTTCGCCGACCTCACTCTGGCTGCGCACAGCGAATTCCTGCTGGATGTCCGGGCTCTGGCGGATCACGCTGTCCCGCTGCAGGCTCAGTTCACCGAACAGGGTCGGGTCGAAGCGGGCCCGTTCCACGGCCTCGAAGGTACCGGCGATCAGCGGTTCCAGCTGCTGTACGGCGAGATCGCGATTGTTCTGCAACGCGAGGAACACGGCGTTTTCCACAGACAACTGCAGCGGCTCGCCGATATCGTCCGGGCTCGCGACATTCCAGCCCTCGGGAAGCTGCAGGTCCATGCCCGGGCGTTCGGCAGGACGGGTCGCCGACGGTTCGCTGTCGAGCGGCAGCGGCTCGGTGGTGTCGTTTTCGAGCGGCAGCGGGGAGGTCTGCCGGGGCTCCATGCCCAGCTGTTCTCGTCCGCTGTCGCCCGGGGCCTGCGCCAGGGCAGCGGGGAGGCCGAGCAGCAGGCCGGCAAGGCCGATCAGGATGGACTGGTGACGCACGCTTGGGTCGACTCCCGGGGCTGTTGATCGCGATGCAGCAGGGTATAAAGCGCTGGAATGACCAGCAGGGTAATGATTGTCGAACTCAGCAGTCCACCGATGACCGCCCGGGCCATCGGCGCCTGCGCCTCGCCACCTTCACCGACACCCATCGCCAGCGGTGCCAGCGCGAGGATCGTGGTCAGTGTGGTCATCAGGATCGGTCGCAGGCGACGGCGGGCCGCCTCCATCACGGCCTCGTGCACGCCACGGCCCTCGCTGCGATGCAGGCGGGCGCTCTGATCCACCAGCAGGATGGCATTATTCACGGCGATGCCGACCAGCATGATACAGCCGATGAACGACTGCACGTTCAGGGTCGTAGCGGTGGCGAGCAGCATCAGTACCACGCCGATTGCCGCCAGTGGCACCGCGAACATGACGATCAGCGGATCCCGCAGCGATTCGTACAGGCTGGCCATCACCATGTAGACCAGCGCGACCGCCATCAGCATGTTGATGAACAGTTCCGAGAAGGCGGCCTGCTGGTCTTCGAAGTCGCCGGCGAAGGTGATGTCGATATCGTCTGGCAGCACCAGGTCGGCGATGCCGTCCTGGGCGTCGGCGACCACCGAACCCAGGTCGCGGTCGGCGATATTGGCCGAAATCGTGTTCAGGCGCTGCTGCTCCTTGCGGAAGATCTGAATCGGCCCGGTGCTGGATTCGAACCGCACGAGGTTGCGCAGGGCCACGTCGCGGCCGTCATCGGTGGGTATCACCAGGCCGAGGATGTCCTCTTCGGTCAGGCGCTCGGCATCACGCAACTGAACCCAGATCCGGTGTTCGTTGCCGCCGGTGCGGAACTGACCGGCGCCGCTGCCGCCGACTGCGGTCTCCACGGTGCGCGCCAGCTGCGACACGCTGACGCCCTGATCCGCAGCCCGGGCGCGGTCGATGCGAATCAGTTTCTGTGGCGTGCCGTCCTCGCGCCCGATGCGGGCGTCGGTGACGCCCGGGGTATCCTCGAGGATCTCCGCGACGCGCTGACTGACCGCGTCCATGACATCCAGGTCGAAACCGCGGACCTCCACCGACAGGCGTTCCCCTTCCTCGCCGCCGAGGCCGCGCACGATCATCCCCTCGCTGGCCCGCACGCGGATCGTGGCGCCGGGCACCTCGCCGATGGCGGAGCGCACCGCGGCCGCGATCTGTTCACTGGAGCGGCTGCGATCGGCGATCGCGGACAGCGACACGCGGATGTCGGCTCTTGCCGGCGACGAGGCACGGAAGGTCGAGGCCCCGACGCTGGTCACCATGTTCTCCATTTCCGGGACGGTCTCGATCATGACATCCTCGACCTGCCGGATGTGCCGGTCGATGACGTCCAGCCGCGTGCCCGGCTGCATCTCCAGCGAAATCCGGATTTCGCCTTCGTCGGTGGGCGGCATGAATTCGGTCCCCAGCCGCGGTACCAGCGCGATGGCGACCACGAACAGCGCCACCGCCGCGGTCAGTACCGGCAGGCGGTGCACCAGGGTCCAGCGCAAGGCAGCCTGATGGCCGTCCTCCAGGCGCTGCACGGCGCGTCTGCAGACCTCCGACAGGCCGGCAACGAGCCGGTGGGGCGGGCCGGCGGGTTCACTCAGCCGGGCCATCAGCATCGGCACCAGGGTCAGTGCCACCAGCAGCGAACAGAACAGGGCGAAGGCGACGACGAACGCCAGTTGCCGGAACAGGATGCCGCCCAGTTCCTGGGCAAAGAACATCGGCAGGAAGATCGCCATCGTGGTCAGGGTGCTGGCGACCACCGCGGCTGACACCTCGCCGGTACCGATGATCGCGGCATCGTCGCTGGAATCGCCGTTCTCGCGTCGTCGTCGGTTGATGTTCTCGATCACGACAATGGCGTTGTCCACCATCAGTCCGACGCCGAGCGCGAGGCCGCCCAGGGTCATCAGGTTGAGGGTGAAGCCACCGAAGTAGATCAGCATGAAGGTGGTGATCACCGACACCGGAATGGCGGTGGCCGCGACCAGCGTGCTGCGCAGGCTGCGCAGGAAGAACAGCAGCACCAGCACCGCCAGACTGCCGCCATAGAGAATCGAACGGCCGACATTGGCGATCGAGCGTTCGATCAGCTGCGAGCTGTCGATGCGCACGCCGATGCTGAACTGCGGGAAGTCCCGCTGCAGCCGTGCCATCTCGTCGCGCACCGCCTGCGCCACCTGCACGGTGTTGGCGTCGGACTGCTTGCGCACCGCCAGCTGGACGCCCGGCTCGTTGTTGATGCGGATCAGTCGCGTGATGCGCTGATTGGTGTCGCTCACCGTGGCGATCTGGTGCAGGTAGATCGGTGCCCCGTCACGCACGGCCAGCACCGTGTCGCGCAACTCGTCGAGCGAGGTGAACTCGCCCGGTGTCCGCAGCCGGATATCGAACAGGCCCTGTTCGATATCGCCGGCCGGCACCGTGACATTGGCATCGCGGATCGCCTGCTGAATGTCCGACAGATCCAGGCGGAAGGCGAGCAGTCGCTCCGGGTCCACTTCCACCCGGATCTCGCGCTCCAGGCCGCCCCGCACGTCGGCCGCAGCCACGCCCGGCACCCGTTCCAGCCGCGGCCGGATGCGGTCATCGATGATCTGGCGCGCCCGGATCGGGTCGAGCTGACTGGCGACACCGATCAGCAGGATCGGCGATTGCGAGGTGTCGAACTTGCGCACCCGGGGTCGGTCGGCGTCGTCCGGCAGGTCGTTGATGATGCGATCGAGCCGGTCTCGCACCTCGCCGGTGGCCTCATCCAGATCGCTGCCCCAGCCGAAGGCGATGCGCACATTGCTGTTGCCCTCGGTGGAGGTGGATGTGACCTCCTGGACCCCCGGCACCGCCGACACGGTCTCTTCCACCGGCCGGGTGATCAGCTGTTCGATCTCCTCGGGGCTGGCGTTCTGGTACTCGGTGGTGACCGTGATGGTGGGGTAGGTGATGTCCGGGAGGAGGTCGATGGGCAGACGGCCCAGGGCCACCAGACCGATGGTTACGGCAATCAGCGTCACCATGCTGGTGAAGACTGGCCGGCGAACCGTGAGTTTCGCCAGATTCACTGATCCAGCTCCATCACCGGCGCCTCGTCCTCGTCGGCCGGCCGGATCGGCACGCCATCGCTGAGCAGGTGCTGGCCGAGGATCACGACCCGGCCCGACAACTCAGGCTCCAGCACCTCGACCCGGCCGCCGTCGCGGATACCCAGTTGTAGTGGAATGAATTCGGCGGTCTCCCCGTCATCGGCCACGCGGAACACGCCGCTTTCGCCGCCATGGCTGATCACCGCGTCCAGCGGAATGATGGTGGCGTCGTCGCGACTGTCGATCCGGACCCGGGCGCGAATGAACATGCCGGGTTTGAGTTCGGCGTCCGGATTCGGCACCCGGATTTCCACCTGCGCCTGGCGCGAGTCCTCGCGGAACAGCGGCGCGAGTCGCGCCACCTCGCCCTCGAAGACGCGACCGGGCATGGCGTCGGAGCGCAACTCCACGGCCTGACCGATGCGCAGACGGGCATAGTCACGCTCGGCCGCGAACACGATGCCCCGGAGCGGATTCATGGCCACCAGCGACAGCACCGGGTCGTTGGCCTGCAGCAGGGTGCCCTCGTCGGCGTAGCGTTCGCCGACCACACGCACGGCATCGTCACCCTGCCAGCGGGCGCTGAGCGAGGTGTACGACAGGCGGATTTCGGCGGCGCGTACCGCCGCTTCCTGCTGGTGCACCTGGCTCTCGGCCAGTTGCACGCGCGCCTGCTCGGCGCGGACTTCGGTCTCCGCGGCCTCCAGTTCCGACTGCGACGCGACACGCTGTTCGCGCAATTCGCGGGTTCGCGTCAGCGCGCGGCGGGCAGCATCCAGTGCTGCCTCGGATTCCGCCTTTCTCGCCCGGGCCACGGCCAGTTCGGCGCGCGCCTGTTCCAGTTGCTGGATTTCCTCCTCGTCGTCCAGCCGGGCGATGAGCTGGCCCTGTTCCACTTCATCGCCGATGTCGATCAGCAGTTCCTCCAGCCGACCCGCCGTCCGCGCCGCCAGATCGAACTGCGCCGCCGGAGTGAGCGAGCCGGTGAACACCGCCCAGCCCGCGATCGAGTCCCGTTCCACCGGCGCGGTCTGCACCGCGACCGGCCGCTGACCGCCCTGGCTGCCGGAGCGGGTGCTGCTCGTCTCGTCGGCCTGTTGCCACCACAGGAACAGACCGACGGCGACGATGATCAGGGCCGCAGCCAGGCCGTTTTTCAGCATGAAGGAATCCTTGTTCGAGAGTCGGTGCGTCCGCGGACCACCCGATTGCCTTAAGGACCGTGCGCGGCCGGTGCCGGTTCCGGCTGCCTTGTCAGGAAACGTCAGTTTGTCCGGGACTTAAGGAGACGTCAGCGTCTCCTTAATCGCGATGCCGGAACACCGGCAGGGAGAGCTGCCAGCGGATCGCTGCAAGTCGCAGACCGAGCGCCGTCAGGAAGCCCAGCCAGGCGGCGATGGCCATACCGGGCAGGATCAGGCTTGCCACGACCATGATCAGTGAGCCCGCCATCGCGGCGGTCGCATACAGTTCCTTGCGCAGTACCAGTGGCACTTCGCCGCAGAGAACATCCCGGATCATGCCGCCGAACACCCCGGTCATCACGCCCATGAGCACGGCCGTGGCCGGATCGACGCCGGCGGCCAGTGCGCGCTCGGCGCCGATGACGCAGAAGGTCGCCAGACCGAGGGCGTCGGCAACGGGCAGGAACCCCCGGTGCAGCCAGCGGTATCGGGCCAGCATGACGGTCACCAGTCCGGCGGCGGATGCGATCCACAGGTACTGCGGTGCCTGAATCCAGAACACCGGGGTCAGGCCGAGGGTCAGATCACGCAGGGTGCCGCCACCGATGGCGGTGACAATGGCCAGCACCAGGACCCCGAACAGATCGAGATTCTTGCGGCCGGCCGCCAGCGCACCGGTGGCGGCGAACACCGCGGTCCCGAAAAGGTCCAGTAACTGGAACATGCGGCGTCAGGACTGGTTGAATTTGTCGGCCAGCTGTTCCAGCTTGCGCTGGCGCTCCTGATCGGCATCGGGTTTTTTCGGCTTCGGCTTCGGCTTTTTCTTGCGGCGGGCGGCCTGGCGCGCCTTCTGTTCCTCGCGCCGCTCGCGAGCGAATTCCGCGGCCTGGTCGTCGATCTCGCCGGCATCGCTGCCATCGAGATTGATTCGCGGCCGCCGCGCCATGGTTGCCTCCAGGTAGGCCGGCGAGCGGGTGTACAGTGCCAGAGCTTGCCGAACCAGCCACCCCGGGGTGTCGGCCAGTTCGCTGTCGTCGGCCAGCTGCTTGCGCAGATCCTGCTGAATGCCGATCGCCAGTGGACGGAGCGCCTGGCTGTCGCCGGTGAAGCAGGCCGGATAGCGGGTCTTCAGGGTTTCGAGGAATGCCCGGGCTCGCAGCGCGCGTTCCCGTTTCTGGTTTTCAGAGGTCGTCATGATGCCTGTTGTCTCCGCCGAATCGTATCGGCCTGCCGGATTCGCGATACATGACCCGGGCAGGTCGGTGATCGGGTGCGCCGGCGCCATTTGCGCCGGCGGCCTCCCTGCTGGTTTGCCATGCTACCGAAACCCGGGTGTCGGGGGCGAGGAGCGCGTTGTTGTCCGGGGCCGGCCATGTTGCCGCTGATCATCGGCGGTGTCCTGCTGCTGGCGCTGATTTACGGCCCGTCGCTGTGGGTGCGGCGGGTCATGGCACGTCACCGGACGCCGACAGATCGCTACCCCGGCACCGGTGCGGAGCTGGCGCGACATCTTCTGAAACGCCTGGACCTGCCGCAGGTGACGGTGGAATCCACCGAGCAGGGCGATCATTACGATCCGATGGCCAAGGCGGTGCGGCTGTCACCGGACAACCACGACGGCCGGCATCTGACGGCGGTCACGGTCGCCGCCCACGAGGTCGGCCATGCGCTGCAGGATGCGATCGGCTACCAGCCGCTGGTCTGGCGCACCCGGCTGGCGCGGATCGCGTCGCGGGCCCAGCGGGTCGGTGGTTTTCTGTTGCTGGCGATCCCGATTCTGCTGATTCTGACGCGGGTGCCGGCCAGTGCACTGATGCTGCTGGTGGCGGGGCTGGCCAGTGTGGGTCTTGCGGTTCTCGTGCATCTGATTACGCTACCCACCGAATTCGATGCGAGTTTCCGGCGTGCTCTGCCATTGCTGGAATCGGGCTATCTGAAACCCGAAGACCGGCCGGCGGCCCGGCGTATCCTTGCGGCCGCCGCGCTGACCTATGTCGCCGCCGCCCTGATGAGCGTGTTCAATATCTGGGTCTGGCTGCGGATGCTGCTGCGATGATTTCATGCGTGATGGCGCGTGACGAACGACAGGACAAAACACCATGACAACCGATGCGAGCGGACACACCAACATGCTCGGAACGCTGAAAAACTCGATTCGCCACCGCTTCCACCAGCTCGGGGTCATGCGCAGCGTGCTGGTCGGCTTCACCGTGTTGTCGATACTGCTCGCCGTGCCGTCGAATCAGCCGATCGCCTACGAGGGCTGGGGCTTTGTCATGACCGTGGTCAATCCGGCGCTGATGCCGCTCTGGCTATCCGGGCTGTGGCTGGATGCCCTGATGTCGAAGGTGTTCCTGGCCGATGCCGAGGGCGCCGAACGCGATCGCATGCGCTTCATCATCCGGGTCGAACTGGTGCTGTCGGTGATCCTGATTCTGGCCTGGATGCCATTCTTCATGTCGATCATGTCATAGGGTAACCCTGGCTTATCGAGGAAAAGCCTTACCCCGCCAAGACTGCAGGGCCGAATTCGGTCGGGCCGGCCGCCGAGGCCATGCCAGTCAGATCCGCCATTCGCATCAAGCGCCGCTCTGCCGACGCCGGCGGTGCAAAGGAAAGAATCCACCACTAAGAGCACGAAGAATGGGCGGAAAGACAAGGCAAGAAAGATCTTCAACTTCGTGTCCTTGGTGGTGAATCCTTCCTTAAGCAGACACCGATCTACTCTCGTGTCTGCGCCCGAGACCGGTTTCGGTCATCTGGCAGGGCGCGGTACCGACCCTGTAGCGCGAGGAGGAGCTCGGCTTGTTACTTGATTCCGCAACGATTGATGGTCACACCAGGGCTTTCGCACAGGCTCTCGAGGAACAGCGTTATGCCGATGCCGGCCGTGAGATGCGGCGGGTGTCGGGCCGGCGCAGTGCACAGATCCTGACCGAAGCCCCGCGCATCGCCCTGCTGCCGTTTTTCCGCACTGTCGGCTGGGAACGGACCGGTAACGTGGCGGCACATCTGCCACGCGAGTTCCTGGTGTCGCTGCTGGATGCCATGCCCGACGACGACGCCGGCTCGTTGCTGGCGAACATGCCGCCGACCGACATCGCCCATATCGTGCGGCTGTTGCCGGACGCCCGCGCGGAAACGCTGCTGCAGCAGTTCGATGCCGAGTTCCGCGAGGAAGTCGGCGCGCTGGTGCGCCACCCGGAGGGCACCGCCGGGGCCGAGATGAGCCCCTATTATCTCGCCGTCAATCGCTCCCTGAGTGTGGCCCAGGCGGTGGAGGCGGTGCGTCAGGCGCCGCCGGATATCGAGCGCGGTACCTATGTCTTTCTGCTGGATGATGCGCAGCGCCTGGCCGGCGTGATCTCCATGCGCGACCTGATGTTGAGCGATTCGGCGCGGCCGTTGCGCGAGGTGATGCAGGCGGACGTGATTGCCGCGCGCACCGACGATCCCGCCACCGAGGCCGCCCGCCGCATGCGCACGCGCCGGCTCAAGCTGCTGCCCATCGTCGACGCCGAAGACCGCCTGCAGGGAGTCATGACCATAAACGAGGCCATGGATCTGCTGGCGCACGAGATCGCCGATGGCATGGTGGCACTGAACGCCGCATCTGCCGACGAGAGCTTTTTCACGCCACCGTCGCAGGCCGTGCGCAAGCGCCTGCCGTGGATGGCTGCGAACATCTTTCTCAATCTCGGCGCGGTGGTGGTGATCTCCTCGTTCGAGGCAACCCTGGTTCAGGTGGCGATCCTGGCGGCTTTCCTGCCGATGATCACGGACATGGGCGGCAACGTCGGGATTCAGGCGCTATCGGTGTCGATCCGCAGCATGGCACTGGGCGAGGTCCGACTGCGTGATTTCTGGCGGGCTCTGCGCAAGGAATTGATCATCGGTATCTGCAACGGGATTGCTTTGGGCCTGCTGTTCACCGTGGTGGCCTGGTTCATGGAGGGCAATATGGTGCTGGGTCTGGTGGCCGGTACGGCGCTGGCCGTCAATGTGCTGGTGGCCGGCGTGGTCGGCGGCACGATTCCGTTCCTGATCAAACGCCTGGGCAAGGATCCGGCGATGATGACCGGCCCGATCCTGACCACGATCACCGACATTACCGGGGTCACGATCTACCTGGGCCTGGCGACGCTGTTCCTGGCCGGACTGCTGGGAGGATAGGCTTCGATCATGGATACTCTCTCCCATGCACTGCTGGGTGGTGCCATCGGGCAGACGGTGCTGGGCCGACGCATCGGCAACAAGGCTGTTGCCTGGGGCGCTGCGGTCGCACTGCTGCCGGATATCGACGTGCCGATCGGTGCCCTGTTGGGTGACGCCGCGGCGCTGACCTTTCATCGCGGCATTACCCATTCGATCCTGTTCGTGACCCTGGCCGCCCTGATCCTGGGCTGGCTGGCCAGTCGCCTGCATGCAAAGGACAAGGTGGGCTGGCAGGGCTGGAGCCTGATGCTCTGGCTGGTATTGCTGAGTCACCTGGTCATCGATGCCTTCACCTCCTACGGCATCCAGCTGTTGCTGCCGTTCAGCGACCGGCATTTCGCCATTGCCAGCATCTCGGTGATCGATCCGCTGTACACGCTGCCGTTGCTGGTCACGGTGCTCTGGCTGGTCTGGCTGAAGCGGACGCGTGCCTTGCGCCAGGGCCTGGCGATCGCCGGTATCGGTCTGTCCAGCCTGTATCTGGCATTCACGCTGTACAACAAGCAGCAGGTCACGGACGTGTTCCACGCCACGCTGGCTCAGAACGATGTCAGCTACGAGCGCATGTTCGTCAAACCGACCATCTTCAACAATCTGCTGTGGCGCGCCATTGTCGAGACACCGGACGGCTATCTGGTGGGTTTCCACAGTCGGCTGGACGACCGGCCGCCCCGGGATTTCGTGCGCTTCACGCGCAATGCACAGTATCTGGTCCCGTACATGGGTGAACCCGTGGTGCGTGATCTGCTGCAGGTCTCGGATGGCTACTACCAGGTGGTGGAAGAAGACGGCGAGCTGTACTTCCATGACCTGCGCTACGGACAGGCCTTCGAATGGCTGCGCGACGACCGCCCGCATGTGTTCACCTACCGCCTGATCCCCCCGCGCACGGCACGCAGCCGCATGGACATCGAGACCATCAGTCTGGATGTGGACCGCGACCGCGATCCGGAGACGGCGAGAGCGTTGTGGAGACGGATGCTAGGGAAGCAATGACCTGTTCCCGCGCCTGCGTTGGCGCCGCATTTTTCTCGAGGCAAGGCGCGCTGCGCAGCGCCGTAGTGACTCTGCGGTCAAGCCGCGCAACGCAGCATTCGGGGAAAATGCGGCCCAACCACTCTTTGCCTCGCACCT
>PXAT01000191.1 GCA_003565775.1 Ectothiorhodospiraceae bacterium | reverse complement strand
GCTGCAGAATTTCGCGCATGGCGGTGCCGCCATCAGCGTGCTGGCGAGGGATCTCGGTGCGAACCTGGAGGTCATCAACCTGGGCACCGTGGAAGCCTGTGCCACCCGGTCCGTGATCCGGGATGAATCCATCGGCGCAGGCACCGGCAACATTGCCCGGGAGCCGGCCATGAGCGAGGCGCAACTGCGCCGGGCGATGGCATCCGGCCGTGCCGCGGCAGACCGCGCTGCCGCCAACGGCGCGGAGCTGTTCATCGGCGGCGAGATGGGCATCGGCAATACCACGACCGCGGCGGCCGTCGCCTGCGCCTTGCTGGATGCCGAACCGGAAACGCTGATCGGCCGCGGCACCGGGGTGGACGACGCCGGCCTCGAACGCAAGCTGGCCGCGGTCCGGCGGGCCCTGGTGCGCCACGGCGAGACACGGGAACCACTGGCCGTGCTGGCCTCGCTGGGCGGATTCGAAATCGCCGCCCTGGCCGGCGCCATGCTCGGCTGCGCCCGGCATCGGCTGCCGGTACTGGTGGACGGTTTCATCGTCTCGGCGGCGGCGCTGGCCGCGCTGCGGCTGCAGCCGGCCCTGGCCGACTGGCTGCATTTCAGTCACCGCTCCGACGAGGCCGGGCACGGTCGACTGTTGCAGGCACTGAATGCGGAACCGCTGCTGGATCTGGGCATGCGCCTGGGGGAAGGCAGCGGTGCAGCATTGGCGCTGCCGCTGCTGCGCGCCGCCTGTGTCCTGCATAACAGCATGGCTACCTTTGCCGAAGCCGGTGTCGCCGATGGCGACACCCCTGATCACTGACAGCAGCACGCAGGCACCGCATGAACGAACAGACACCGGCCACGACCTGGATCGACCTCTTGCGGCACGGGGAACCGGAGGGCGGTCGGCGCTATCGCGGACAGCTGGATGATCCACTGAGCGACACCGGCTGGGCCCAGATGCGCGCCGCGGTTAACGGCAGCGACACCTGGGACGTGATCCTCAGTTCGCCGCTACGTCGCTGCCAGGCATTCGCCGAGGAGCTCAGCGCCGCGCGCGATCTGCCCCTGCACATCGAGCCGGATTTCGCCGAGATCCATTTCGGCGCCTGGGAGGGTCTGACCATGGAACAGATCGCCGAGACCCAGGCCGACGCCCTGTCGGCCTTCTGGGACGACGGGCTCCTGAATCCGCCGCCGGGCGGCGAGGACGTGGGCAGCTTCGGCAAGCGGGTGGCCACCGCCTGGGAGCGCTGGAGCGAGCACCTGCAGGGGCAACGGGTGCTGCTGGTCTGCCACGGCGGGGTGATCCGGGTCGCCATGGCCCATGTGCTGGGGGTTTCACCGCAGAGCATGATGGCACGCCTGCAGGTGCCCTATGCCTGTCGCAGCCGGGTGCGGATCGATGACACTCCGCATGGTCGACTGCGATGCCTGATCAGCCACGGACCGAGCGCGTGAGCGCCGCCCGCGAATTCGCCATCGCGCTGCTGCTGATGAGTCGCCTGCCGGTCCGCCTGAGCGGCGACATCGGCCGGGAAGAACAGGCACGTTCGGTGGCCTGGTATCCGGTGGTGGGACTGGTTCTGGCCGTGCTGCTGATGGCCGTCGTCGGTCTGCTGAACTGGCTCATGCTGCCGGCGGCGGTGACCGCAGCCCTGATCCTCGGCGTGTGGGTGGCGCTGACCGGTGCCCTGCATCTGGATGGTGTTGCCGACAGCGCCGATGCCTGGCTGGGCGGTGGCGGCGATCGGGAACGCAGTCTGCGCATCATGAAGGATCCGGCCTGCGGCCCTGCCGGCGTGGTCGCGCTGGTGCTGCTTCTGCTGCTGAAATTCAGCCTGCTGACGGCGCTGCTGGACGGCGGCGACTGGCTGCCGGCACTGCTGCTGGCGCCGATCCTGGCGCGGGCCGGCTGCAGCGCATTGTTCCTGACCCTGCCCTACGTCCGCGCAAACGGCCTCGGCGCCGCCGGCGGAGAAACACCGCCGCACCGACTCGGCTGGTGGATGATCGGTCTCAGTGCCGTGGTCGCCCTGCTGACCGGATTGTCGGGTCTGGTGGCACTGAGCTTCGCGGTGCTGGGCTTTCTCGCGCTGCGCACCTGTCTCGAGCGCTGGCTTGGCGGGTTTACCGGCGACACGGCCGGGCTCACCACCGAAAAGCTGGAAGCCGTGGTGCTATTCGCCGTCGTCCTGATGCAGTGAGTCGCCGGCCGGAAACCCCCCCTTCAGCGGCAGCAGCTTGCCGGCCATTGTCACTGCGACCCGCTCACAGCGAGCCGCCAGCTGCTGATTCAATCGCCCAAGGGCATCGGCGTAGCGACGTGCCAGGCTGTTCATCGCCACGCCGCCCAGCCCCACCTCGTTGCTGACCAGAATCAGCGGCCCGTCGTAATCCGCCACCGCCTCCGCCAGTTCCGCGCCTGCGGCATTCAGATCATCGGCGTCGACTTTCTCGATCCGGTTCGACAACCACAGGCTCAGGCAGTCGATCAGCAGACAGTCGCCGCTGCCGCTCGCCGACTCAACCGCGCCAACCAGGTCATCCGGCTCCTCGATCAGGGTCCAGTCGTCCGGCCGCTCCGCCTGATGGCGTTTGATGCGCTCGGCCATTTCATCGTCATCGGCCGTTGCCGTGGCAATGAAACGCACCGCCTTGCCGCTGCGCCGGGCGAGGCGCTGCGCCCAGGCGGACTTGCCGGAGCGAACACCACCCAGCAGCAGCACATGGCCGGGCGGTAGCGGATCGTCGCTCGCCGAAGGCGATGCCTTGTCCGGCTTTGCCGTATTGGTCCCGCCATCCGACCTTTCGCTCCACCACGCCGCCACGTCAAAGCAGGGGCAGGCCTTGCTACTGTGGTCCCGATGACCGCTGACCGAAGCATCGGGGAAGCGTTCCTGCAACTCGCCGACCAGACTCGCGAGCGAGGCCCACTGCGCAGCCGTGTAATTGCAGTCGTCACTGCCATCCGCACCGCGACCACCGACGAGGCAGACACCGATGGAGTTGGCGTTCGTGCCGGCAACATGCGCGCCGACGACGCTCTCGTCGCGCCCGGGCTCAATGCGACCGCTGCGACGAATGACCCAGTGATATCCGATATCCCGCCAGCCGTTACCGTCCACATGCCACTCACGAATCTCTTCAGCGCCCACATCCATGTCCGCCGGCGTGTCGGAAGCGTGAATGATGATCTTGTCGATGCGTCGCATGCGTGCGGCCCCTCCATGCGGTTTCGCGGATTTCTGCCCGGTCTCGCCGCCGGGTCCCGCAACATTGCTAGCCAAGCGTCAATTCGATCTCGTCACCGACCCGTACGATCTCTCCCGATGCCGGCATCTGTGCAGTGATTTCGTCGTCATCGCCGGGGATCTCAACCACTTCTCCATCCCGCACGAAGCGCAACCCGAGGCGCAGCAGACGAGCCGCCTCGCGCGCAGCGGGCGGATCCTTGACCGTGAAATCGGGCACCGCACGCAGTGCCTCCGATTCGGCCGGCGGAGGCACCGGCACGATCTTGAAACTGATCGATGCGGCGACCGATGCGGTATAGCTGTAACGGTTGGAGACCGACGCATTCACCGGCATCGCGTACATCCGCGGGGTCGCCGGTCGCACCGACGGCGTGACCGACGGAAACCGCGGCGCAGCATTCTTCCCGCCGGGTTGTCCGCTCCCGGACAGATTCAGGGACACCTTGACCTCGCCAGTCGTCTCCGGAAGCGCATAGAAAGTCGGCTGATAGCCGATGCGTCGCAGCAGTTCCAGTATCTCGTCATCGCGACCGCCATAGATTTCCAGCGTGCTGGCCAGCGAGGCTTCGTCAAGCGCGCGCTGGGCGTCCGCCACGCCCTGGCCGACCGACGAGATCACGCCGCCTAGAGGCGAAGCGACGACGTCATCCACGAGGGTGTCGAAGCGTTTCGGCATGGATTCATCCTCCAGACGGATTGGTTCGGTTCGCTGCTCGATCAGACCTGGGCGAACACCACCAGCACGGTGCTGTCCCGGGGCACGCTGGCCCCTTTCGACGGTGTCTGTTTGAAGGCCTGCCCTGCGCCGACATCGCGACGCTCTCGCGCGTCCTCGTGGGCCGGCTCGAGACGCAGGCCTGCAGCCTGAGCCAGACGCCGCGCCGCGGTCTCGGTCAGGCCGGAGAAATCCGGGACGGCAACTGCGGCGTCGGCGGCGGCATCTTCGGTCGGGTGAAACTCGAAGGTCATGTCGGCGAGCGCACCTTCGGCAACTCGGGGAAAATCCGCCAGGTTCGGCATGAACAGGCGATTGCCCCCGTTGCCGACCAGTGCCTTGACCTTCAGCGAGACCTTTCCGAGACGGTAGGGAATGCCGTCGTCACGCAAGTGCCGACTCGCCTGCTGCAACTGCCGCCCGACATTCGCATACAACGACTCGACCTCGACCTCGCCGTCGAGCTGGTCACGCAGTGTCTTCGATTCGTTGCGGACCTGCTCCAGTTCATCCCGCCGCAGGTCCCGTTCCTGCTCGGTCTCCTTGAGCCGATCCCGCAACGACGTGATTTCATCCTCACGCAGGCGCAGGTCGTGGTGGAGTTTCACCACATCCTGCATGTAGCTGTCGTCAACCAGTTCACGAATCCTGTCGGCAGAGAGGCGCTCCACCTGCTCGAATACCGGATCGATATCCGGTTCCGCCTCACCGCTATCCTCTGAATCGGTAGCGTCGTCGGCGTCCGGCTCATCACGATCACGGTCGATCTCCAGCGTGACCTTGCCGAAGTCGACATTGATGCCGGAGCGGCCTTCCATCTCGACGTCCGGGTCTCCGGAAAGTGTTTCCTGATGATCCCCGGCACGAATCCGCAGTCGCAATCCGGAAACCTGATTGCGATCCACATCCTCGACCTGCATGCCGAAAACGCCATCAGCATTGGTACTCGCCTGGCCGATAGCCATGAAGCGACGCGAGCGCCGATCCCGAGCCTCGAGGACGACAGTTGCCCTCGGCACCGGACGATCATCCCGAGAAACCACCTGTCCACGGATCATCATCAGCATGGCTCGCCTCTCAGACCGTCACGGTAAGGTTGGTCGACACATTGCCGACGTTGATCGAGATCACGAAGCTCGCCTCCCGCGGCTCATGTGACGAGAACACCAGGACATTGCGTGCGACCCCTTCGGCATCACTGGCGGCAACACCCTGCGCCAGTTTCGTTGCCGGTTTCCTGCCCTCGAGCTCGATACCGTCGGCCTTGCTCAAGGCTTCGCTCGCCGGGATGTCGAGATTGAACTCGACGTCCACGTCGGCCAGTTGCTCGCCGGCGCTGTTGCTGACTGTCACCTCGATCGCGTGCTCGCGCGCGGCCTCCCTGCTCGCGGTCGCGCGCAGCCTTACCACCGGCATGCCTTCGCCGGGGGGCACTGCGACGAAGCGACCTGACAGGGTACTGGTGACTTCGAGGCTCGAACTGTCCGCAGATGCCGAACCGGGCTCGAAGGTATGCAGGGCCAGGCGCGGCCGGTGCAGCTTGTCCAGCGCGGCCCGCCGCGAGGCGAGGCGCAGCACGGGTGGCGAGTCGGCGCCTTCATCCGACTGCGTGGTCTCGGCGATCACCTTGATCGAAAAATCCAGATAAGGAAGGTGATAGCCGCCGGAGGGACGGCCGAAGGCATCGGTCGGCGGGATCTCGTTCAGGGCATCCTGTGCCTCGCGCAGGCCATCGGCCATCGCTACAAGGATTTCCTCAAGCGTCCCTGCGACATGTCGGTGCGGGCTACTCATTGCTCCTACGTCCCCTCCTGGCGTTTTTGCTGCCAGCGCTCCAATGCGCGTTGGCGACGATTCTCGTCGGCCTGTTCCGCGTCTCGCTCGAACTTGCGACGTGCAGCGGCGGCCGCCCGCTGGCGCGCCATGCGTGCGCCCAGTTCATCCACGCTGCCGACGCTCACGGCCAGAACCCGTTCGGCGCGGCTGGCGAGCATCGCCGCAGTATCGCCAAACTCCCGCGCCCGGTCGCGGGCCCTGGCCCAGGCGTCCGTTCCCTGCTGCACGCGTCCGCGCGTCGCCGAGATGATCTCCGTGGTCCGGCCGAGCCGTTGCTCCAGCTCGCCGGGCAGGTCGGTACCCGCCTCACGGAGCAGCTGGCGACGACGCTCGAGCTCACGCCCCCGGGCATTGGCATGCAACACCCTGCGACGTCCATGATCGACCCGCTGATCCAGACGCTCCATGAGTTGCCCACCGCGATCAACCGTCTCGCGTACCCGGGCCACTCTGTCGGTGAGGCTCCGGTCACTCGATTTCCGCCGGGAACGATCATGGAGTTCGTCATCGGATCGCAGTCCCCGCCGCGCCCGATCCAGCTCGCTGCGGCGTCTCCGGATGGCATCCTGCTGCCGGCGCCGTCGCTGTTCCCACTCGCTGTCGGCACGCCGACGTTCGGCCAGTGGCGTCACCGGAAAGCGAGGCGATTCACGTTGCTCATCCCCGGACGGCTGTCCCGTCAGGCGTTGCATACGCGCTTCCAGCGCCTGACGCTCCTCCATCAGGCGCGCAAGCTGCGGGGATGCCGTTTCGGGCGCCACCGCCTCCGGCGCCCCGGCGCTTTCCCGGGGCGGTGCTTCGTCATCAAGGTCACGCCAATGCCTGGGCGCCATCAGCTACCCTGCGAATCGATCATCCGGCGAATCCTTTCCTCGAGCAGTGCCGGTGCCGGCAGCGGCACCAGTTTGGTCCGCATCACCGAACTGCCTTCTGCAGCGTATTGGTATTTGCTCGAGTAGCTGGCACTGACCGCCGAGGCACGAACCCCGCCGGCGGCAAAGACGGGCAGGGCAATGCCTCCGCCACCGGCCGAAAGCTGCGCACTGCGACGGCTCTGTTCGGTTTCGCGCGACATGGAAATGGACAGTTTCAGCTCGATGACCGTGTCCACGAACTGGTAGAAGGTCGGCGTGAACCCCAGTTCAAGCAGCGTGTATGACTCGCCATCGGAAAACTGAACCCGCCGGGAGCCAGCATCGCCGGAGGATGCGGTAGCCGCGTTTTCGTCATCCAGCGCCACATCCTCACCCGCCATCATGCGGGCAATCTTTAGCGAGACCATATCGAGTTCGAGTTGCGCTTCGGCAATCCCGACACCCAGATTACGCACCAGCATCGGGAAGGGTGCGTTCAAGAGATCCGTTGCCACTGTCATCGTCTGTCTCCTCGCCTGACGACACGGTTACGTTGCCTCCAGCGACGCATCAATCCTTCTCCCGCGCCGCCAGATGCCGGCGTTCAGCCTCGATCATCATCTGCACCCGCTCTTCCAGCGCCGCTGGCGGCGGCACGGGAACCAGCTTGGTTCGCAACAGGCTGGAGCCTTCGGCCGAATAGGAGTATTTGGATGAATAGCTGGCATCGACCTGCGTCGTCTCGACGGTACTGCTGCGCGAGGAGGAGCCCCCGGAGAACAACTGGCGAAGCCCGCGGTGCTCACCCTCCGACTCCGAATCACGGCTTGTCTCCGTTTCCGATTCGTCCTCGGTGATGGTCTCGGTCATCTTGATCGCGATCTTGACCTCGATGATCGTGTCGACGAACTGATAGAACGTCGGCGAGAACCCCAGTTCGAGCATCGAGACCAGGCTCGGAATACGCACTTCCTCGTTCTCGTCCTGGTCACCGCCGGGGGCCGCCTCGTCGAGCATCTCCCGCTGCAGCTTTTCGACGCCGGTGGCTGAGCCGGGGATCGAGTCCCGCAACGCCGCCGCCTGGCCACGGGTCATGAACTCGTGGCCGAAAAACACCCGGGTGTCCCGTATCTGGGTTTTCGGGTTGCGGTTAAAAAACGATGCCCGGGTCTGCACGGTCTGGCGCCCGCCCATCATCTCGGCGACCTTCATCGAACCCTCGTCCAGCTGGATCTGGGCATCGGAAATGGCGAACGCCATTTCCCGAATCATGTCCCCCATCGGCACGTTCAGTAGATCGCGACCTATCGTCATCTCGACTCTCCCCCGTCGCTCGTGAGCAGGATGGCGGCGCGACCCCGCTCCGGAGTCAGCGCCTGAAACCGGCTATTCGTCCGTGGATTCCAGATTCCGGCGCAGGACTTCGGTGAATGCCTCCGGCGGCGGCAGCGATACCAGTCGCGCCGAAATCGAACTGGTGCCCTCGCTGGACACGGAAAACTTGCGTGCATAGGAGACATCCACACTTGCCGAGAAAAACCCGATACCGCCGACGACTCCGCCTTCCGCGCCAGCATCAACCCCCGTCTGCCGCGTCTCCGCCATCGAGAACGACAGCTTCGCCTCGACCAGGGCTTCGGTGAAGGCATAGAAGCTGGGCGTGAACCCAAGCGAGAGCAGCGTGTAATCACCGTCGCCGAACGTCACCTCGGTGGCCGCCATCTCGCGCGCGATATCGATCGAGTTGCCGTCCAGTTCGGCCTGGGCCTGGGCGATGGAAGCGCCCAGGCGCTCGATGACGCGTGGCAGCGGCGCGTTCAGCAGAGACCGCGTAACTTCTGGTGTCTTGCTCACCGGCTCAGTCCTTCAGAAACTCGCGAATGGTGTCGAGAAACTCGGGCGGCGCGGGCACCGACACAAGCCGCGCGGTGATCGACGAATTCCCGGTAACATCCAGCTCGAACTGACGGGAATAGCGCACGTCGACCGAGGCACCAACGGCCACCGTCCGGTTGCCACTGCGCTGTCGCACCTCCCGTTCGCTGCTCGTGCGACTGAACTGGCGGGTCACGGTGACTGCCTGTGAGCCCTCGATCTGCAGATCCGACTGTCCGCTGCTGTAGAGCGTGAATTGGGTGGAATCACCCGGACGCGAGAGGTGGCAGATCGGTCCGCGAGCATTGGCAGCCACGTCGAAGTCCGATTCGGCATTGACGTCCGCGGCCAGATTCGCGGCATAGGTCCTGGGAGCGCCATGGGGATAACCGTCCCGCTCACCCTTGAGCGTGAAGGTCTGACCCTCGATGGTGACTGTCTCGCCGTCTTCTCCGTCTGCCAGCGACCGGAAAATCCCTATCCATCCGTTGCCCTCGCCGCCGGAGGTCAGATCCGGGGAGACATCTTCCAGGTCAACGCCATCACCGGCCTCCACGCTGATATACCAGCCCGACTCCGCCGGATAGATCTCGACGACCCGATCGTCCGGATTATCCACGGGATGATCTTCTTCGACCGCCCGTTCTTCACCGCGACCAATGGCCTCGATACGCTCCGGGTCGATATCCGGAGCAAGCTTCAGCAGGGCATCCCGCACGGCATTGGCGCGATCCTCCGAGAGGTTCTGGTTGAAATCGCGTTTGTAACTCTTGCTCCAGTCAGCATGCCCCTGACGATCTGCTTTCCCGACCAGTCGGAAGGTCAGTGAGGATTCACGAAGAATACGGGCAATCCGCTGCAGCATGTCCGAATGCTCATCCTCGACCTCCGACTTACCGGTGCCGAACTTCAGGCCATCCCCCCAGGGGCTTGAAGAATGCGCGACCGCAGCGGTGTAACCGTCGAGTTCATCGATCTTCTCCGACAGCTCCCGCGCCAGCGATTCCGTGTCATCTGCGGCATCCACCGACACCGTGTGGTCCGCGTCGAGCACCACCGTCGTCGATTCGTTGAGGCTGACCCGGATATATCCCAACCGAAACGGATGGTTCACGAAGGCAACCGAGGACGGACCGATGAGTACCTTGTCCGTGTCAGCCGAGGTACTGATGGAAAGCTCTGTCGCCTCTCTGTGCATGCGCACGGCATCGACGGCACCATCGGCTCGCAGTTCGTCGGCAAGATCCGACGCCCGATCCATGAACGGACGCTCTTCCTCCACCGAGTACTCGGCGCCGCCGACGGTCAACAGACCCGCGCTGGCATTCTGCACGCTGAGTTCCGCGGTACGCACCTCGGTCCGGCTGCTGGTCCCCGACTCCGTCTCGGTCAGGCTGCTTGCGCTGCCCGCGCTTTCCTGGTCGGTCCGACCGAAGGCGGCATTGATACCCAGATCGAATCCGGTTTCCTTTTCCACCCGCAGGCGCACGTTCAGGGAGCAGGACAGGTCCGCGTGCTGGTAATGGTAAAAGGCCGGACTGAAACCGAGCTCGATCAGCGACTTGCCGCCAAGACCGTCGAGCCGTTCGGTAAAGGAATCGAGTTGTTCGATGGAGTTGCGGTCGAGCTCCTGCTGCGCGTCAGCGATGCCTCGCCCCAGCGATGCAATGAAGTCGGCCACGCTGGCGTCCGCCAGCACTTCTCCCGGTGTCATGTCGTCGTAATCTGCCACAGCAACCTCCTGCTCAGATCAAACCGGCCGGTGCACTCTCCAGACTGTCCGGCAACGGGATCGCCCGTGCCGGGTCGACCCGCTCGCGGGTGACCACGAAATAGCCGTGGCGCCGCTGGGCATCTGCCAGATGCCGGTCGCTCACCGTCATCCCCCGGTCAAGCCACCCCAGCACTTGTGCCGCCAGTGGCAAGCGTCCGGGCCCGGCAAGCTGGTTGGCCCGACGCAACGCAGATCTGGCGGCATCAACGTCACCCGCCTTCAGGCGAATGATGCCCAGGCGCTCGAGAATCGAACCGTGGTCCAGGGCGAAAAGCGGACCGTCCTTGTCGAGGGCCTGATAATGATGATCTGCGTCCTCGCAGAAGCGCAGTACGCCGTCATAGGAACCGAGCGCCTCCAGACTCTCCATCACGCACTGGGTGTAATGCCGAAAGAAGACTTCGGGCGCACCGGCATCAACCGCCAGGCGAAGAGCCTGCTGATAGTGCCGCAGGGCCTCGTCATGGGCCCCGTCCAGAGCAAGGAGCTTGCCCTGCTCGGCGATACCAAGATGCAGCGCGGCGTCCGTGCTCGGGTTACCACTCATGCCATCTCCCGTTCCAGTTGGACGGCGCAGCCGGCACCTTTAAGGCTCTGCGAGAGCAACTCCGCCTGCAGCGCCGGATAGCTTTCGCAGGCGTCGAACGGTCCGGTGTTCGGCACGGAGTCCGCATCGCAGACTCCGAGCTTCTCCAGCAATGCCGGCAGGTGGACGTCGGAGGGGCCATGGATCCGGCGGAGCCGATAACGATCCAGGGTTGTCAGTCTGGCCCTGGCGCGGAACCCCTTGCGTTCGAGAGCAGCGAGCCGACCGGCCAGCGCCTGCCAGCTCACGTTGTCCTGAATCACCACTGGCAAGGCAGCAAGCACCCGCGCGGCAAGGCGTGGCGGCACATCCGACAAGGCGACCAGGTGCGCGGCGGCGTCATCTGTCGCAGGCGCCGCCAACAGCTCGATCTCGAAGTGCGTAAACGCCTGATCGATGATGGGCAGACGGGTTCGGGCGGCGTGCTGACGCACCAGTGTCGCCGCAGCTTCGGCGGTCAGATCGTTTACAAGCAAGCCTGTCACGTTGCATGGAACGGCCTCGAAACCCCTGAGCAGACGTTGCCGGAGCGCATCCGGCAGACCCGTATCTGCGAGGCAATATCTTGCTTCGCTCCGTTGCGAGCGGAGCATTCGAACCGGCAATGGGTGCAACTCGGCCTCAAGGCGATCCGCAGTGACGGCCGAGACCTGGCCAAGCACCAGGCCCGGGGGCACCAGAAGGAGTTCCAGCGCCGGTTGCGGTTTGGTTCCAAGAAACGTCGCCAGTCGCTCCGCGATTTCGGGCAGGCGCGTTACATCCAGCGGCACAAGGGCGATGTCGAACAGTGCGGGAAGTGGTGGTGGCGGCAGCGTCGCGTCTTCGGCACACGCCTCGATGCCCGCATCGCGGAGCAGGCTTGTCAGCGACCCGGCGAGGGCCGGTTCCAGATCGTCAATCAGCACTGCCGGCGCCCGGTACAAGACCTGCGCCACCCGTTCGGGTGCGAGACCCAGCCCCCTGGCAAGGGCACCGGCCATCGCCGGGCGGGCACTTCCCACCGATTCAATCCGTATGCGTTGCCTTGCCGACACTCCTCGCCCCCAGCAGCAGTTATTCTGTAGTCGAAGCAAAGGTCAGTAATCTGACTCTAGATTGAGCCGGACAGCTGTCAAAATTCAGTCGACGAATTTGTGAGGTATTTCATGTTTCTGAAAATCGTTATGGTCGGGCTGCTGCTACTCCCCTTGACAAGCGTGGCGGCAAGCAAATCACCTCTGCAGGCTGCTGTGGATAATGAGGCACGTCCGGCCGAGGAAGCAGCCCGGGACGTGTATCGCAACCCTTACGAAACCCTGAAATTCTTCGGCCTGGAAGCCGATCAGACCGTGGTCGAACTGTTTCCCGGCAATGGCTGGTACACGGCCATACTGGCGCCATATCTGGCGGCCGAGGGCCGTTTCGTTGCCGCGCATTTCAATCTCGATCGCGAGCCGTTACCGGGGTTTTACGAGCCGGTCCGGGAGCGCTACGAGGCGCGCTTTCCTGACGTGGAGATCGCCGCCTTCGATCCGCCGGAATTCGCGGCGCCGGTTGCCGCAGGCGAGGCGGATCTGGTGCTGACCTTCCGCAACGTGCATTCCTGGCTGCGCGACGGCCAGTTGGACGACGTGTTCGCCGCCGCCCATACGATGCTGCGGGAGGGCGGCGTATTCGGCGTGGTCGGGCATCGTCTGCCGGAGGATCGGGAACAGGATCCGGAAGCCGCCACCGGCTATGTGCAGGAAAGCGTCGTCATCGGTATTGCCGAGGCGGCCGGCTTCCGTCTGGCCGAGCGTTCGGAGATCAATGCCAATCCGGCCGATACCGCCGATCACCCGGACGGTGTCTGGATGCTGCCACCCCAGTCACGGGTGCCGGACGATGCCGACGCCGAGCACTACGCGGAGATCGGCGAAAGCGATCGCTTCACGCTGAAATTCGTGCGGGACTGAGACGACGCGTGGAGCGGCCGCATCGTCGCTCCACGCGTCGCTTTCCGAACTCGCCCGAAAAACCTCACTGGCTTGTTTTTGCTGAGAAAAATAATTTACCCCCCGGGTCTTGAAAACCTCCAGAGCACCCCTATTTTTGCCTGTGTAACGAGGACAAATGCCGGTCGGGGACCGGCCACAGGACGAGGAGGTGATTGACCATGTTGCAGGATCTCTGGCGGTTCAACGATCCGTTGTTCGGTGATCTGGGACGGCTGCTGCGCCTGATCGACAGCGACTGGGGCAACGGCGCCCGGGCCGATCTGCGCTCGGCCCCGCGCGGCAGCTTTCCGTTGCTGAACGTCGGCGAGACCGAGGACACGGTGAATGTCTATGTGTTCGCACCCGGCATCGAACAGTCGGATCTGGATGTCAGCGTGCAGGACAACGTGCTGATGATCAGCGGCAAACGCGACGAGGTCGCGGATGAGGACAAGGAGCGCTCCTGGTACCGGCGTGAGCGGTTTCACGGCGAATTCCAGCGCGCGGTGACCCTGCCCGAGGGCGTCGACCCCGAGCAGGTCAATGCCAGTCTGAAAGATGGCGTGCTGACGGTCAGCCTGCGCAAGCGTGCCGAAACCCAGCCGCGCCGGATCGAAATCCAGGCGGCCTGAACAAGGGAGGTGAATGATCATGAGCAATGTGAGCAAGACCGATAACCGGGAACTGCGGCAGAATGCAGCGCCCCGCGAAGCGGCAACGCGGGATCCCGCCATCGTGCCGCCAGTGGATGTTTTCGAGCAGGATGATGCGGTGACCATCCGGGCCGACATGCCGGGCGTCAATCCGGCATCGCTCGGCGTGGAGGTCAGCGACCATACCCTGACCATCGAGGGCGATATCACGCTGTCGATGCCCGAGGGCGTCACGGCGCGTTATGCGGACATCCGCGGCAGCCGCTACCAGCGTCAGTTCACGCTCGGCGAGGAAATCGATACCGAGGCCATCGAGGGGTCGATTCGTCATGGCGTGCTGACCGTGCGCCTGCCGAAACGCGACATGCACCGCAAGCGGCGCATCGATATCCAGGCAGCCTGACCGCTGCAAGCCGCCACGAGTAAGGGCGCCGCACGGCGCCCTTTTTCATGTCCCGATGACCACCGTCGTTGCCGGGCGGAGCCACAACGAGAGACTTGCCAGGGTCCAGCCGATCAGGCCACCGACCAGTACGTCGGTGGGGTAATGCAGACCCAGCACCACCCGGGACAGGGCGATCAGGACCACCGTCGGCAGCAGCAAGGGCAGCAACGCCGGAAACCAGGCAACGGCGATCACGGAAAACAGCACGGCCTGCAGCGTATGACCGGAGGGAAAACTGTAACGGTCCAGCGGCGCGGTCGCGCACAGAATGCTCTTGTGGGTCATGAACGGGCGTTCACGGATCAGTGAGCCCTTTAGCAGCTTGTACAGGACGACGCCGACCAGGGCGGTCAGACCCATCTGCACTGCTGCAAGCATGCCCGCATCGCCCTGCGTCACCACGAGGGTCGCCATCAGGCTGTACCAGAGCACGCCGTCGCCGAACCGACTGACCAGGGCGAAGAATCGTCGCGTGGGTGCGTGACGGGCGCGTCGGTTCAGGGTCTGGCAGAGCATCAGTTCCACGCTATCGAACAGGGCCAGAGCGCGCATTGCCGGCATTTGAACCTCCCACACAGCAGTCAAGCCGTGTGGCGAGATTAGGCCGCGCATGCGACCGGGCGATGGCAGTTCGCTGACAGCTGCATGACAGCAGCGCCGTCATCGCCCTGTCATGCGGCAGCGGCAGACTGCCGGCCATGAAAATCGCGCTCTGCACCGACGCCTGGCACCCGCAGATAAACGGGGTGGTCACGACCCTGTCGCAGACCGCCGAGCGGCTGCGTGGCATGGGCGAAGAAGTCCGGGTGTTTTCGCCCGAAGACGGTTTTCGCACCGTGGCGCTGCCGGGTTACCCGGAAATCCGGCTGGCCTGCTGGCCCTACCGACGCCTGGCACGACAGCTGGCCGCCTTCTCGCCGGACTGTCTGCACGTCGCCACCGAAGGCCCCCTCGGCATCGCCGCACGCCGCTGGGCACGGCGACAGAAAATGCCCTTCACCACCTCGTATCACACCCAGTTCCCGGAGTATCTGCGGGCGCGCCTGCCGTTCCCGCTGACCTGGAGTTATGCCTGGTTGCGAGGTTTCCACGGCGCCGCCACGCGTACCCTGGTGGCCACGCCACACATGCTGGAGATGCTGGGGCAGCGGGGTTTCGACCGTCTCGCCATCTGGTCGCGCGGCGTGGATACCGCGCTGTTTCGACCGGAACGTCGTCGCTCGCTGGGTCTGCCCGGTCCGGTCTGGGTCTATGCCGGTCGGCTGGCGGTGGAGAAGAACCTGCCCGCTTTTCTCGAGTTGGACCTGCCGGGGAGCAAGCTGGTCATCGGCGACGGCCCGGAACGTGCCCGCCTGCAGCATGACTTCCCGGCGGTGCGCTTTGTCGGTTACCGGCAGAACGAAGACCTGGCGGCACACCTCGCCAGCGGTGACGTGTTCGTGTTTCCCAGCCGCACCGACACCTTCGGGCTGGTGATGCTGGAAGCCATGGCCTGTGGTCTGCCGGTGGCCGCATTTCCGGTCACCGGTCCGATCGACGTGGTCCGGCAGGGTATCACCGGGATGCTGGATACCGATCTGCGGCGGGCCTGCATCGGGGCCCTGACTCTGGACCGTCGGCGCGTGCGTGCCGTGGCCCTGGCGCATGGCTGGGACGTGTCGGCGGCACAGTTTCTCGGCCACCTGAGACCGGTCGAGGCCCGATAAGACGCTATACTTGCCGCTGCGGACCAATGCCATGCGACCTCGTCCGCAGTCATGTGCCGGGCGATGTCGTTCCCGTTTCCAGGAGGACAAGTCATGCGCATCACAACCGCACTCGTCACGTTTCTTGCGACGGCAACGCTTTCTCTCACCGCCGGAGCCCAGTCGCTGCCGTACACGGCCGGCGACGACCACCTGATGGTCACTCCGGATCAGCTGGAATGGGGGCCGGTCGGTTCGATGGCCGAAGGTGCCGAAATGGCCGTCATCGAAGGCGATCTGAGTCAGGAGGAGCCCTTCACCTTCCGACTCCGACTGCCGGACGGCTACCGGATCGACCCCCATGTGCATCCGGCGTACGAAAGACTGACGGTGCTCTCGGGCACCTTGCACTTCGCCCACGGCGAGAGCTTCGACGCCGACCAGCTGCAACGGCTCCCGGCCGGATCGGTCGCCATCATGCCGCCGGGACATGCGATGTTCGGCGAGGCAGAGGGCGAGACCGTGTTCCAGTTGCACGGCACCGGTCCCTGGGCCATCGATTACATCGACCCGGCCCACGATCCGCGTCGCTGACCCCGAACGAAGACCCTCGCTTCTGTCGCCGCGGCAGCGGGGCCCGGCCTGACGGCCTCGCCGCCGCTAGCCGGATCTGTCATTGCAGATTCACCGGTGTGTGGTAACACTCCCGCATGATCAAGACGTGCAGCTTTCGTGTCGGTCAACTGACGGCGCTCCTCTGCGTCATCATGCTGCTGCCGACAGCGGCAACGGCGGCAACGCCGTTCGGCAATCCGCTCTCCTGGAGCGACGACCAGAACCACTACCGGGTAGGTACCGAGACAATGCTTCGCGACCAGGACTGGCAAACGGTCCGGCAGCGTCTGCGCGACCCGCTGACCTGGTGTCGTATCGGTGCCCTGGTGCCGGACGTGCGGGATTGCCGCATCGAGACCGGAGCAGACCCGTCCGCGCAGGTCGTCCTGTCTCTGCGTTCCGGTGGTGGCGACGAGCCGCAGGACGTGGCCCATGAGCTGACGATCAGCGAGACGGGCGGCGTGCTGGAGATCCGCATGCGCGCGCCGCAAGCACCGCTGGGTGTGACCGACGCCGGACTCGACCTGCAGGCCAGGAACACCGCCAACGGCGTCGCCCTGACACTGGCCTACGGCTATCGCTCGAGTCTGCGCAGCCGCCTGATGACCCGGGCCTACCTGAGCACCACCGGCCGCAACCGGCCGGGCATCAGCTACACGCTGACCGATGATGGGGGGCGGGAATATGTCGACGGACTGCGTGCGCTGATCGAGCGTAATGCAATGCGCTATTTCCTGGCCGTTCTCGCCGCGCTGGAGCATGACGGCCCGGCAGCGGCGGACACCTGGTACGACCTGGCCGCAACGTACACCGCCGACCTTCCGGAACAGGATCGCGACGATTACCTCGACAGTCGCCGGCAGTGACCGCGGCGCGTTACCGCAGCACGAGCACCGCCCGACTCAGTCGCCGAGGGCAGCCAGCGTGGCGAAATTGCCGCGATAGCCCTGCAGTCGACTGCGGATCTGCGCCGTCTGCGCCGGGGTGAGGGTTGCAAGCAGGGTCTCGCTGCATTCGAGCCAGACCTGTCGGGAGGTCTCGCGGGCCTGCCGTAATGGCCGGCTGCGCGCCTCCGAGTTCAGCCACCAGTCACGCAGGAACTCCTCGATTTCGCTCTTGCTGCCCGTCGCCCGCAGCAGGGCAATGAACTCCCGGTCGCGCCGTTCGCGCCACTGCAGCCATTCCTCGGTAACGTCCGGCAGTCGGGCATCACAGTTTTCAAGATGCGCGCGCTGGCCGCGGCCGAGCTGACCGGTCCAGTTCTCGATCCGTTCGATGTTCCGCTGCGCCCGCTCCGGCAAAACCTCCTCGGCGTAATCCTCCCGGCCCTCTGCCAGGGTTTTCTCCAATGCCTCGATCTGACCGGCGGACAATCCGCGCAGGGTTTCCGCCGCCATCGGAATCAGATCCTCGGCGGTATTCGTCAGCAGTCGCTCGCCGTCATCGAACACGGTCGCCAGCCGATCGCGGTCGACCGATTCGGCATCGAGCACGGCATCAGTCAGATCGAGGAAAGCCACCAGTTGCGGCAGACGTTCGCGACGGTGGAACTCGCGATAATCCTGCAGCGCATCACGCACCGCGAGCCGCTGCGTGCGGTCAAGATCGAGATAGCCGGCGATCTGGCGCGCGCCCAGCCAGTCGGCATTTTCATACACCAGCTCTACCCGCGAGCAGGCGACAAGGCCCGCAACCAGGAAAAGGATCAGGACGGCGAGACGCAAAGCGGCCACGGTGGGTGCTCCCGGCTGGAGGAAAATTTGCGTTACATGTGGGACCCCGCTGTCAGCCCCCGGTTCTCGCCGGCATGCCCGGGGCGGGCCCTCGCCGCGAACCCATGAAACACGGGCCGCAAGGCAGCAAAAACGTTACGATGCGAGCAGTGATTATCCTGACCGTCTGATCCGAAGGAGAGAACGCCATGCGACCAATGGAACGCGCCATCCCCGCCACCCTGCTGCGCGGTGACGGCATCGGCCCGGAGATCATGGATGCCTCGCTGGATGTGCTTGATGCCCTGGGTGCCCGTTTCGACTGGGACGAGCAGGCCGCCGGGACCGGTGCCTTCGAACGCACCGGCGACCCGCTGCCGCAGGCGACGCTGGACAGCATCCGCAGAACCAGACTGGCACTGAAGGGCCCCCTGGCCACTCCGGTCGGCAGTGGCTTTCGCTCGGTCAACGTCCGTCTGCGGGAAGAGTTCCAGCTGTTCGCCAATCTGCGCCCTGCATATACCTATGTGCATGGCGGCCGCTTCGAGAACGTCGACATCATCCTGGTGCGGGAAAACACCGAGGGTTTCTACGTCGGCTTCGAGCACTACATTCCGGTCGGCGACGATCCCCGGGCCGTGGCCGAAGGGACCGGCTTCAACACCCGCGAGGGCTGCCGCCGCATCGCCGAATGGACCTTCGATTACGCGGTGGAACAGGGCCGCAAGAAGGTCACGATCGTGCACAAGGCGAACATCCTCAAGGTACTCACCGGGCTGTTTCTGGACACCGCCATGGACGTGGCGGAACGCTATCGCGACAAGATCGAGGTCGAGGACAAGATCGTCGACAACTGCGCGATGCAGCTGGTGCTGAATCCATCCCAGTTCGACGTGATCCTGACCACCAACCTGTTCGGCGACATTCTGTCGGACGAAATCGCCGGCCTGGTGGGCGGCCTGGGCATGGCCCCTGGCGGCAACATCGGCGTCGATACCGCCATTTTCGAAGCCGTTCACGGCTCCGCGCCGGACATTGCCGGCAAGGGCGTGGCCAACCCCTCGGCCGTACTGCTCGCCGCGGCGATGATGCTCGACCATGTCGGCGAACAGGCCCGGGGCAGTCTGCTGCGCGAGGCGATCGAACGCGTGATCGATGACGACGGCATCCGCACCGGTGACCTCGGCGGCAAGGCCAGCACGCGCGAATACACCGATGCCATCATTCGCCGGCTCCGGCGCAGCTGAACGGCAGAGCAAGGAGACCCCATCATGAACAGCACCGCACCGGATCGACTGCTGGTCGCCGTGGATGGCTCCCCGGGAGGCAAACGCGCGGCAGTCCATGCCGGAGACCTGGCGGCGCGCATGCAACTTCCGCTAACGCTGCTGTTTGCGCTGCCGGACAATCCGCTGGAAATGTTCGGCATGTCCGACGAGGGCGCGGTGCGCTATTTCGAGCCCGAAGCCGTCGATCAGTTACGCCAGGAAATCGCCCGCGCCGCCTTCGACGAGGCTCGCGAGGCCATCGGTGAAACCGCCGTCGAGATCAGCGAGGAAATCCTGACGGGCAAACCCGGGCCGGCACTCGTGAAACGGGTCGCAGGCCAGCAGAACAGCATCATTGTCATGGGGCGCCGGGGACTCTCGCGGGCCGGCGAGCTGTTGATGGGGAGCGTGACCCAACGGGTGCTGCACCACGCAGACTGTCCGGTGCTGGTGGTGCACTGACCACCGGGGTCACCGTGGCCATGGTCAGAAAGGACAGAACCGCTACCGATGCGGGCAGGGCACCGTCGGTGACCCCTTTCCAGATGGACTCCTGATCCTTGATCCGCGACCAGGCCTGGTAATAGCCCCGCGCCTGG
>PXAT01000161.1 GCA_003565775.1 Ectothiorhodospiraceae bacterium | reverse complement strand
TGTCGTTCGCCGTCCAGAGGCAACTGCATCTGCGGCAGTCTGGTGCGTTCCGGCCGTGACTGCGGCCGTAGCGCATGAACGGCGGCACGCTGCGGTGGTGCCATGCCGCCGACCGGTCGCTGGCGCTGCTGGCCGTTGTTTGCCGGGCGCATGACCGGCAGCGGCCGGATCTGCGGGCTGTCCAGATCCAGGCGCAGCGACGGCCGCCCGACACTCCCGCGACACTTGAGCAGATCGAGCCAGGTGTCACCGTTGGCCTCCTTGCGCAGTCGCAGACGCAGGGCAGCCGGCGATGGCCGGGCCGCGTCCGCTTCGCCACGGAACAGAATGCCGAGACTGTTGCCGGTCTCGGCGGCCAGTTGCAGGCGTCGCAGGGCACGGGCATCTGCGACGCCGGGCCAGCACAGCACGGCGGCACAGGTGCCGGCTCGCAGCGCCTGTTCCACGGCCCACAAGGTGTCGGTCTGGCTCCGAGGGCGGACCAGCAGCAGGCGTGACAGGTCGATGCCTCTGGCCGCCAGGGCCGGGGCGTAGGGAATATGCGGCGGCGCGATCAGTGCAATCCAGCGCTTGCCGTGGCTGATGCGGGCCAGGGCCGGCATCAGTAGTTGCAGTTCGCCGATGCCCTGTTGCTCATGCACGATCTCGCTCAGCGCCGCTTCCGGCCAGCCGCCACCGGGCAGTCGGGCGTCCAGTTCGGCAAAGCCGCTGGCAATGGCCGCAGTGCCGGCCGGCGCCGATGTTGCGCGCCAGATGCGGGGCTCGCGCAGCAGTTCATGCAGGGCGTCATTCATGGCGGACCTCGTTGTGTTGTTCTGTCTTGTCGCGCGGTGACAGCCGGTGCAGGGCTTATAGCGGGCTGCCATTGCGGATCAGGCCTACTCCCAGGCCCTCGATGTCCAGCGGATCCTTCCGCAGGTCCAGTTCCAGCGGTTTGAATTCCGGGTTTTCCGGCAACAGCCAGACTCGATGACCATCACGACGAAAGCGTTTCACGGTCACCTCGTCCTGCAGGCGGGCCACCACGATCTGGCCGTTGCGTGCTTCGCGGGTGCTGTGTACCGCCAGCAGGTCGCCATCGAGAATGCCGGCGTCGCGCATGCTCATGCCGCGCACTGCCAGCAGGTAATCGGCATGCGGCGAGAACAGGTCACTGGCCGTGCGGCAGTGACCGCGAACGTGTTCCTCGGCCAGTACCGGGCTGCCGGCGGCGACCTGGCCGATGATCGGTAGCCCCTCGTCGGTGGCCGTTGTCGTCGGCTCTTCCAGCAGCCGGATGCCGCGCGAGGAGCCGGGGGTCAGTTGCAGTGCGCCCTTGCGTTCCAGGGCCCGCAGATGGCTTTCCGCGGCATTCGGTGAACGGAAACCCAGGGCCCGATTGATATCCGCACGGGTTGGCGGATAGCCGGTATCGGCGATGAAGCGGCGGATCAGTTCGAGAATTTCCTGCTGGCGTACCGTGAGTGCTTGCATCGGGGCCTCCGTTGTTGCTGGTACTATAGACAGTGTTTTTTTATACAGCAACCGTGTTTCCCTTTCGGCTGGGCGGCGTAGAATGCCGGCCATTCCAGGCGGCGTCGCCGGAGGACAGGGAATCAGCAAAGCATGGTCAGCGTAACCGACGATCTCAGCGTACTTTTTGCCCAGGGCGAGTTGACCCTGGAGCGCTGGCTGGAGACTTTCGCGCCGCAGGTCGGGGAGGACGATCGACGTCTGGTGGCGGATGCCTGGGAGGTTGCCCGGCAGTGTTACGGCACGACCTGTCGGCCGTCCGGGGAAACCTATTTCGAACACGGGGTGTCGGTGGCGACCATTCTCGCCGGCCTGCGGCTGGACGTGCACACCATGGTGGCCGGCCTGCTGCATGATGCGCCGACGGTCAATCCGGAGGCCTGGCACAGCCAGCGGTCGCATTGCGACAGCGAGGCGCTGATCATGATCGACGGCGTGGCGCGCATGGATGTGATCAGCGAACTGCATGAATCCCCGGGCAATGACCGGGAGGGTCAGTCGGAGGCGCTGCGCAAGCTGTTACTGGCCATGGCCCAGGATATCCGCGTGGTGTTCATCAAGCTGGCCGAGCGTCTGCACGACCTGCGAACCCTGAAGTCGCTGCCGGAGCCGGTGCGCCAGCGGATGGCGCGTGAGGCGGCGGATATCTACGCGCCGCTGGCCAATCGTCTGGGTATCTGGCAGGTGAAATGGGAGATGGAAGATCTGAGTTTCCGCTACCGGGAACCGGAGACTTACAAACGCGTGGCCCGTCTTCTGCGCGAGAAGCGCCAGGATCGCGAGCGCTACATCCGAACGGTTACCGCCGAGTTGCAGGCGGCGCTGGATCGCGCCGGTATTGACGGCGAGGTGCATGGCCGACCGAAGCACATCTACAGCATCTGGAAGAAGATGCAGCGCAAGGGGCTGGGCTTCCACGAGCTGTTCGATCTGCGGGCCCTGCGTGTGCTGGTGCGGGATGTAGCCGCCTGTTATGCCACGCTGGGCGTGGTGCACAGCCTGTGGAAGCACATTCCGAAGGAATTCGACGATTACATCGCCACCCCCAAGGAGAACGACTATCAGTCGTTGCACACCGCGGTGGTGGGGCCGGAGGGCAAAACCGTCGAGGTGCAGATCCGCACCTTCGACATGCACGAACAGTCCGAGCTCGGGGTCGCGGCGCACTGGCGCTACAAGGAAGGTGGCGCCCGTGATCCCCACTTCGAGCAGCGCATCGCCTGGCTGCGGCAGTTGCTGGACGGCGGCCGCGACGAGTCGGTGCCCGAGGATTTCATCGATCGCTTCAAGGCCGAGGTGTTCGAGGACCGGGTCTATGTCATCAGTCCGAAGGGTGATGTCATGGATCTGCCGCGCGGCGCCACGCCCCTGGATTTCGCCTATTACGTGCACAGCGACATCGGTCACCGTTGCCGCGGCGCGAAGGTGAACGGCCGTATCGTGCCGCTGACGTCCACCCTGCGGAACGGCGATCAGGTGGAAATCCTCACCGCCCGCAATTCGGTGCCGGGGCGGGACTGGCTCAATCCGGCGCGCGGCTATGTCACCACCAGCCGGGCCCGCTCACGGATCCGTACCTGGTTCCGACAGCAGGATCACGAAAAGAATGTCATTGCCGGCCGACAGGAACTCGACCGCGAACTGCACCGCCTCGGTCTGACCGATATCAATCTGGAAAAGCTGGCCCAGCGCACCCGCTTTCCGCAGCTTGACGAGTTTCTCGCCGCCATCGGCCGGGGTGACATCACCGGTGGTCAGATTGCCGGCCTGCTCGGCGATCAGGTGCTGCCGCGGCCGGACGAGTCGCCGCAGTCGCTGGAGCGCAGCGCCACCTCGGACGGCTCGGGCGATGTCTCGATCTACGGGGTCGGTAACGTGCTGACCCGGCTCGGTCGCTGCTGTCGGCCGGCACCGGGCGACCCGGTGGTCGGTTTCATCACCCAGGGGCAGGGGGTCACGATTCACCGCCGCGACTGTCCCAACCTGCGGCATGCCGTGGAGACCGACAGCCACCGTCTGGTCGAGGTGAGCTGGCGGGCCGGCTCCGAACGCAAGTATCCGGTGGATATCCAGGTCGATGCCTATGACCGTCAGGGTCTGCTGCGCGACATCACCGCGATCCTCACCAACGAGAAGCTGAACGTGGTGCGGGTCAACACCAGCACCGGTCGTGATGACCACATGGCGCGCATGACCCTGACCGTCGAGATCAGTGACGTGGAGCAGATGAGCCGACTCATGGAGCGTATCGCCGGCCTGCGCAATGTGGTGGACGTGCGCCGTGCGGTGGGCTGAATTGTGCGCTGCGGCGGTTCCCCCGAAGGCCACCTTGAAGTAAACTGCGGCACGTTTTTGGGGACTGGATTCATGCTCGCCGGCGACGGACGGAGGCTTCCGTGAAGTCTTCGTCTTTCGCGCGCCCGCATCTCAGGAGAAGCTGTTGAACGCACCGGCCGTGCTTGCGCTCGAGGATGGAAGCCTGTTTCACGGGGAGTCCATCGGCAGATCCGGAACGACCAGCGGCGAGGTGGTGTTCAACACCGCCATGACCGGCTATCAGGAGATCGCCACCGATCCGTCCTACAGCCGTCAGCTCGTGACCCTGACCTATCCGCATGTGGGCAATACCGGTGTCAACGACATCGATCGGGAGGCCGATCGGGTGCATTTCGGCGGCCTGATCATCCGCGATCTGCCGGTGCGGGCCAGTAGCTGGCGTTCCACCGGTGACCTCTCGGATTATCTGCAGGAGCACGGCATTGTCGCCATTGCCGGTATCGACACCCGTCGCCTGACCCGGCTGTTGCGCGAGAAGGGCGCCCAGAACGGTTGCATCATGGCCGGCGACATCGATGTCGCACAGGCGCTTGAAGCGGCACGGGCCTTTCCCGGCCTGAAAGGCATGGATCTGGCGCAGACCGTGACCACCGATGCCGCCTACGAATGGCGCCGTGGCAGCTGGACCCTGGATCATGGCACCGCGGATGCGTCGGAGTCCGCCGCCGACAGCCTGCCCTGGCATGTGGTGGCCTGGGATTACGGCATCAAGCACAACATCCTGCGCATGCTGGTGGATCACGGCTGCCGCGTCACCGTGGTGCCGGCGAAAACGCCGGCGTCGGAGGTTCTGGCGATGGCCCCGGACGGGGTCTTCCTGTCCAACGGCCCGGGCGACCCGGAACCCTGCGATTACGCCATTGCCGCCATCCGCGAGGTGATCGACGCCGGCCTGCCCACCTTCGGCATCTGCCTCGGCCACCAGTTGCTGGGGCTCGCCAGTGGCGCGCGCAGCGTGAAGATGAAGTTCGGCCATCACGGTGCCAACCATCCGGTGCTGGACGTGGACAGCGGCCGGGTCATGATCTCCAGCCAGAACCACGGTTTCGCGGTGGACGAGGGCAGCCTGCCCGAGACCCTGCGGGCAACTCACCGGTCGCTGTTCGACGGCTCGCTGCAGGGCGTGCATCGGACCGACCGGCCGGCCTTCAGTTTTCAGGGGCATCCGGAAGCCAGTCCCGGTCCGCACGACGTGCGTCCGCTGTTCGCGCACTTCATCGATCTGATGCAGCAGCATCGTCAGGCCTGACTTCGAGCCCCGGCAGCAAGCGAGACACCATGCCCAAGCGTAGCGACATCCAGAGTGTGCTGATCATCGGCGCCGGCCCGATCATCATCGGCCAGGCCTGCGAATTCGACTATTCCGGGGTGCAGGCCTGCAAGGCTCTGCGCGAAGAGGGTTACCGGGTCATTCTGGTGAATTCCAACCCGGCCACGATCATGACCGATCCGGACACCGCCGACGCCATCTACATCGAGCCGGTGAGCTGGGAGGTGGTGGAGAAGATCATCGAGGCCGAGCGGCCGGATGCCCTGCTGCCGACCATGGGTGGTCAGACGGCGCTCAACTGTGCGCTGGATCTGGACCGCCACGGGGTGCTGGAAAAGTACGGTGTGGAGATGATCGGTGCGTCCAAGGACGCCATCGACAAGGCCGAGGATCGCGAACGGTTCCGGCATGCGATGACCGCCATCGGTCTGGATACGCCGACCGCGGAACTGGCGCATTCCATGGAAGAGGCGATGGACGTGCAGAGCCGGATCGGCTTTCCGACCATCATCCGGCCGTCGTTCACGCTGGGTGGTTCCGGCGGTGGGATTGCCTACAACCGGCAGGAATTCATCGAGATCTGCGAGCGCGGCCTGGACCTGTCGCCGACCAACGAGCTGCTGATCGAGGAATCGGTGCTCGGCTGGAAGGAGTACGAGATGGAAGTGGTCCGCGACAAGGCGGACAACTGCATCATCATCTGCTCGATCGAAAACCTCGACCCGATGGGCGTGCACACCGGTGATTCCATTACCGTGGCGCCGGCGCAGACGCTGACCGACAAGGAATACCAGATCATGCGCAACGCCTCGCTGGCGGTGCTGCGCGAAATCGGTGTCGAGACCGGCGGCTCCAATGTGCAGTTCGCGATCAATCCCGAGAACGGTCGCATGATCGTCATCGAGATGAACCCGCGGGTGTCGCGCTCCTCGGCGCTGGCCTCCAAGGCCACCGGCTTCCCGATTGCCAAGGTCGCCGCCAAGCTGGCGGTGGGCTACACGCTGGACGAGTTGCGCAACGAGATCACCGGCGGTGCCACGCCGGCCTCGTTCGAGCCGAGCATCGATTACGTGGTCACCAAGATTCCGCGTTTCACGTTCGAGAAATTCCCGCGCGCCGAGGCCACGCTGACCACCCAGATGAAGTCGGTGGGCGAGGCCATGGCCATCGGCCGGACTTTCCAGGAATCGTTCCAGAAGGCGCTGCGCAGCATGGAAACCGGGCTCGACGGCCTGGACGAGCGCCTGACCTCTGGTGACGAGGAGTTGCTGGATCAGTTGCGCGATCGCCTGCAGATGCCCCGGCCGGAGCGCGTGCTGTTCATCGCCGATGCGCTGCGCGCCGGGCTGACCGTGGACGAGATTTACCGGATCACGGCGGTCGATCCCTGGTTCCTGGCGCAGATCGAAGATCTGGTGGCGCACGAGGCGGCGCTGTGCCGGGACGGGCTGGAGGCGCTGGACGCATCGCGTCTGTTCCGGCTCAAGCGGCGCGGCTTCTCCGATGCTCGCCTGGCGCATCTGCTGGGTACCGCCGAGGATGTCATCCGGCAGCGTCGTTGGGACGCCGGCATCCACCCGGTCTACAAGCGCGTGGATACCTGTGCCGCCGAATTCGCCTCCGGCACGGCGTACATGTATTCCACCTACGAGGAGGAGTGCGAGGCCGCGCCGTCGACACGCAGGAAGATCATGGTGCTCGGCGGTGGTCCGAACCGGATCGGTCAGGGCATCGAGTTCGATTACTGTTGCGTGCATGCCGCGTTCGCCATGCGCGAAGACGGCTACGAGACCATCATGGTCAACTGCAACCCGGAGACCGTGTCCACCGATTACGACACCTCCGACCGACTGTACTTCGAGCCACTGACGCTGGAGGACGTGCTGGAGATCATTCATCTCGAGCAGCCCGAGGGCGTGATCGTGCAGTATGGCGGCCAGACCCCGCTCAAGCTGGCCCGCGATCTGGAAGCCGCGAAAGCGCCGATCATCGGCACCACGCCGGATTCCATCGATCTCGCCGAGGACCGTGAGCGCTTCCAGCAGCTGATCGAGCGACTCGGTATCCAGCAGCCGCCGAACCGGCTTGCGCGGGCCCCCGAGCAGGCGCTGAATCTGGCCGAGGAGATCGGTTACCCGCTGGTGGTGCGGCCGTCCTATGTGCTCGGCGGCCGAGCCATGGAAATCGTCTATGGCGCCTCCGAGCTGACCCAGTACATGACCGAGGCGGTGAAGGTCTCGCACAACTCGCCGGTGCTGCTGGACCGTTTCCTCGACGATGCCGTGGAAGTGGATGTGGATGCGATCTGCGACGGCACGGACGTGCTGATCGGCGGCATCATGGAGCATATCGAGCAGGCTGGTGTGCACTCCGGTGATTCCGCCTGCTCGCTGCCGCCCTATACCCTGTCGCAGGCGATGCAGGACCGGCTGCGCGAGCAGGTGCGTCAGCTGGCCCGCGAGCTGGGTGTGGTCGGACTGATGAATACCCAGTTCGCCATCAAGGGCGAGGAAATCTACATCCTGGAAGTGAATCCGCGTGCCTCCCGCACCGTGCCTTTCGTGTCCAAGGCCACCGGCATCCCTCTGGCCAAGGTCGCGGCCAGGTGCATGGTCGGCCAGACACTTGCCGAGCAGGGCTGGACCCGGGAGGTGATTCCGGCCTTCTATTCGGTCAAGGAGGCGGTGTTCCCGTTCATCAAGTTCCCGGGCGTGGATCCGATTCTGGGCCCCGAAATGAAGTCCACCGGCGAGGTCATGGGCGTTGGCTATACTTTCGGTGCCGCCTACGCCAAGGCGCAGCGCGGTGCCGGCGTCAACCTGCCCACCAGCGGGCAGGTATTCATCAGCGTGCGGGATGCGGACAAGGCCGTGCTGCCGGAAATCGGCCGGGCCCTGACCGGCTGGGGTTTCGAGCTGATCGCGACTCACGGTACCGCGGATGCGCTGCAGGCAGCCGGGGTTGCCTGCAAGACGATCAACAAGGTGCGTGAAGGACGGCCGCATGTGGTGGATGCGATCAAGAACGAAGAGATCGATCTGATCATCAATACCACCGAAGGGCGTCAGGCGATTGCGGATTCCTATTCCATTCGCCGGGAAGCTCTGCATCACAAGGTCAGCTACACGACCACCATGGCCGGTGCCCGGGCGATCGTGCTGGCACTGGACTATCTGAACGAAACCACCGTGAACCGTCTGCAGACGTTGCACAAGGAGGCCACGGCATGAGCAGCAAGGTTCCGCTGACCCAGCGGGGTGCAGAAAAGCTCCGCGAGGAACTGAACAGGCTGAAGTACGAGGAACGGCCGCGGATCATCGAGGCGATTGCCGAGGCGCGTGCGCACGGCGACCTCAAGGAAAACGCGGAATATCACGCGGCGCGCGAACAGCAGAGCTTCGCCGAAGGCCGGATCAAGGACATCGAAGGCAAGTTGTCGAATGCCCAGATCATCGACGTGACCAAGCTCAATGCCAACGGCAAGGTGGTCTTCGGCGCGACCGTGGATCTGATTGACGAGGATTCCGGCGAGGAATTCACCTATCGCATCGTTGGCGAGGACGAGGCTGACATCAAGCAGGGCATGATCTCGGTGCAGTCGCCGTTCGCCCGTGCCCTGATCGGGCATGAGGAGGGTGACATCGCCTCGGTCGATGCACCGGGCGGGACGCGCGATTACGAGATCGTGGCGGTGCGATACATCTAGGGAGACGCTGATTGATTCCCGCGTCTGTGCCCGAGACCGGTTTTGCTCATCCGGCCAGGCGCGGTGCGACGGTTCGAATGTGCAGCCTCGCCGTCACGGCAGGGCGATGCGGCGTTTCCTTTCGATGCGCGAGCGCCGGAACAGCAGAACGACGTTACCGACAGCCTGGACCAGCGCCGCCTTCTGCTCCCTGCTTATGCGTTCGCCGAGTTCCTGTCGCTGGCTGCGGTCGTCGGCTACCAGTTTGACCTTGATCAGTTCGTGGTCATCCAGTGCCTGGTCGATTTCCGCCATGACCGCGTCGGTGAGGCCGGCAGCGCCCATGAGAACCACCGGTTTCAATGCGTGGCCGAGGCGGCGCAGGTGACGTTTCTGATCTTCAGTGAGGCTTTTCATGGTGCAGAAATCCGGCTCGCGCGATGACAGGCGCGGGAGTGTAGCACGCAGCGACGACAGCGCTCAGATGATGGTTCTGCCGGCGGTGAAGCTGGACCTCGGCGTGCTGGTGCTGGCGCTCCTGTGTCTCTGGTTCGGCGTCATGATCGCGCCCCTGGGGCGTGCGCTCGAGTTGCTGGTGCTGTTCGGCGGATCCGTGCTGGGCGCGGCCTGGCTCGCCTGGCGGACCCGGCGCGCGCTGCGGCGCGCACGGGCGGAACTGCAACAGGGAGTCCTGCATGGCCAGGAGCAAGAGTAGCGGTCGCTGGCTGCGCGAACATTTCAACGATCCTTATGTCAAGGAGGCGCAGCGTCAGGGTTACCGTTCGCGTGCGGTGTTCAAGCTGAAAGAGGTCGACGGCAAGGACCGTCTGCTGAAGCCGGGTATGGTCGTGGTGGATCTGGGCGCCGCCCCCGGTGGCTGGACACAGTATGCGGCGGAGCGGGTCGGCGGCAGTGGTCATGTGGTAGCGCTGGACATTCTGCCGATGGACGCCGTGGCGGATACCACGGTGCTGCAGGCGGACTTTACCGAGGACGAGGCCCTGCAGCGTCTGCAGGAGACTCTGGCCGGACGGTCGGTAGACCTTGTGCTGTCGGACATGGCACCCAATATCAGTGGTATGAAGGCAGTGGATCAGCCCCGCGCCATGTATCTGGTGGAGCTGGCTCTGGACTTTGCGCGTCAGGTCTTGAAACCAGACGGTGATTTTCTGGTCAAGACATTCCAGGGTGAGGGGTTTGATCCCTTCCTGCGTGACTTGCGTACGCAGTTCGACCGCGTTGTCTCGCGCAAACCGGAGGCGTCCCGCGGTCGCAGTCGCGAAATTTACCTGCTGGCTCGAGGCCGGCGCCTGTAGTACCGTCGAACGGAACCCCGGCGGTCTCTATCAAGGACCCCAATGCAGTGGCGTGTCGATATCACGCCACTGCTTCAACGACCGAGGTGAACCACCTTGAACGATATGGCCAAAAACCTGATTTTATGGGTGATTATCGCCGTCGTGCTGATGTCGGTCTTCAGTAATTTCCAGGACCGCTCGACCACGACCGACAAGATCACTTACTCCGAATTCCTCGCTGATGTGGAGCGCGGGAACGTGAGTGACGTCATCCTTCAGGGTCAGGAAATCCGCGGTACCACGACCGGCGGCAACAGCTTCCGCACGATGAGCCCCGAGACCGACAACCGGGCGCTGATCGGTACCCTGCTGGATAACGGCGTCAGTATCGATGCCGAAGAGGCCCAGGGTCGCAGCATGCTGATGCAGATCCTGATCTCATGGACGCCCTTCCTGTTGCTGATTGCGGTGTGGATCTACTTCATGCGGCAGATGCAGGGTGGTGGCGGCGGCCGCGGCGCCATGTCCTTCGGCAAGAGCAAGGCCAAGCTCATGACCGAGGAACAGGTCAAGGTCACGTTCAATGACGTTGCCGGCGTCGAAGAGGCCAAGGAAGAGGTCTCCGAACTGGTCGACTTCCTGCGTGATCCGTCCAAGTTTCAGCGCCTCGGGGGGCATATCCCGCGTGGCGTGCTGATGGTGGGCTCGCCGGGTACCGGCAAGACGCTGCTGGCCAAGGCAATCGCCGGCGAGGCCAAGGTGCCGTTCTTCAGCATTTCCGGGTCGGACTTCGTCGAGATGTTCGTCGGTGTCGGCGCGTCCCGGGTGCGCGACATGTTCGCCCAGGCCAAGAAGCATGCCCCGTGCATCATCTTCATCGACGAAATCGATGCGGTCGGTCGACAGCGCGGTGCCGGGCTGGGCGGCGGTCACGACGAGCGCGAGCAGACCCTGAACCAGCTGCTGGTGGAAATGGACGGCTTCGAGGGCAACGAAGGCATTATCGTCATCGCCGCGACCAACCGTCCGGATGTGCTCGACCCGGCGCTGCTGCGTCCGGGCCGTTTCGACCGGCAGGTCGTGGTGCCCTTGCCGGACGTACGTGGTCGCGAACAGATCCTCAAGGTTCACATGAGCAAGCTGCCGCTGGCACGGGACGTGGATCCCTTCATCCTGGCGCGCGGTTGCCCGGGTTTCTCCGGCGCCGATCTGGCCAACCTGGCCAATGAGGCGGCGCTGTTCGCGGCGCGCAGCAACAAGCGCGAAGTCGATATGGAAGACTTCGAGCGCGCCAAGGACAAGATCATGATGGGGGCCGAGCGGCGTTCCATGGTGATGAGCGAGGACGACAAGCGCATGACCGCTTATCACGAGTCGGGTCACGCCATTGTCGGGCGCATCACACCGGAGCATGACCCGGTGCACAAGGTCACGATCATCCCGCGCGGTCGGGCACTGGGCGTCACCATGTTCCTGCCCGAGGAGGACCGCGTCAGCTACTCCAAGCGGCGCCTCAACAGCATGATCACGTCGCTGTTCGGCGGTCGCATTGCCGAGGAACTGATCTACGGTGACGACAGGGTCACCACCGGCGCCTCGAATGACATCGAGCGTGCGACCCAGATTGCCCGCAACATGGTGACCAAGTGGGGTCTGTCCGATCGCATGGGGCCGCTGGCCTACAGCGAGGAGGAGGGCGAGGTCTTCCTCGGCCAGTCCATGGGCAGGCAGAAGCAGGTGTCCGATGAGACCGCGCATGCCATCGAGAAGGAGATCCGTCGGATCATCGATGACAACTACGAGCATGCCAGGAAGATAATCAGCGACAACATGGACAAGCTGCACACCATGACCGAGGCGCTGATGAAGTACGAGACCATCGACAAGAGCCAGATCGACGACATCATGGCCGGCCGGCCGGTGAGTCCGCCGCGTGGCTGGAATGACAACCAGAGCAATTCCGGCGGTGGTGCCGGCCGCGACGACAAGACTGCCGATGACCGGCAGGACGGCAGCATCGGTTCGCCAGCCAGCGAACACTAGGCTGTTGAGGTTTTCCCGGGGAGACACGGTACTGGTGCCTCCCTGATGTGCCCGTCCGGGCCTCCCGGGCGGGCACTCTTTGTTTTCAGGGGGGGCGACATGAAACAGCACGACGCCATTGCGGGTCCGGTTCTGCAATGCGGCCGACACGCGCTTGACCTGTCCAGGCCACGGGTGATGGGCATTCTCAACGTGACTCCGGACTCCTTTTCCGATGGCGGCAACTACCTGGCGCCGGAAACGGCGCTGACGCGGGCCCGGCGTATGGTGGACGAGGGTGCCGAGATCATCGATGTCGGTGGGGAATCCACCCGGCCCGGGGCGACGCCGGTGCCGCAGGACGAGGAGCTGCGGCGAATCATGCCGGTGCTGGAGGTACTCTGCCCGTCGCTGCCGGTACCGGTCTCCGTCGATACCAGCAAACCGGAGGTCATGCGCGCCGCGGCTGCTGCCGGCGCCGGGCTGCTCAATGACGTCAACGGCCTGCGCGCCGAGGGTGCGCTGGAGGCAGCACGGGACAGCGGCCTGCCGATCTGCCTGATGCACATGCTGGGAACACCCCGGACCATGCAGGACGACCCGCGCTATGATGACGTCACGGTTGCGGTCCGGGATTTCCTGCTGGCGAGGGTTGCGGATTGCGAGGCCGTCGGTATACCGCGACATCGTCTGCTGCTGGATCCGGGTTTCGGCTTCGGGAAACGCTCGGTGCATAATTATCAGTTGCTGCGCGAGCTGGACCAGCTGGTTGCATCCGGGTTGCCGGTGCTGGTCGGCATGTCGCGCAAGGGCATGGTCGGGCAGGCCACCAACAAGCCGCCGCAGGAGCGCCTGCATGGCAGTGTGGCGGCGGCGGTGATGGCGGCGACGCTGGGCGCACGAGTGGTCCGGGTACACGATGTGGCGGCGACGCGCGAGGCAATCGATTTCGTGTCGGCAGTCCTGACAGGGGGGCTGCCGGAACCAGGCCGGGGGGCTGGCGCATGACAAGGCGGTATTTCGGTACGGACGGCATCCGCGGGCGCGTCGGGGAAGAGCCGATCACGGCGGATTTCATGCTCAAGCTGGGCTGGGCGCTGGGGCGGGTGCTGTCCCGTGAGCGGCGCCCGCTGGTCATGATCGGCAAGGACACGCGCATCTCCGGCTATATGTTCGAGTCCGCAATGGAGGCCGGCCTGTCGGCCGCCGGTGCAGACATTCGTCTGCTCGGGCCGATGCCGACGCCGGCCATCGCCTACCTCACGACGACCTTCCATGCGGGGGCCGGCATCGTCATCAGCGCTTCGCACAATCCGCATGAAGACAACGGCGTCAAATTCTTTTCCGGTGACGGACAGAAACTGGACGACGCTACCGAGGCGGCGATCGAGGACGAGCTGGACAAGCCGCTGGTCACGGTGCCGTCGGCCGAGCTGGGCAAGGTGGTTCGCCTGAGCGATGCCTCCGGCCGCTACATCGAATTCTGCAAGGGTCGCGTCAGCCGCTCGACCCGTTTCGACCAGCTGCGTCTGGTGATTGACTGTGCCAACGGCGCCACCTATCAGGTGGGTCCGGAGGTGTTTCGCGAGCTGGGCGCCGAAGTCATGACGATCGGTGACGAGCCGGACGGGCTCAACATCAACGTCGATTGCGGTTCGACGCATCCCGCACGCTTGCAGGCTGCGGTGCGGGAATACCGGGCGGACCTGGGTATCGCGCTGGACGGCGACGGCGATCGCGTGCTGATGGTGGACGAGCGCGGTGAACTGGTCGACGGCGATGAACTGCTGTTCATCATCGCCAGCGGCCGTCATGCCGCCGGGAAACTGCGCGGTCCGGTGGTGGGCACGCTGATGAGCAACCTGGGCCTGGAGCTGGCCCTCAAGGGCAAGGGTATAGACTTCCGGCGGGCGAAGGTCGGCGATCGCTACGTCATGGAAATGTTGCGTCGGGAAAAGGGCCTGATCGGTGGCGAATCGTCCGGTCATCTGGTGTGTCTCGATCGCACCACCACCGGTGACGGCATCATCTCGGCGCTCCAGGTGCTGGAAATCATGCAGCATACGGGGCGCACTCTGCACGAACTGAAAAGCGGCATGCAGCGCCTGCCCCAGACCATGATCAACGTACCGATTCGGCGCGGCACCAATCCGGCCCAGGACGAAACCGTCCGGCAGGCGGTACAGGCCGTCGAAGGGGAGCTTGGCGACGCCGGCCGCGTCCTGCTCCGGCCCTCGGGCACCGAGCCGGTGGTCCGGGTCATGGTCGAGGGCCGTGATCCGGATCTGGTCAGCCGGTGTGCCGGCCGCATCGCCGATGTTGTCGGCGAGGTGGCGACCGGAGCCTGAGCCGGCGCCCTCGACAAGGCCTCGTCCCTTCCTTACCATTGCCGGCTGATTTTTCATCGCTGTACCCGGTGCGCCGGGTTACGGACACCGACTTCATGCCGTTTCGATCCGGGTGACGCACGACGGGCAATCGGGTCGTGGCGGCGGCAGTGTCTTTCGGGGGAGCAGGAGCATGCGCGGACGTCTGGTGGCAGGGAACTGGAAGATGCACGGCAATCGCGCCATGGTGCGCGAGCTGCTGGACGAGATTCTGGATCAGGCGGGCCAGTTGGTGTCGCCGCCGGCCATGGCCGTGATTCCGCCGGCGGTGTTCATACCGCAGGTGGCGGAGCGTCTGGCCGGCAGTCCGGTGGTGGTGGGTGCGCAGAACGTCTGCGATCAGGAAGGCGAGGGAGCGTTTACCGGCGAGATCTCCGGCGCCATGTTGCGGGAAGCCGGCTGCAGTTATGCGCTGGTCGGCCATTCCGAACGGCGTGCGCTGTATGCCGAGAGTGACGAGCTGGTCGGTCAGCGGGCGGTTGCCGCACTGGCTGCCGGGCTGACGCCCATTGTCTGCGTCGGCGAGACGCTGGACGAACGCGACGCGGATCGCACCGAAGACGTGGTGGATCGGCAGCTACAGGCGGTGCTCGCGGCAACAGGTGCCGAGCGGGCCGCGGAACTGGTGATCGCCTATGAGCCGGTCTGGGCTATCGGTACCGGACGTACCGCGACGCCGGAGCAGGCGCAGGCAGTACACGCCTTTCTGCGTGGCCGTCTCGGCGCCGTCGGTGCCGACATCACCATTGTGTACGGCGGTAGCGTGAAGGCGGACAATGCCGAGGCCTTGTTCGGTATGGACGATATCGACGGCGGTCTGATCGGCGGTGCATCGCTGAAAGCCGATCAGTTTCTGACAATTTGCCGGGCGGCTGCGGGCTGAATCCGCAGCGCCCGACCATAGCGAGGTCCTGATGGGACAGATCATCCTGGTCATTCATGTCTTGATTGCCGTGGTGCTGGTGGTGCTGGTGTTGCTGCAGCACGGCAAGGGTGCCGATGCCGGTGCCGCGTTCGGTAGCGGCGCCTCGGCGACCGTGTTCGGTTCGCGCGGCTCGGCATCGTTCCTCACGCGAATGACGGCCTTTCTGGCAACGAGTTTTTTCATTACTAGTCTGACGCTGGCCATGATCGCCGCGCGCCAGGCCGGTCCGGGCAGTGTGGTCGACCGGGTGCCGGATCAGCCCGTGCAGGAGGAGCCGGCGCCCGGTGCGCCGGACGAGGACGACACCTCGGGCGGTGACGCGCCACCGGCGCCCGACGAGTAGGTGTCGGTTATCCGGCCGTGGCCGGACCTTGCCGAATGCCCGGTTGCTTTGTCTGTCCGGGCAGGCGGCGCGGCGCAGCCCGTCTCGTCTCGGGAAAACCCGGGCCGCGAGGCAGCCGTCCGAACGTAACAGCGTTTCCTTTGCTTGCCGCTCTCGGGAGTCGTTGCTAGACTCCTCGCGGCTTTCAGGCTCCAACCTGAACATCAGCGGATGTGGTGGAACTGGTAGACACGCTGTCTTGAGGGGGCAGTGGCGCAAGCCGTGCCGGTTCGAGTCCGGCCATCCGCACCAGTCTTTTGGTCCGAAACCATCGGGCTCTTTCTAAGTTATTGTTTTTGTTGTTTTTTCGGGTTTGGTGTCGGTTGACTCGTCGAGTCGGGTCGCCGTATACTGCACTGCGATATGCGCCTGTACGCCTGCTATCTCGCGGGCCTGCCGTCGGCGCCTGCCGAGGACGTACGCATGCTCGAAGGTTACCTGCCAATTCTGATCTTCATCATCGTCGGTCTGGGGATGGGGGTCGTGCTGATGACGCTGGGCTTTGTGCTCGGCCCCAGTCAGCCCAACGACGAGAAGCTGTCTCCCTACGAATGCGGTTTCGAGGCCTTCGAGGACTCCCGCATGAAGTTCGATGTGCGCTACTACCTGGTCGCCATCCTGTTCATCATCTTCGATCTGGAAATCGCCTTTCTGTTTCCATGGGCGATCTCGCTGAATGAAGTCGGTCTGTTCGGTTTCGCCTCGATGGCGGTCTTCCTCGGCATCCTGCTGATCGGATTCCTTTACGAGTGGAAGAAGGGAGCGCTGGAATGGGAGTAGAAGGCGTCCTCGAGAAGGGGTTTGTCACTACGTCGGCCGACAAACTGATCAACTGGGCCCGCACCGGGTCGATGTGGCCGATGACCTTTGGTCTGGCCTGCTGCGCGGTGGAGATGATGCATGCCGGTGCGGCGCGCTACGACATGGACCGCTTCGGCGTGATTTTCCGGCCCAGCCCGCGACAGTCCGACGTGATGATCGTGGCCGGCACCCTGTGCAACAAGATGGCTCCGGCACTGCGCAAGGTTTACGACCAGATGTCCGACCCGAAGTGGGTCATCTCCATGGGGTCCTGCGCCAACGGTGGTGGCTATTACCACTACTCCTATTCCGTGGTTCGTGGTTGCGATCGAATCGTGCCGGTTGATGTCTACGTTCCCGGTTGCCCGCCGACGGCGGAAGCGCTGCTCTACGGCATCGTTCAGTTGCAGAACAAGATTCGCCGTACCAACACCATCGCCCGCTAGCTCTCAGGATAACGCCCATGTCTGACGCCCGAGACGGACTGCTGGAATGCCTGCGCGATCGATTCGGCGAGCGTATCCTGGCCGCGCACCGGAAGCTTGGTGAAACCTCCATCGACGTGGCCGCGGATGACCTCCTCGAGATCATGACAGCGCTGCGCGACGAGGAAACGTTTCGCTTCGAACAGCTCACCGATCTCTGCGGCGTCGATTATGCCGCTTACGGCCAGGGTGAATGGATAACCGAACAGGCTTCCAATGCCGGCTTCTCCCGCGGGGTGCGCGGCAATAATTTCGCACGGCTCGGCCTGACCGGTATCTACGGCGTCGACACCATCGAGACCAACACCGGACGTCGCTTCGCGGCGGTCTATCACCTGTTGTCCGTCACGCATAACCATCGGGTTCGGGTTCGCGTCTACTGCAGTGATGACAACTTCCCGGTGGTGCCGTCCGTGATCGATATCTGGGCCGGCGTCAATTGGTTCGAGCGCGAGGCGTTCGATCTCTACGGCATCATCTTCGACGGCCATCCGGACCTGCGTCGCCTGCTCACCGATTACGGTTTCATCGGTCACCCGTTCCGCAAGGATTTCCCGCTGATCGGCAACGTTGAAGTCCGCTACAACGAGGAAAAGGGGCGCGTCGTTTACGAACCGGTCTCCATCGAACCGCGGGTGCTGGTGCCGCGCGTGGTGCGCCATGACAGCCGCTACGCCGATGCCGATGGGCCGCAGGAGGATGCAGGACGTGGGTGATATCCGTTCCTACACGATGAATTTCGGGCCGCAGCATCCGGCCGCGCACGGTGTGCTGCGCCTGGTGCTGGAAATGGAAGGCGAAACCATTCGCCGTGCCGATCCGCATATCGGTCTGCTGCATCGCGCCACGGAGAAGCTGGCCGAGAGCAAACCTTACAACCAGAGCATCGGTTACATGGACCGGCTCGATTACGTCTCGATGATGTGTAACGAGCACGGCTATGTTCTCGCGATCGAGAAGCTGCTGGGGATCCAGCCGCCAAGGCGGGCGCAGTACATCCGGGTGATGTTCGACGAGGTGACACGCATCCTGAACCACCTGATGTGGTTGGGTGCGCACGGCCTCGACGTGGGTGCGATGACGGTATTCCTCTACTGCTTCCGTGAGCGAGAGGACCTGATGGACGTCTACGAGGCGGTTTCGGGCGCGCGCATGCATGCCACCTATTATCGCCCGGGCGGGGTTTACCGGGACCTGCCCGAACGGATGCCGCAGTACGACAGTTCGCGCTTCCGCAGCGAGCAGGACATGAAGCATCTGAACGCGGCGCGTCAGGGGTCGTTGCTGGATTTCCTCGAGGATTTCTGCAATCGCTTCCCGGCCTGCGTGGACGACTACGAGACCCTGCTCACCGATAACCGGATCTGGAAGCAGCGGCTGGTCGGGATCGGCGTGGTGACGCCGGAGCGCGCGCTGGAGCTGGGCTTCACCGGCCCCATGCTGCGCGGGTCGGGGGTCGAGTGGGATCTGCGTCGCAAGCAGCCCTATGAGGTCTATGACGAGGTCGATTTCGAGATTCCGGTCGGCACCAACGGCGACTGCTATGACCGGTATCTGGTGCGGGTCGAGGAGATGCGTCAGTCCTGCCGTATCGTCAAGCAATGCATCGACTGGCTGCGCAAGAACCCGGGCCCGGTCATGGTCGACGATCACAAGGTGGTGCCGCCGACGCGCGAAGAGATGAAGGACGACATGGAATCCATGATCCATCACTTCAAGCTCTTCACCGAGGGTTACAGTGTGCCGCCGGGCGAGGCCTATGCCGCGGTCGAGGCGCCGAAGGGCGAATTCGGTTGCTACATCGTTTCCGACGGTGCGAACAAGCCTTACCGGCTGAAGGTGCGTGCGCCGGGCTTTACCCATCTGGCTGCCATGGACGAAATGGCCAGCGGTCACATGCTGGCCGACGTGGTTGCACTGATTGGCACGCAGGACATTGTGTTCGGGGAGATTGACCGATGAGTGCGGTACCCAATGCCGAGCAGGTGCTGTCCGAAGACGCCCGCCGGCAAATCGACCACTGGGTGGCCAAGTATCCGGCCGACCGAAAGCGTTCGGCGGTCATACCGGCGTTGCATGTGCTGCAGGATGGCAACGGCGGCTTTCTGACCGAGGCCCTGATGGACGCGCTGGCCGAATATCTGGAGTTGCCGCCGGTGCAGGTCTATGAAGTGGCGACCTTCTACACCATGTTCGACACCAAGCCCGTGGGTCGGCACAAGGTCAATATCTGCACCAACATCTCTTGCATGCTGATGGGTTCCGACGAAATCGTGTCGCATTGCGAGAAGAAACTGGGCATTCGTCTGGGGGATACCACGCCCGACAACCGCATCACCCTCAAGGTCGAGGAGGAGTGTCTGGCCGCCTGCACCGGCGGACCGATGATGGTGGTCGACGGGCATTACCACACCCATCTCACACCGGAAAAGGTGGACGAGATCCTGGACAAGCTGGAGTGACCCATGGCGAATGAAGTGTGCTTGCAGACGCTGCAGTTCGATCAGCCCTGGACGCTGGAGAACTATCGCAGGATCGGGGGTTACCAGGCCTGGGAGAAGATCCTGGCGGAGAAGACCGCGCCCGAAGAGATCATCGAAACGGTCAAGCAGTCCAGCCTTCGCGGTCGTGGTGGCGCGGGCTTCGCGGCCGGCCTGAAGTGGAGCTTCATGCCGCGGAATGCGCCCGGGCAGAAGTATCTGCTGTGCAATTCGGACGAATCCGAGCCCGGCACCTGCAAGGATCACGACATCCTGCGCTTCAACCCGCACGCGCTGATCGAGGGCATGGCTATCGCCGCCTATTCCATGGGCGCGACCGTGGGCTACAACTACCTGCGCGGTGAATTTCATCACGTGCCGTTCGAGCGCATGGAGCACGCCCTGCACGAGGCCTACGAGGCCGGCCTGCTGGGCAAGGACATCCGTGGTTCCGGCATCGATTTCGATCTGCACAACCACTTCGGTGCCGGTGCCTACATCTGTGGCGAGGAATCGGCGCTGATGGAGTCGCTGGAAGGCAAGAAGGGTCAGCCGCGTTTCAAGCCGCCGTTCCCGGCCCAGTTCGGGCTCTACGGCCGCCCGACCACGATCAACAATACCGAGACGCTGGCTTCGGTGCCGGCGATCATGCGCGAAGGTGCCGACTGGTTCCTGAATCTGGGCAAGCCGAACAACGGCGGCACCAAGATCTTCTGCATGTCGGGCCACGTGGCGAAGCCGGCCAACTTCGAAATCTCCCTCGGCACGCCGTTCCGCGACCTGCTCGAGATGGCGGGTGGTGTCCGCTACGGCCGCAAGCTCAAGGCCGTGATCCCGGGCGGCTCGTCGATGCCGGTGGTGCCGGGCGAGACCATGCTGGAACTGGACATGGACTATGACAGCCTGGCCAAGGCCGGCTCGGCGCTCGGTTCCGGTGGCGTCATCGTCATGGACGAGGCCACCGACATGGTCAGGGCAATCTGCCGTATCAGCCGGTTCTACTACGCCGAATCCTGCGGTCAGTGCACGCCCTGCCGCGAGGGTACCGGCTGGATGTACCGCGTGCTGCGCCGCATCGTCGATGGCAAGGGTCGGCCGGAAGATCTGGACCTGCTGGAGGCCGCTGCCGGGCAGATTGCCGGGCACACGATCTGTGCCTTCGGTGAAGCCGCAGCCTGGCCGGTGCAGAGCTTCCTCAAGCATTACCGGCACGAATTCCAGTACTACATCGAGCACGGCCGGTCTCTGGTGGACGGGGCCGCAGGAGCTGCCGCATGAGCGAGAAGGCCGAAGCCAGCAACCCGGATCAGGTCACGATCGAGGTCGACGGCGTCGAAATGCAGGCGCGAAAGGGCTCGATGATCATCGAGGCCACCGATCAGGCGGATGTCGCGGTGCCGCGATTCTGCTATCACCGCAAGCTGTCGATCGCCGCCAACTGCCGCATGTGTCTGGTGGATGTGGAAAAGGCGCCGAAGCCGCTGCCTGCCTGCGCCACCCCGGTCGCAGACGGCATGAAGATTCGCACCCGCTCCGAGCGCGCGCTGAAGGCGCAGAAGGGTGTCATGGAGTTCCTGCTCATCAACCACCCGCTGGATTGCCCGATCTGTGATCAGGGCGGCGAGTGCGAGCTGCAGGACCTGGCACTTGGCTACGGGCGCGGCGTGTCCCGCTTCAGCGAGCGCAAGCGTATCGTCAAGGACGAGAATCTGGGCCCGCTGATCTCCACGGAAATGACCCGCTGCATCCATTGCACCCGCTGTGTGCGGTTCCTCGACGAGGTTACCGGCACCTCCGAGCTGGGTGGCATGTTCCGCGGCGAACATACCGAGATTTCGACGTTTGTCGGGCGTGGCGTGCACTCCGAGATGTCCGGCAACATCATCGATCTGTGCCCGGTGGGCGCGCTCACCTCGAAGCCCTATCGCTTCAGTGCGCGCGCCTGGGAGATGCTCAGCCATACGTCGGTATCGCCGCATGACTGCGTCGGCACGAATGTGCAGATCCACCACGTCAGCGGGGCGATCAAGCGGGTGGTGCCGAGCGACAACGAATCCATCAACGAATGCTGGATTGCCGACCGCGACCGCTTCGCTTACGAGGGTGTCAGCAGTGACGAACGGCTGGACGTGCCCATGGCCAAGGTGGACGGCCGCTGGCGCGCGGTGAGCTGGGAAGTCGCGCTGGAAATGGCCGGCGACGCCCTGAAAGCCTTCGAGCCCGACGTGATCGGCGCGCTTTGCGGACCGCAGGCGACGCTGGAAGAGCAGTATCTGCTGGGCCGGGTTCTGCGCGGTCTGGGCAGCAACCATATCGACAGCCGGCTGCGGCAGCGCGATTTTTCCGATCAGGCCCGGCGTCCCGCGTTCCCCTGGCTCGGCCTGCCGATCGAGGATCTCGACCGGCAGCAGTCGGTGCTGGTGGTCGGCGGCATGCTGCGCGGCGAGCAGCCGATTCTCAACCATCGCCTGCGCAAGGCGGCCAAGGCCGGTGCCGGCATTGCCTATCTGAACCCGGTCCGGCAGTCGCTGACCTATGCGGCGGAGCAGCATGTGGTGGCCCCGGCTGACCTGGTGCCGGCTCTGGCGACTCTGGTGGCCGCGGCAGCCGAGGCGGCGGGAAAGCCCGCGCCGGAGGGTGTTGCCGCGCTGCAGTCGGGACGGGCCATCGGTGAAACCGAGAAGAATCTGGTCGCGCGGCTGGCGTCCGCTGATCGCTCACTGCTCCTGCTGGGGAGTTACGGCGAGATCCATCCGCAGGCTGCCATGCTGCGGACGCTGCTGGCCCATCTGGCGCAGCTGACCGGCAGCCGGCACGGGGTGGTGGCGGAATCCGCGGCCGTCACCGGCGCGTGGCTTGCCGGTGCGGTGCCCCATCGGGAAGCCGGTGCCAGGCCGGTCGCCGAACCGGGCCTTGATGCGCGCGCCATGCTCGAGCAGCCACGGCAGGTCTATCTGCTGTGCGGCGTCGAGCCGGAACTGGATTGCGAAAACGGAGCCGCGGCGCTGGCCGCACTGGCCGCGGCCGAGACCGTGATCGCGGTGACGCCATTCGTCAGTGAGACCATGAAGGAGTACGCCACGGTACTGTTGCCGGCCTCCACCTTCGGCGAGAGCGCGGGGACGCTGGTGAACGCGGAAGGTCGCTGGCAGCGGTTCCCGGGCGTGGCGAAGCCGCCGGGAGAAGGGCGACCGGGATGGAAGATCCTGCGTGTGCTCGGCAATCAGCTGTCGCTCGACGGTTTTGATTACAATGCTGTCGACGAAATCACCGACGAGCTCGACGGCCTGTGTCGCGATGTCGTCGCCGAGGCGAACCCGGCGGACGCTCCTGGCGACGCCCTGGCGTACCCGGACGAGGGTCTGCAGCGCATAGGGGTGGTTCCGCTGTACGCCGTTGACGGACTGGTTCGGCGGGCGGCCTCGTTGCAGCACACCGATGCCGGTCGCGATATCCGCGCCCGCATGCACCCGGACGAGGCGGGCCGCAGCGGACTGGATCACGAAAGCTGGGTGGTGGTGCGACAGAACGGCGAAGACATCCGACTGCCGCTGGTGCTGGATGATGCGGTGCCGGAAGGCGCGGTCGTGGTGCCGGCCGGGGTCGCCGAGACGGCCGTCCTGGGCTCGCAGTTCGGGCCGATCGTGGTGCGCAAGGCCTGACTGGCAGGTGACTGCCGGCAACGCACCGGCAGCGGTATCAATGACAAGGCGCGGGCGGGCACACGGAATCCCGCGCCAACGCACGTCGGCGGCGGCAGCCGTGAATCGACGATGACAAGGGTTGCGAGACACGCATGGCTGAGTTGATAGAACTGGTCTGGATTCTGACCAAGATTGGCGTCATCCTCGGGCCGCTGATCCTGTCGGTCGCCTATCTGACCTATGCCGAGCGCAAGATCATCGGCTGGATTCAGAACCGTAACGGGCCGAACCGGGTCGGTCCGATGGGTCTGCTGCAGCCGTTTGCCGATGTGTTCAAGCTGCTGTTCAAGGAAGTGATACTGCCGGCCAACGCCAATCGCTTTCTGTTCCTGATCGCGCCCCTGCTGGCGCTGATGCCGGCGCTGGCGGCCTGGGCGGTGATCCCGTTCGGCGAAGGGCTCGTGCTGGCCGACATCAATGCCGGGCTGCTGTACGTGCTGGCGATGACGTCGCTCGGTGTCTACGGCGTGATCCTGGCGGGCTGGGCGGCCAACTCCAAGTACTCGATGCTGGGGGCCATGCGCTCGGCGGCGCAGATCGTGTCCTACGAGATCGCCATGGGGTTTGCCCTGGTCGGCGTGCTGATGGCGGCCGGTTCGATGAACATGAGCAGCATCGTGACCGCGCAGGCCGGTCCGATCTGGAACTGGTTCTGGTTACCGCTGCTGCCGCTGTTCATCGTCTACTGGATTTCCGGTGTGGCCGAGACTAACCGGGCACCGTTCGATGTCGCCGAGGGTGAGTCGGAAATCGTGGCCGGTTTCCATGTGGAGTATTCGGGGGTCGCTTTTGCGGTGTTCTTCCTCGCCGAATACGCCAACATGATCCTGATCTCCGGTCTGGCGGTGATTCTGTTCATGGGCGGCTGGTATTCGCCGTTCCACGGACTGCCGCTGCTGGGTCCGGTGTTCGATCTGGTGCCGGGGCTGGTCTGGTTCGTGATCAAGGTGGCGGGCTTCCTGTATCTGTATCTCTGGTTCCGCGCCACGTTTCCGCGGTATCGCTATGACCAGATCATGCGGCTCGGCTGGAAGGTGCTCATTCCGGTGACGGTGGTCTGGCTGGTCGTGCTGGCCCTGATGATTCTGGCCGGCTTCGGTCCGTGGTTCGACTGATGACTCGGGGTCATCGCCAGGAGCGTATGTCATGACAGCAATTCGCGATTTCCTCAAGACCTTCCTGCTCTGGGAGCTGCTGCTGGGCCTGCGCCTGACCGGGCGTAACCTGTTCAAGCGCAAGGTGACCATCCAGTACCCGGAGGAGAAGGCGCCGCAGTCACCGCGTTTTCGCGGCCTGCATGCCCTGCGTCGCTATCCCAACGGTGAGGAGCGCTGCATCGCCTGCAAGCTTTGCGAGGCGGTCTGCCCCGCGCTGGCGATCACCATCGAATCGGAAGAGCGCGAGGACGGCCAGCGCCGCACCACGCGCTATGACATCGACCTTTTCAAGTGCATCTACTGCGGCTTCTGCGAGGAATCCTGTCCGGTGGATTCGATTGTCGAGACCCGTATTCACGAATATCACATGGAGAATCGCGGCGAGAACATCATCACCAAGCAGCAACTGCTCGCCGTGGGTGACAAATACGAGAAACAGCTTGCCGCGGATCGCGCCGCCGACGCGCGTTATCGTTAGGGCACAGGGGCCAGAACAACATGTTCGAGTTTGTTTTCTACGTCTTCGCCGTGGTGCTGATTTTCGCTGCCACCATGGTGATCACCGCGCGCAATCCGGTGCATGCGGCCATGTATCTGGTGCTGGCCTTCTTCAACAGCGCCGCATTGTGGATCATGGCCGGCGCCGAGTTCCTGGGCATCGTTCTGGTGCTGGTTTACGTCGGCGCAGTGATGGTGCTGTTCCTGTTCGTCGTGATGATGCTGGACATCAATCTCGAGAAACTGCGCGAAGGTTTCGTCCGGCACCTGTATATCGGTGTGCCGATCGCGGCGGTCATGGTGGTGCAGATGCTGCTGGTGGTGGGCTCCGGAATCATGGATCCGGCGACATTGCCCGGCGGTGACCTGCCGATTCCGGAGGACGCCGCCAATACCGCACTCATCGGCAGCGTGCTGTACACGGTTTATGTCTACCCCTTCGAGCTGGCGGCAGTGATCCTGCTGGTGGCGATCATCGCCGCCATCATGCTCACGCTGCGCCGCCGCGAAGGGACCAAGCATCAGGATCCGGGCCGGCAGGTCCGGGTGCGCAAGGCGGATCGGTTACGCACCGTGGATCTGCCGCGCAATTCACGGCGCGACTCGGAATAACACGCCAATCGGGCACAGGGACTTCTATGATCGGCTTATCGCATTATCTGGTGCTGGGGGCATTACTGTTCGCCCTGGGCATGGCCGGCATCTTCCTCAACCGGAAGAATGCCATCGTCCTGCTCATGTCCATCGAACTGATCCTGCTGGCGGTGAATTTCAATTTCATCGGTTTCTCCACCTTCATGGGAGATCTCGCCGGGCAGGTCTTTGTCTTCTTCATCCTGACCGTGGCGGCCGCGGAGTCGGCCATTGGTCTGGCCATCATGGTGGCGCTGTTCCGTAACCGGAATTCCATCGACGTGGCCGATCTGGACACCATGAAGGGCTAGCCACATGAAAACGATCTATCTGCTCATCGTCCTGCTGCCGCTGCTCGGCGCGTTGACCGCCGGCCTGTTCGGCGGGCGCATCGGCCGTGAGGGCGCGCACTGGGTGACCAGTGTCAGCGTGGGTCTGGCGTTCGTGCTCTCGCTGATCGTGCTGGTGGGGCTGATTGCGGGCTGGGTGCAGCCGTTCAACGGCACGGTCTACACCTGGATGGTGGCGGACGGAATCCGTTTCGAGATCGGTTTCCTGGTGGACAATCTGTCGGCGATGATGATGACCGTGGTCACCTTCGTCTCGCTGATGGTGCATGTCTACACCATCGGTTACATGTCTCACGACGAAGAGAACTGGCCGGCCGGCAGCCTCGCCGGCGTCAACAGTTATCAGCGCTTCTTCAGCTATATCGCCCTGTTCACCTTCGCCATGCTGATGCTGGTGATGGCGAACAATTTCCTGCAGCTGTTCTTCGCGTGGGAAGCCGTGGGCCTGGTGTCCTATCTGCTGATCGGTTTCTGGTTCAACCGGCCCACGGCGGTGTTCGCCAACCTGAAGGCCTTCCTGGTCAATCGTGGCGGCGACTTCGGCCTTTTACTGGGGATCGGCGCGGTTCTGCTGTATTTCGGCAGCCTCGACTACGTGGAGGTGTTCGCCGCCGCCGAGTCGGACCCTGATCGCACCATGTCGATCCTTGGCGGCGCCGAGTGGAAGGTGGTGACGGTGGCCGGCATCCTGCTGTTCATCGGTGCCATGGGCAAATCGGCGCAGGCACCGCTGCACGTGTGGCTGCCCGATTCCATGGAAGGCCCGACGCCGATCTCGGCGCTGATCCACGCCGCCACCATGGTCACCGCCGGCATTTTCCTCGTGGCGCGCATGTCGCCGCTGTACGAGCTGTCGGAAGTGGCGCTGTCCTTCATTCTGGTGATCGGCGCCTTCACCGCCTTCTTCATGGGCCTGATCGGTCTTGTGCAGAACGACATCAAGCGGGTCATCGCCTATTCGACGCTGTCCCAGCTCGGTTACATGGTGGTGGCGCTGGGTGTCTCGGCCTACGCCGCCGGCGTGTTCCACCTGATGACCCATGCCTTCTTCAAGGCGCTGCTGTTCCTCGGCGCCGGGTCGGTGATCATCGCCATGCACCACAAGCAGGACATGCGGGAGATGGGCGGACTCAAGGCCTATATGCCGGTGACCTACTGGACCATGCTGATCGGTACCTTGGCGCTGATCGGCTTCCCCGGTTTCTCGGGCTTCTTCTCCAAGGACGCGATCATCGAGGCGGTGCATGCCTCGGATCGGGCCGGCGCCGGTTTCGCCTATCTGATGGTGCTGCTCGGCGTGTTCGTCACCGCGCTTTACAGCTTCCGCCTGTTCTTCATGGTGTTCCACGGTGAAGGCCGCATGGACCATCACACGCGCGATCATCTGCAGGAAAGCCCGCGCGTGGTCACCGTGCCGCTGATCCTGCTGGCCGTGCCGTCGGTGCTGATCGGTCTGTTCACGATCGGACCGATGGTCTTCGGCGGCTTTTTCGACGGTTCCATCTTTGTCCATCGGGCCAATGATGTGCTGGCCTATCTGGGGCAGGACTACACCGGGCCGTTCGGTTTCATTGCCCACGGTTTCGTGACGCTGCCGCTGTATCTTGCCGCCGCCGGTGTCGCCACCGCCTGGTTCCTGTATATCAAACGTCCCGATCTGCCGGCCGTGATCCAGTCGCGGTTGCGGCCCCTGCATGCCGTGCTCGAGAACAAGTACGGCTTCGATGCCCTGTACATCCGCGGCATTGCCGGCGGCAGTCGGGCGCTTGGCAGCTTTTTCTCGCGGGTCACCGATGCGCGCCTGATCGATGGCCTGCTGGTGAACGGTACCGCCCGCTCGATCGGCTGGGCGGCGGGCCTGCTGCGGCAGATCCAGACCGGCTACCTGTACCACTACGCCTTCGCCATGATCATCGGCCTAGTGGTGTTGCTGACCTGGTTTGTCTACGGCGCCGCGCGCTAGGCCGTGGGTCCGGGGTTTCGAGCTGCGGCCGGCGTGCGCCGCAGCGCCATTTGACGGAAAGGAATACAACGGATGTTGGAATCATCCTGGCCATTGCTGAGCCTGCTGATCTGGCTGCCGATCATCGGTGGCGTGGTGGTGCTGGCGCTGGGTGACGAACGTGAGTCGCAGGCGCGACTCGTCGCGCTGGCGACCGCCGCCCTGACCTTCCTGTTCAGCCTCGGTCTGATTACCGGCTTTGCGCCCGGCACGGCAGCAATGCAGTTCGTCGAGCTGCGGCCCTGGGTGGACACACTCAACGTCAATTACCATCTGGGCGTGGACGGCATCTCGATGCCGCTGGTGGTGCTGACCACGTTCTCGACGTTGCTGGTGCTGATTGCGTCCTGGCGTCGGGTCACCGAAAAGCCGGCCATGTTCCAGGCCTGTTTCCTGATGCTCAACGGCATCATGGTGGGCGTGTTCTCGGCCCTTGATGCGATCCTGTTTTACGTGTTCTTCGAAGTCATGCTGGTGCCGATGTTCCTGCTGATCGGCATCTGGGGTGGCGCCAACCGTATCTACGCGACCATCAAGTTCTTCCTGTATACCTTCATCGGCTCGGTGATGATGCTGGTGGCGCTGGTTTATCTGCAGTTTCAGGCCGGTGGCAGCTTCCACATCCTGGACTTCTACGGCCTGGACCTGCCACTGAACGCCCAGATCTGGCTGTTCATGGCCTTCCTCATGGCCTTCGCCATCAAGGTGCCGATGTGGCCGGTGCACACCTGGCTGCCGGATGCGCACGTGCAGGCGCCCACCGGTGGTTCGGTGATTCTGGCCGCCATCATGCTCAAGATCGGCGGCTACGGGTTTGTCCGCTTCAGTCTGCCGGTGGTGCCGGAAGCAAGCATGACGCTGGACTGGCTGATGATCACGCTGTCGCTGATTGCCGTGGTCTACATCGGCTTCGTCGCGATGATGCAGCAGGACATGAAGAAGCTGATCGCCTACTCGTCGATAGCGCACATGGGTTTCGTCACGCTGGGCTTCTTCGTGATCTTCGCCATCGCCGACCGTACCGGTGGCAGCGGCATGCTGCTGGCGCTGGAAGGCGGCATGGTGCAGATGATCTCGCACGGCTTCATTTCCGCCGCGATGTTCCTCTGTGTCGGTGTGCTGTATGACCGCATGCATACCCGGGACATGGATCGTTACGGCGGTGTCGCACACCGGATGCCGATATTCGCCGGCTTCTTCGTGCTGTTCGCGATGGCCAATGCCGGCCTGCCGGGTACGTCCGGCTTCGTCGGCGAGTTCATGGTGATCCTGGCCGCGTTCCAGGCCAATTTCTGGTACGCCTTCGCCGCCGCCACAACGCTGATTCTCGGTGCCGCCTACACCCTGTGGATGGTGCGCCGCGTGCTGTACGGCGACGTCACCAGCAAGGAGGTGGACAGCCTGCAGGATGTCGACCGGCGCGAACTGATCGTGCTCGGCGTGCTGGCTGCGGCGGTGCTCTGGCTGGGTGTCTATCCGGGGCCGCTGATCGAGATCATGGAACCCTCGCTGGAAAATCTGCTGGAGATCGTGGCCGCCGGCCTCTGATCCCGCCTTGTACAATGCGGGCGGCGCGCACGGCGTCGCCCTGATGCAGGATGAAAGGAAGCCTTATGACCACCGCGGAAGCGTTCGAGATACCGGACCTGATGCTGGCCCTGCCGGAGATCTGGCTGCTGGGTATGGCCTGTCTGGTGCTGGTCGTCGATCTGTTCAGCAAGGACCGCGATCACACACCAGCCTACTGGCTGACCCAGTTCGCGCTGATTTCCACGGCGGTGATCGCCGTCAGTACCCAGTGGGGCGTGGACGCGACGACCTTCAGCGGCACCTATGTGGCGGATGCGCTCGGCACCATCCTCAAGGTCAGTGTCCTGCTGCTCGGTTTCCTCGGCTTCGCCTATTCGCGGGATTACATGCGCGAACGCGGGCTGCTGACCGGCGAGTACTACATCCTGTCGCTGTTTGCCGTGCTCGGCATGCTGGTCACGGTCTCGGCGCACAACCTTCTGACCCTGTACCTCGGGGTCGAGCTGATGTCGCTGTGCCTGTATGCGCTGGTGGCGATGGACCGGGATTCACCGCGTGCATCCGAGGCGGCGATGAAGTATTTCGTGCTCGGCGCCCTGGCGTCCGGCATGTTGCTGTACGGCATGTCGATGCTCTACGGCACCACCGGGAGCCTGGATCTGGCGACCATTCGCGAGGCTGCCGCGACGCTGGAAGAGAACCGTGTCCTGTTCCTGTTCGGCCTGGTGTTCATGGTGGTCGGGGTGGCTTTCAAGTTCGGTGCCGTGCCGTTCCACATGTGGGTGCCGGATGTCTATCACGGCGCGCCGACCCCGGTCACGCTGATGATTGCCACCGGCTCCAAGGTCGCCGCCGTGGGTCTGTTCCTGCGGCTGATCGGCGAGGGGCTGGAGCCGCTGATCGCCGACTGGCAGCAGATGATGGTGATTCTCGCCGTGCTGTCGCTGATCGTCGGGAACACCGTGGCACTGGTGCAGACCAATATAAAACGCATGCTGGCCTATTCCACGTTCAATCACATGGGCTTCATTTTCATGGGCCTGCTGGCGGGAGCACCTGGTGGCTATGGTGCGGCAGTGTTCTACGCCGTGACCTACGCCGTGACGGTGGCCGCTGCCTTTGGCGTCGTGTTGCTGCTCAGCCGGCGTGATTTCGAGGCCGACCAGCTCGAGGACTTCAAGGGACTGAACGAGCGCAGCCCGCTGTTCGCCTTCGTCATGCTGCTGCTGATGATCTCGCTGACCGGGATCCCGGGAACTGTCGGATTCTATGCCAAGTGGCTGGTGCTGAAGGCTACCGTCGAGGCTGGCTTCGTCTGGCTGGCCGTGCTGGCGGTGGTCGGCGCCGTGATCGGCGCCTTCTACTACCTGCGGATCGTTCGCCTGATGTATTTCGACAAGCCGGAAGGTCGTGGCCCACAGCCCTCCGGGTCGGGCGGGTTCCGTGCCGTTCTGGCAGCCAATGGTTTCGCGGTGCTGGCCCTGGGCCTGTTCCCCGGCGCCCTTGTGGCCATCTGCATGGCCGCGTTCGCGCCCTGAGTCGATGGAGACGCAATGACTGAAACCGGTGCCTTTGTTCTGATCCTGCTGATCGCCCTGGTGGCGGCCAATCTGCCCTGGCTGAGTGAGCGCATCCTGTTCGTGCGGGAACCGGCGAGTGGTCGCAAGCGGGAAGGCGTGCGTCTGCTGGAATGGCTGTTCTTCTTCGGCGTGGTTTCCGCCATCGGCGCCGGTCTCGAATACCGGGTGACAGGGGACATCTATCCGCAGGACTGGGAGTTCTGGGTCACCACGCTCTGCCTGTTCATGGTGCTCGCTCTGCCCGGGTTCATCTGGTACCACGATCTGCGGCACCACCTGCGCAAGCGCGGCAGCAAGAGGAAACGCGGGCAGGATGCCGGCTGACGGCATCGGCGCGGCCGAGCGGAGATCTTGGGCCGGGCCCGGCGGGCTGGCATACTCGCCGGATATCCCGAGCGCTTGGAGACGCCCGCGATGCACGCAAGCAATGGCCAGAGGGAGACTATCGTGAAGTCAGCCGGACAATGCCGTGGATGGATGAACCGCCTGCAGGGATTGCTGCTTGTTACGTTGTTGTTGATGCTGATCACGGTACAGGCCGACGATGGCGGGCTGTCGCTGGAACTGAACAAGCTTGAAGACACCGACGATGCCTGTCGTGCCTATCTGGTGCTGGATAACGGCACGGCCGGGCCGGTGGAGTCGCTGCGGCTGCAACTGGTGCTGTTTGATCCGGAGGGCGTCATCACCCGCCGGCTCGCGGTGCAGGCGGGGCCGGTCGGTGCGGGCAAGACCAGTGTCCGGATCTTCGACGTCAGCGGCCAGCAGTGCGGTGACATCGGTCGCATCCTGCTGAACGACATCAGCGAGTGCGAAGGTCCGGACGGGGAAATTGCCGATTGCGCCGATCTCCTCGAATTGTCGTCGCGTGCCGATGTGCCGTTCGACGACTGATTTGCTGCCGTCTGCAGTGGTGAACGTCAGGGACTTGTCGAATTCCCTTGAAACATGAGGGGCGGTTCACTACACTGCGTTTCGTCGATTGCGGGGTGGAGCAGTCTGGCAGCTCGTCGGGCTCATAACCCGAAGGTCGCAGGTTCAAATCCTGCCCCCGCTACCAGTTAGAAGAACAACGGGCAGCCCCAGGCTGCCCGTTGTTGTTTCCGGACTCCGGAAGTGCGTTTCTTGACGGTCTGAAGGCCGCCGACGTACCATTCCGAGCTGTTCGCGGCGGAGCACTGTCCTTCGACAGCGTTGCCGTCAGGATCAAGGCCGCTTGCGGCCTTTTTTTATCGCTGGTGTCAGGCCTCTTGCCAGCGGCAGGCGGACCCACCGGCGATTTGCCGGATGGGCGTGGATCGATGCTGGTCCAGGGCCCTTTTTTTGTTTCCGGGCGTGGCGATGGATGCAATGACGGATCGTCTGACGACCATGTTCGAGCCGGTGACCGAGGGTCTGGGCTTCGAGTTGGTCGGCGTGGAGTACCACCCCGGACGGGGCGAGGGTCTGCTGCGCATTTACATTGATCATGCCGACGGCATCACGGTGGACGATTGCGCACGCATCAGCCATCAGGTCAGCGGAGTGCTGGATGTGGAAGACCCGATCAGCGGGCGGTACCGGCTGGAGGTGTCCTCCCCCGGGCTGGATCGGCCACTGATGCGGCGGGACGATTTCGAACGGTTTGCCGGGCATGAGATCCGGCTCAAGCTGACCGGGCTGTGGGAGGGGCGGCGCAAGTTGCGCGGAATCCTGCGGGGTCTGGATGGCGAGACCGTGGTTCTTGAGGAGGAGGGGCAGGACCTGCGGGTGCCCCTGGACCGGATCGAGAAAGGCAATCTGGTTCCGGACCTTTGATATTCACCAAGGCTACCGGGCGCCCTGGCGCCGGTGGTGCGGAGCATAAGGTATGAGCAAGGAAATCCTGCTGGTTGTGGAAGCCATGTCCAACGAAAAGGGCGTGGACAAGGAGGTCATTGTCGAGGCCATCGAGGCCGCGCTGGCGTCCGCAACCCGCAAACGGTATCCCGAAGATATCGATGTGCGGGTCGCCGTCGATCGGGACACCGGCGAATATTCCACGTTCCGGCAATGGCAGGTGGTCGACGAGGCGACGCTGGAAGAAAGCGAATCGCCCGAACACCTGATGCTGCTCGACGAGGCCAGGAAGCGGGACCCCGACGTGCAGATCGGTGATTTCGTCGAGGAACCGATGGAGTCCATCGCCTTCGGCCGTATCGCCGCGCAGACCGCCAAACAGGTGATCGTGCAGAAAGTGCGCGAGGCGGAGCGGGCGAAGGTACTTGATGCCTACCGTGACCGGGTCGGCGAGTTGATCACCGGTATCGTCAAGAAGGTCGAGCGGGGCAATGTCATCATCGATCTCGGCGCCAACGCCGAGGCGATCATTCCGCGTGAGTGGGTGATCCCGCGGGAAGCCTTCCGCACCAATGACCGGGTGCGCGGTTACCTCAAGGAAGTCCGGCCCGAAGCCAAGGGGCCGCAGTTGTTCGTGTCCCGTACGGCACCGGAATTCCTGATCGAGCTGTTCAAGCTGGAGGTGCCGGAAGTCGGACAGGAACTCATCGACATCCTGGGTGCCGCCCGCGATCCGGGTCTGCGGGCCAAGATCTCGGTCCGCTCCAACGATCCGCGCATCGACCCGGTCGGTGCCTGCGTCGGCATGCGCGGGTCGCGGGTGCAGGCCGTGTCCAACGAGCTTTCCGGCGAGCGCATCGACATCATTCTCTGGAATGACAACCCGGCCCAGTTCGTGATCAACGCCATGGCGCCGGCGGACGTGGAGTCCATCGTCGTCGACGAGGACTCCCACAGCATGGACGTCGCCGTGGTTGAGGATCAGCTGTCCCAGGCCATCGGTCGAGGCGGACAGAACGTGCGCCTGGCGAGCCAGCTGACCGGCTGGGAACTGAACGTCATGACTTCGGCCGATGCCGAAGCCAAGAGTCAGGAAGAAGCACAGAAGACCATCGACATCTTCATGAACACGCTCGGGGTCGACGAGGAAGTGGCGTCGATCCTGGTGCAGGAAGGGTTCAGCACGATCGAGGAAGTGGCCTACGTGCCCACTTCGGAGATGCTGGAAATCGAGGAGTTCGACGAGAATATCGTCGAGGAACTGCGATCCCGGGCACGGGATGCGCTGCTGACGCAGATGATCGCCAGCGAAGAGCAACTGGGCGACGCTCAGCCGGCCGAAGACCTGCTGGCCATGGAAGGCATGGATGAGGGCCTGGCGCGACGCCTGGCTGCCGGTGGGGTCGTGACCATGGAAGACTTGGCCGACCAGGCGGTGGACGATGTGGTGGAAATCGCCGAGATCGAGGCCGATCGCGCTGCGACTCTGATCATGAAGGCACGCGAACCGTGGTTCGCGGAGCAGCCGGAAGAGAGGGAATCCTGAGACGGCCCTCCGGGTTGCAAGACCCGGAGACTTTATCGCGTGCCCGTGGGGCATGAGCCAGAGCAGGATTCAGGGAGAATTGCATGTCTGAAGTCACAGTCAAACAGTTTGCGGAAACCGTCGGTACGCCCGTGGATCGTTTGCTCTCGCAGTTGAAGGATGCGGGCGTGAATATCCAGGACGCCGATGCGGTGCTTTCCGACGAGGACAAGGCAACCCTGCTGGCGCACTTGCGGCGCTCCCACGGCCGGGCCGAGGCCGATGCGGCGGCCGATTCCGCCCCTCAGAAAGTCACGCTGAGGCGCAAGAGCACGAGTCAGATCAAGCTCAATGCCGGTGCCGGAGGTCGCGGCGCGCGCGGTCCGGCGCCGACCCGCACGGTGAATGTCGAGGTCCGTCGCAAACGGACCTACGTGAAGCGCAGTGACGTGGAAGCGGAGAAGGAGCGCGAGGAAGAAGCGCGACGGCTGGAGCAGGAAGCCGCAGAAGCCAAGGTGCGGGAAGCGGAGCAGGCGGCCGAGAAGGAACGCGAGGCCGCCGAGCGCGCGGAACAGGAAGCCGCCGAGGCGGCGCGTCTGGCCGAGGAAGAAGCGCGCAAGGCGGAAGAGGCGGCTGCGGCGCCTGCGGCCGAACCGGAAGCGCCGGCTGCAGCCGACGAGGAAGCGGGCGACAAGGCGAAGCCGCGCAAGAAGGCCGAGCCGCCGCCGGTTGCCGATCCGGCCACGCTGGAAGCGGAAGCTGAAGCCGAGGCGTCCAAGCGCAAGAAGGCCAAGGAAAAGGAACGCGCCTCGACCGAGGAGAGCGAGCGCCGCCGGGGCAAGCCCAAACGCGGCGGCCGTGGTGGCCGCGAAGAACTGCGTGTTGCTCCGGGCAAGGCCGGACGGCGCAAGCGTCGTGATCAGTCCGGCGGCTCCGGTGCCGGTCAGGCCATTCAGCACGGCTTCGAAAAGCCGACCGCACCGGTGGTGCGGGAGGTGCAGGTGCCGGAAAGCATTGCGGTCGGCGATCTCGCTCAGCGCATGAGCGTCAAGGCCGCGGTGCTGATCAAGGAAATGATGAAGCAGGGCATGATGGCCACGATCAATCAGGTGATTGATCAGGACACGGCCGTGCTGCTGGTGGAAGAACTCGGCCACAAGCCGAAGATCGTCAGCGACAACGCCCTGGAAGAGGAAATGGTGGCGGAAATGGAACGGCCCGAAGGCGCGCAGATCAGTCGTGCGCCGGTGGTTACCATCATGGGCCACGTCGACCACGGCAAGACCTCGCTGCTCGACCACATCCGTCGGGCCAAGGTCGCCGCCGGCGAGGCCGGGGGCATTACCCAGCATATCGGTGCCTACCATGTGGAAACCGAGCGCGGCATGGTCACCTTCCTGGATACACCGGGGCACCAGGCATTTACCTCTATGCGCGCCCGTGGCGCCAAGATCACCGACGTGGTGGTGCTGGTGGTGGCGGCCGATGACGGCGTCATGCCGCAGACCGAAGAGGCGATCAAGCATGCCAAGGCGGCAGGCGTCCCGATGGTGGTGGCCGTCAACAAGATCGACAAGCCGGAGGCGGACCCGGACCGGGTCAAGCAGGAACTGACCCAGCACGAAGTCATTCCGGAAGACTGGGGCGGCGATTACCAGTTCGTGCACGTTTCGGCGAAGACCGGCGAAGGCATCGACAACCTGCTGGAAGCGATCCTGCTGCAGTCCGAATTGCTGGAACTGAAAGCGGTGTCCGACTGCCCGGCGACCGGCACCGTGGTCGAATCCAGTCTCGACAAGGGCCGTGGCCCGGTGGCTACGGTGCTGGTGCAGAACGGTCAACTGAACAAGGGCGACATGATTCTCTCCGGCGTCGAGTACGGTCGTGTGCGCGCCATGCTCAACGAGGCCGGCAAGCAGGTGGATTCCGCCGGACCGTCGATTCCAGTGGTCGTGCTGGGTCTGTCCGGTGCGCCGAATGCCGGTGACGACGTGATGGTCGTGAAAGACGAGCGTCGAGCCCGCGAAGTGGCCGAACTGCGCAAGGAGCGTCTGCGTGACAAGCGTCTGGCCCAGCAGAAGGCGGCCAAGCTCGAGGATATCTTCGGCGAGTCCATGTCGGACGAGCAGGTGGTGGTCAACATCATGCTCAAGGCCGATGTGCAGGGCAGTGCCGAGGCGCTGAGCCAGTCTCTCACCGAACTGTCGAATGAACACGCCAAGCTCAATGTGATCTCGGCCGGTGTTGGTGGCATCAACGAGTCCGACATCAATCTGGCGCTTGCCTCGCGGGCCATCGTCATCGGCTTCAACGTGCGTGCCGATACCACGGCGCGCAAGCTGATCCAGGAAGCGGATGTGGATGTGCATTATCACAGCATCATCTACGAGGCGATCGATCAGCTGAAGAACGCCATCAGCGGCATGCTGGAACCGGAAATCCGTGAGGAAATCATCGGTCTGGCCCGGGTCCAGGACGTATTCCGTTCCTCCAAGCTCGGCGCGATCGCCGGCTGCCTGGTCGAGGAGGGCGTGGTGAAGCGCGACAACCCGATCCGTGTGCTGCGCGATGATGTGGTGATCTATCAGGGCGAGCTGGAATCGCTGCGCCGCTTCAAGGATGACGTCAAGGAAGTTCGCTCCGGCACCGAATGCGGCATCGGGGTCAAGAACTACAATGACGTCAAGGTCGGCGACCAGATCGAGTGCTTCGAGCGGATCGAGGTGGCGCGCTCGCTGTAGGCGTCACCGCGCTGCCAGCTGTCGGGGGCCCGGCGGGCGTTCCGTTCGTCGGGCATGTCGCGATGGCGTGGCAGGGCGGTGGACGGCTGCCCGCATCGACCGCGAAGCATTCGGCGTTTCCCGTACGTGTGTCGGGACGAAGGCCCGGAGGGCAGGCATGGCAAAGGATTATCCACGCGCGCGCCGAGTCGCCGATCAGATCCAGCGCGAGCTGGCGACCCTGATCCGCGACTCGGTACGCGATCCGCGACTCGGTTCGGTGACAGTGTCCGAGGTGACGGTCAGCCGTGACATGGCACATGCCAAGGTTTACATGACCGTGCTGGGTGCCGATGCCGAGACCTCGCGCGAAGGTGCCGAGATCCTGAACAAGGCCGCCGGATTTCTGCGTCGTGAGCTGGGCCGCAACATGCGTCTGCGGACCGTCCCGGCGTTGCATTTCTTCCATGACGATGTGTTCGACCGGGGCGCGGATCTGAGCCAGCTCATTGATCAGGCGGTAGCCGCCGATCGTGAACATGGCAACGACGATCCGGACCGGGACCAGTAGGCGTACCGGATCATGGTGGCGCGGGCGGACCGTCGTCGGGTCGACGGCATTCTGTTGCTGGACAAGCCGGTGGGCCTGAGTTCCAACCGTGCCCTGCAGCAGATGAAGCACCTTTTCCGGGCGCGCAAGGCCGGCCACACCGGCAGTCTGGACCCGCTGGCCAGCGGTCTGCTGCCGATCTGTTTCGGCGACGCGACCAAAATCTCCGGTTTTCTGCTGGATGCGGACAAGCGCTATGACGTGGTCTGCCGTCTCGGCGTCACCACGGACAGCGGCGATGCCGATGGCGAGGTGCTGGAGCGACGGCCGGTGCCGGCGCTGGACGAGCACCGCGTAGAACAGGCGCTGGCGCCGCTGCGCGGTCCCATCGCGCAAGTCCCGCCGATGGTCTCGGCTCTCAAACATCAGGGGCAGCGCCTGTACAAACTGGCGCGCCGGGGTGTCGAGGTCGAACGGCCGCCGCGGCCGGTAACGATTCATGCGCTGGACCTGGTGGCCCGTCCGAGCGATGACAGCCTGGCCCTGTCGGTATTCTGCTCCAAAGGGACTTACGTTCGATCGCTGGTGGAGAGCATCGGCGCGGATCTGGGTTGCGGCGCCCACGTCACGGCGCTGCGGCGCACCGCGCTGGGGCCGTTCCGGGGTGAAGACATGGTGACCGTCGCCGAAATGCAGGCGCGTGCCGACAGCGGAGGGCTGGCGGCGCTGGATGCCAGCCTGCTGCCGACCGAGCAGGGGTTGCAGGGCTGGCCTGACGTGGTCCTGGCCGAGGAGGCCTCGCACTTTCTCCTGCAGGGACAGGCGGTCTGGGTGCCCGGTCTGCCGGAACCCGGGCTGGTGCGGGTGTTCGACGCCAACCGCTTCCTCGGCATGGGACGCATCGGTGATGACGGCCGCTTGCTGCCGCAGCGCCTGATGCGAACGGATTGATGAGCAGTATCGTGGCCGCGACGGTCGCTGCCGGAAAAACATCAGACAATAAGGCGGCCCAGGGAAACGCTTAATATTCCCTAGCTTGTGACGCCGGGGGTGCATGGCTACAATGTGCGGCCTTGCAGAACCGGCATGGAACCGATCAGGAGCATCTTGATGTCATTGAACGCCGAAAAAAAGGCAGAAATCGTGCAGAGCTACCGCCGCAGCGACACCGATACCGGGTCGCCGGAGGTGCAGATTGCACTGCTGTCCACACGTATTACCCACCTGACCCAGCACTTTGTTGATCACAAGCAGGATCACCATTCCCGCCGTGGTCTGCTGAAGCTGGTGAATCAGCGGCGCAAGCTGCTGGATTACCTGAAGCGCAAGGATCAGGGCCGTTACCAGACGGTTATCGAGCGCCTCGGTATCCGCAAGTAATTGAGCGACGCGCAGGGGCGCGTCGTTCGTTTTCCGGCAGGTGAAAGAGAGGAATTCGCACGTGGAAGCTGTAACAAAATCATTCCAGTACGGTGAGCACACCGTGACCCTCGAGACCGGTGCCATTGCCCGGCAGGCGACCGGCGCGGTGCTGGTCAACATGTCCGATACCGTGGTGCTGGTCACCGTGGTGGGCAAGAAGGACGAGCCGGGTCAGCGCGATTTCCTGCCTCTGACTGTCAATTACCAGGAACGGACCTACGCCGCGGGCAAGATCCCGGGCGGCTTCTTCAAGCGTGAGGGTCGCCCCTCCGAGAAGGAAACCCTGACCTGCCGGTTGATCGATCGCCCGATCCGTCCGCTGTTCCCCAAGGGCTTTTACAACGAGGTTCAGGTGATCGCCACGGTGATCTCGATGAACCCGGATGTGGACCCTGACATCCCGGCCCTGATCGGCACTTCGGCGGCTCTCGCGGTCTCCGGTATTCCGTTCGACGGCCCGGTGGGTGCTGCCCGGGTCGGCTACCGCAACGGTGAGTATCTGCTCAATCCGAGCTTCAGCAGTCTCGAGAGCTCCGACCTGGATCTGGTCGTCGCCGGCACCAGCGATGCGGTGCTGATGGTGGAGTCCGAGGCCCGCGAGCTGAGCGAAGACGTGATGCTCGGTGCCGTTCTGTTCGGGCACGAGCAGATGCAGACTGCGATCAATGTCATCAAGGAACTGGCGGCGGAAGCGGGCAAGCCGCGCTGGGACTGGCAGCCGGTGGCGAAGGATGTCTCCCTTGGCGAGACCGTCGAATCGATGATCGGCGACGAACTGCGCGCCGCGTACAGCATTGCCGACAAGCAGGAGCGCAGCGACAAGGTCGGCGCGCTGCGTCAGCGCGTGCTCGACGAACTGGTCGATGACGAGGCCGAAGGCCGCAGCGCCAACGACGTCGGCGGTGCCTTCAAGAATGCCGAGAAGAAGATCGTGCGGGGTCGCATTCTGGCCGGCGAGCCGCGCATCGACGGACGCGATCAGTCGACGGTGCGGCCGATCGACATCAAGATCAGTGCCCTCCCGCGCACCCACGGTTCCGCCATCTTCACCCGGGGCGAAACCCAGGCGGTGGTGGTCGCCACGCTGGGCACCGGCCGTGATGCACAGATCATTGACGCCATTGAAGGGGAGCGCAAGGAACCCTTCATGCTGCATTACAACTTCCCCCCGTACTGCGTCGGGGAAGCAGGCTTCATGGGTGGCCCGAAGCGGCGTGAAATCGGTCATGGCAAGCTTGCCAAACGTGGCGTGCAGGCCGTGATGCCGGCGCCGGAAGACTGCCCCTACGTGATCCGCGTGGTGTCCGAAATCACCGAATCCAACGGGTCCAGCTCCATGGCTTCGGTCTGCGGCACCTCGCTGGCGTTGATGGATGCCGGTGTCCCGATCAAGGCGCCGGTCGCCGGTATCGCCATGGGCCTGATCAAGGAAGGTGACGACTCCGCCGTGCTGTCCGATATCCTCGGTGACGAGGATCACCTCGGTGACATGGACTTCAAGGTGGCCGGCACCCAGGACGGTGTTACCGCGCTGCAGATGGATATCAAGATCAACGGGATCACCCGCGAGATCATGGAGCAGGCACTGCGGCAGGCCAATGCCGGACGGCTGCACATCCTTGGCGAGATGGCCAAGGCCATTGCCACGCCGCGCACCGAGATGTCCGAGTATGCGCCGCGCATGCTGACCATCCGCATCGATCCGGAAAAGATCCGCGATGTGATCGGCAAGGGTGGTGCGACCATCCGTGCGCTGACCGAGGAAACCGGCGCCAATATCGACATCAAGGATGACGGCACGGTGACCATCGCCTCGGTGGACAAGGCCGCCGGCGAGGAAGCACGCCGTCGCGTCGAGCTGCTGACCGCCGATGTCGAAGTCGGCCGGATCTACGAAGGGCGCGTGGTCAAGCTGATGGACTTCGGTGCCTTCGTCAGTATCCTGCCGGGCAAGGACGGCCTGGTGCACATCTCGCAGATTTCCAATGAACGTGTCGAGAACGTCGCGGACAAGCTCGCCGAAGGCGATGTGATCCGGGTCAAGGTGCTGGAAGTCGATCGGCAGGGCCGTGTGCGACTCAGCATGAAGGCGGTGGAAGAAGTCGAGGCCTGATCACTCGCTTTCCTGTCGCTGTCCCGAAAACCCCGCTTCATGCGGGGTTTTTTATGGCTACGCCGGGGCTTTCGGACATCAAGCGTTGCTCGTGGCGACCTGCGCGGCCGGCAGGCGAGCGCGTTCCGGCCCCCTTTCCATGAGGTCGATGCATATGAGTGATGGTAATTACAAGCCGCCAGCGGTCTGGGCCTGGGACGCGGAGAGTGGGGGCCGCTTCGCCGCTATCAATCGCCCGGTGTCCGAACCGACCCACGAGTGCGCCCTGCCGCGGGGCCGGCATCCTTTGCAGTTGTATTCGCTGGCGACCCCCAACGGCGTCAAGGTGACGATTCTGCTGGAGGAACTGCTGGCGCTGGGCCACGACGGCGCGGAATACGATGCCCATCTGATCCGCATCACCGAGGGCGAGCAGTTCGGCAGCGGCTTTGTCGAGCTCAACCCGAACGGCAAGATTCCGGCACTGCTGGATTGCAGCGCCGAGCCGGCGATTCGGATTTTCGAATCCGGGGCGATTCTGCTGTACCTCGCCGGGAAATTCGGCGAGTTTCTGCCGACGCAGACCGCCGACCGCGTGGAATGCCTGAACTGGCTGTTCTGGCAGATGGGCAGCGCACCGCTGCTTGGCGGTGGTTTCGGGCATTTCTATGTCTACGCGCCGGCGTATTTCGAATACCCGATCAACCGCTACGCCATGGAAACCAAGCGGCAACTGGATGTCCTCGACCGCAGGCTGGCGGCGAACACGTTCATTGCCGGCGAGGAGTACACCATTGCCGACATGGCCATCTGGCCCTGGTATGGCGCGCTGGCCCTGGATCGGCTTTATGATGCCGGCGAGTTTCTGCAGGTACGGGGCTACCGGCACCTGCAGCGCTGGGCCGAACAGATCGACCAACGCCCGGCGGTGCAACGAGGGCGCATGGTCAACCGCACCTGGGGCGAGCCAGCGGAGCAGCTGCACGAGCGGCACGATGCCAGCGACTTCGTGCATCGGACTCAGGACAATCTCGACCCCGGGACCGCCTCCGATTGACCGACAAGCCGCCCGGTCATCGCTGAGGGCCCGGTTTTTCCGGCGCCGGGCGCCGGGCGCTTTCTTCCCCCCGACCCTTGATCTGTCTCAAGCGTCCATCCTGTGTGCCATGCTTCCATGGCGTCACCCCGCTACCGAATTCATTAGCAAGGAGCAACGCTATGGCACAGATGATGAAAGCCGCGATATTCGTCGAACCCGGTCGCATCGAGATCGATGACAAGCCGATCCCGGATGTGGGCCCCAACGAGGCTCTGGTGCGCGTGACCACGACCACCATCTGCGGTACCGATGTCCATATCCTCAAAGGCGAGTATCCGGTCGCCAAGGGGTTGACGATAGGCCACGAGCCGGTGGGCGTGATCGAGAAGCTGGGTTCCAGCGTCACCGGCTATCAGGAAGGCCAGCGCGTGATTGCCGGCGCCATCTGTCCCAGTTTTACCTCGTATGCCTGCCAGGACGGCTGCGCAGCCCAGGATGGCGGACATGCCGGGCACGGCTACAAGCCGATGGGTGGCTGGCGTTTCGGTAATACCATCGACGGCACGCAGGCAGAATATGTTTTGGTGCCGGACGCGCAGGCGAATCTGGCGCCGGTGCCGGACGGCCTCACTGACGAACAGGTTCTGATGTGTCCGGACATCATGTCCACCGGTTTCGCCGGTGCCGAGGCCGCCGGCATCAAGATCGGTGATACGGTGGCGATTTTCGCCCAGGGTCCCATCGGACTCTGTGCCACGGCCGGCGCCCGACTGCGCGGTGCCGGACTGATCATCGCCGTGGATGGCGTTGACGAACGGTTGGAGATGGCGCAACGGATGGGCGCCGACATCACGCTGGATTTCCGCAAGGTGGATGTCGTGGAGGAGATTCTCAAGATCACCGGCGGCCGGGGCGTCGATTCCTCGATCGAGGCGTTGGGCTTGCAGGGCACGTTCGAGGCGGCGCTGCGCGTGATCAAGCCCGGCGGTACGCTGTCCAGCCTCGGTGTTTATTCCGAGGACCTGAAGATCCCGCTGGGTGCCTTTGCCGCCGGACTCGGGGACCACAAGATCGTCACCTCGCTGTGCCCCGGGGGCAAGGAACGCATGCGTCGTCTGATGCAGATCATCGATTCCGGCCGCATCGATCTCGGTCCGATGGTGACGCATCACTATGCCCTGGATGACATCGCCGACGCCTACGACCTGTTCTCCCATCAGCGCGATGGTGTGCTCAAGGTGGCCATCACGCCCGGCTAGCAGAGATCCGGCAAGCTGGGGCGCCGCATGGCGGGTTCTCCAGCTCTTGATGACAGCTTCGAAGGTTCGTGCCTCAAGTAACGTCGTCGTCCGCCGATAGCTTTGCAACTAAATGGTGAGCCGAGCCGTTCACCCGGTTCCGGGAGGGCGGCATGGCAAAATCCGACGAAAAGCTCAAGAGTGTGTATCAGTCTGCCGATGCCGTCTCGATACGGATTCTCGGCATGCTTCTGCTCGGCTCGCTGGCACTCTCTTTCTGGCATGACAGCTGGCTGGCCTGGATTCTCGCGGGTCTGCCGCTGTTCGTGATACCGGCGCTGCTGGCATCGCTGCGGCCGGGCGGCGCTCTTACTCGTTATGCCGTTGCAGTGGCCTACATGGGCTTTGCAGCGCTGACCATCCACCAGGCCGAGGGCATGGTGGAATTCCATTTCAGTATCTTCGTGCTGCTGGCCTTCCTGTTGGTCTATCGGGACCCGATTCCGATCGTTATCGCCGCAGTTGCAACGGCGGCCCATCATTTTCTGTTTCATCATCTGCAGATGGCGGGGACCGGCGTGTTTCTGCTGGATCGCGGTCATACCGGTATGACGGTGGTATTGATTCACGCGGCTTTCGTCGTCTTCGAGGCGGCAATTCTGGTGTACCTCGCGACCACCATGCGGCGGGAGGCTCTGCAGGCCGGGGAACTCGAGGAGATCGCCAGGTCGCTGGTAGCCGATGGTCATGAAGTGGACTTTCTGTCACGCCCCCGCCGTGGCGAAAGCCCGCTCACGGGCCTGCTGAGCGGGGCGCTGGATACCGTGCAGTCCTCTCTCGAAAAGACTCTCGGCACATTCCGGAGTCTCGCGGCACTGGGCGGGCGACTGAGCGTCGCATCCGGCGAGGTTGCGGGCAGCGCGCAGCAGCAGTCGGATGATATCGGCGGTCTGGCAACGGCGGTGACCGAGATGAGCACGTCGGTGGGTGAGGTCGCCGGTTACGCCGTGGAAATGTCCACGGCCACCGGTGAAGGGCTGGACCGTTTGCGTCAGGTGCAGGGCATGGTGTCGCGGTCCAGCGGGCTGATTCAGAGCCTGGAGCGCAAACTGGAGGGGAGTAGTGATCAAATCCTGCGCCTTGAGGCTCAGGGTGAGGGTATCGGACGGGTTCTGGAAGTGATTGGAAACGTGGCAGAACGAACGAATCTGCTGGCACTCAATGCCGCGATAGAGGCGGCCCGGGCGGGTGAGCAGGGACGGGGGTTCGCCATCGTAGCCGGCGAGGTTCGGCAGTTGGCACGTCAGACTCACGAGTCTACCGAAGAGATCGAGACCATGATTTCCGAACTGCGGGAGCAGACTCGGCAGGCCGCTTCAACCATGCGCGACGGTGTCGCAGAGACGGCCGAGAGTGCCGGAGAGATGCGCAGGGCTGACGAATCGCTGGCTGGCGTTGTCCGCGTCGTGGAAGAACTGGAGCGGCATGCCGCGCATATCGCCGGCGCGGCAGCCGAACAGAGTCAGGTGGCGCAGGAGATTGATCGGCGCCTGAACGCCATCAATACGGCCGCACAGGAGATGTACGGCAGGACCGACGCGGCCCGTGCCGATGCCGAAGAGCTGGGTCAGCTAACCACTGGCATGCAGGAACAACTTCGCGTATTCAGGCTTCAGGCCTGACGAGGTCTCGATACACGCTTGTGAAACGGGACGTTTTATCGGAACCCTGGCGCAGCGGAGAGATGGTCCGGGTGATCCCGTCGCCGCCGCGATCGATCAGCATGTGCTGGACATCGGTGACGCGTGGATTGAGCCACCGATCCTCGTCCGGGCACATCACGGCGCGTTGCTCCGAATCGGCATTCAGACGCCGGCCGTCTCCGGCATGTCATCTGTCGACATGCCTGGCAGCATCGGCCCCGCACTGATGGCACAGGACAGCCGGGCCGCCACGAGCTCTGCCGGTGTCCGTGTCGCGGTCCGGGGGCGGGGGTGGCATGCTTGAGCCCTGAGGCAACAGACTTCTGATGATCGTTCGGGACGGCAGGACCACAAAGGAGTGTCTCCCATGTCACGTTTCTCACCTGCGATCCGCGCCTGCGTCTTCGACGCCTATGGCACCCTGTTTGATGTCCATTCCGCGGTGGCGCGGCACCGGGAGCGGCTGGGGAGCCAGGCGTCGGCGGTGAGCGCGCTTTGGCGGCAGAAGCAGCTCGAATACACCTGGTTGCGCAGCCTGATGGGGCGATACGCCGATTTCGACCACATCACCGAAGATGCATTGTTGCATGCGCTGGAAGCCTTCGGCGTGGAGCCGGAAGGTCTCACCGACGACTTGCTGGCGGCCTATCGGGAGTTGACGTGCTATCCGGAGGCGCCGGCCGCGCTGCGAACCCTGCAGCAGCGCGGCATGCAAACCGCGATCCTGTCCAACGGCACCGAGCAGACCCTGACGCATGCCAGCCGCAGTGCCGGTCTGGATGACAGTCTGGACCGGATTCTTTCCGTGGATGCACTCGGCATCTACAAGCCCGATCCGCGCGTCTATCAACTGGCAGTGGACGCACTGGACGTGTCTGCCGCGGAGATCCTGTTTCATTCGTCAAACGCCTGGGACGTGGCCGGTGCGGCCGCGTTCGGCTTTCGGGTTGCCTGGATCAATCGCAGCGGTGCGGTCCGCGAGCGGTTGCCCGAGCCCCCGGATGTGGAACTGACGACGCTGGAACCGGTACCGGATCTGCTAGGGAGCCGCTGAGTCGACGTTCAGCTTTCGCTGCGCCGGCCATCCGTCTGTACGTCGCAATGGTCACCGCCGGCCTCGGGCAGCAGCACGATGAAGGTCGCACCCTCGCCGGGCTGACTCTCCAGTCGCACATGACCCCAGTGCAGCTCGGCAATGCGCCGACAGATCGCCAGACCAAGGCCGCTACCCTTGGGCTTGCCGGCCTGCTGGTCGCTGATCTGGTGGAACTTCTCGAAGATCCTTTCCTGTTCTTCCGGGGCGATGCCGGGGCCACGATCCCGCACCCGCAGTTCGATGCCGCGAGCCGTCCGGTCCCAGGAAATCTCCACGTCGCCGGCCGCGGGGTCGGTAAATTTCACGGCGTTGGACAGCAGATTGATGACCAGCTGGATCAGGCGATCGGCATCGCCCTTGATGTTGCAGGGGATGCCGGGATCGTGCATTTTCAAGCCGACGTTGCTGTCACTGAACAGTTGTGAGGTGGCCCGCCGTGCCACTTCGATGATCTCGCCCAGTTCCAGGTCCCGCAGGCGCCATTCGCCCCAGCCGCTCTCGATCTTGGACAGGTCCAGCACCTGGTTGATCAGTCGCGTCAGCCGTTCGCTCTCGGCGACGATCACGCTGAGAAACTCCTCCTGCTGCTCCCGTGATATATCGGCGTCATCCTGCAGGATTTCGGCGAATGCGCGTATCGAGGTAAGTGGCGTCCGCAGTTCGTGACTGACCATGGAGACGAACTCGTCCTTCAACCGGTCCAGTTCCTGCAGCCGCTCGTTGGCCGCCCGCAGTTCGCTGGTGGCCTGCTCCAGTTCCTGGGATTTTTCCTCCAGTCGGTGGCTGTATTCGATGGCCCGCGAGGTGGCGTCGAGCAGTTCCATGACACCCTCCATGGTCAAGGCTTCGCCCTTGACGATGGAGGACACCAGCACCCGCGCCGAGGACGAACCGATGGTGCCGGCCAGCAGCCGTTCAGCCTGATTCAGCAGATCCGCCGGTACCTGATCATTGCCTCGCAGCTGCTTGCGGCCGTCGCGACTGTAGTGACGGATGGTGCTGGCCGCCTGGCTCGGACCGACGAAACGTGCCAGCAGGGTCTCGAGATCGCTGACGCTGGTGGTGCCCTGCCAGAAGCGCACATCCCGCTCGGAGCGCAGAAAGGCGTCCACGAACAGCGCCGCCTGAATCCGTTCGATGGCGGTCTGTCGGCCGAACACCGAGACCGTCACCAGCAGGCCGATATTGAACAGCCACGACCAGAACAGGGCGTGCGTGATCGGGTTCATTCCGGTCAGACCGAACAGTTGATAAGGGTGCAGCCACTCGGCACCAGGGATGCCACTGTCGGTGAAGCTGGCCGGCAGCCAGCCAGGCTCCACCAGCGACGGCAGCATCAGGGTGTACGCCCAGATCAGGAAACCGGCAGTCAGGCCGAGCAGGGCGCCCAGTCGGCTGGCGCCCTTCCAGTACATGCCGATCAGGATCGGCGGCGCGAACTGGGCCACCGCGACAAACGAAATCAGGCCGATGCTCACCAGCGCATACGCATCTGCAATCAGCCGGAAATACATGTAGCCCAGCAGCAGGACGGCGACGATCACCACCCGGCGCAGGTTGATGATCAGTCGCTGCAAATTGACCCGTTGCAGCAACTGCCGGTTGCGCAGGCGCAGGATGCCCGGCATCAGCAGATCGTTACTGACCATGATGGCCAGCGCGATGGAGGCGACGATGACCATGCCCGTCGCCGCCGAAAACCCGCCGAGATAGACGAACAGAGCGAGCATCTCCCGTCCCTCGGCCAGTGGCAGGGCCAGCACGAAGTTGTCCGGATCCACCTGGCCGTCACCGAAATACAGCAACCCCGCTATCGCGATCGGCAGCACGAACAGGTTGATCAGCAGCAGGTAGAGGGGAAACAGCCAGGCGGCTGTGCGCAGGTGGTCTTCATTGACATTCTCCACCACCGTGACCTGGAACTGCCGCGGAAGAAACAGGATCGCGGCCATCGACAACAGGGTCAGTGCCATCCAGTTGCCGTAACCGCCGGGCAGGCCGGAAAAGGACAGCAACTCGCCGACTGCCGGCACGGCCGAGGCCTGACCGAACAGGTCGGCCGGACCGTTGAACAGCATGAAAGTGACGAACACGCCGACCGCGAGAAACGCCAGCAGCTTGATCACGGACTCGAAGGCCACCGCCACCACCATGCCTTCGAGCCGCTCCGTGGTGTCGATGTGGCGGGTGCCGAACAGAATGCTGAACAAGGCCAGCAGAGCGGCGACCCAGAGCGCCTTGTCCTGCAGGATACCGACATCGCCGGGGGGCGCCGCGTCCGGGAAGCTCAGTAGCACGTCGAAGCTCGCAGACACCGCTTTAAGCTGCAGCGCGATGTAGGGAATGATGCCGATCACCGCAATGAAGGTCGCCAGGCCCCCCAGCAGCATGCTCTTGCCGTATCGCGACGCGATGAAGTCGGCGATCGACGTGATCCGGTGTACCTTGCTGATACGAATCATCTTGCGCAACACGATCCACCAGAGGCCTGCCATCAGTGTCGGCCCGAGGTAGATGGTGAGGAAGCTGACGCCATCCTCGGCGGCGCGGCCGACACTGCCGTAAAAGGTCCAGGCCGTGCAGTAGACGGCGATACTCAGGGTGTAGACGTACGGGTTGTTGACCAGCGAACGGGCGGTGTAAGCGCGCCGGTCTGCCATATAAGCGATGGCAAACAACAGCGCCAGATACAGGAACGGAGCGAGCAGGAAAATCCATGGCGGCATGTCAGCGCTGGCCCCGCGTTGTCCGTTCTCTCGGTCGGCGCCCGACGATCCACCAGGTGGCGACGATGAAAACGGCCCAGGCGAGGAACAGGTAGATCACCAGCAACGGGATCCCGGCGATCTGCCCCTCCCTTGCAAACAGGGCCAGGATCGGAAAGTTGAAGGCGATGGCGCCGAGCAGCACCAGCACGATCAGTCGTTCTCGTATCCGGCCGGGCTGCTCACTCATACCGCTCTCCGCATCCGGTTTCTGCTCAGGATAGTCGTTGTCCCGGTCGTTGCCGTCATCCCGCCTGTAGCAGCCTTTCACGTTGGTGTCTTGCCGCCGGCAAGGGAATGGTCAATTGCGCGGCATCGCGATAGCTGGGGTGGCGTCGGCTCCAGGCGGTACTGTCATGCCGTTCCAGCACGTCACGCGTGTTGGTGGAGCCACTGATGCCGCACAGCGGCTCTGTCAGCCAGTGCTCGAGCACCGCGGTGGCGATCGGGCGTCCGCGCCAGAGGCATTCCAGATAGACGCGGCGGTCGCCGGGCCGCACCTGCAGCAGCGCTGCGCGTACCCCGTGTTCCTGGCGCAGACGGCTCAGCAGATGATCCAGAATCAGGCTCAGGGAATGGGTTTCGGCGTGCAGCCAGCAGGGCTCGCCGTGTTCCATCAGGCGCGGCAGGCTCGGTCCCCGTCGCAGCCGGATACTGGCGAGCAGGTCGCTGGAATGGATGTCGGCCATGCTGAACGGCGCCGCGATCACCACTTCGCTTTCGCTTGCCATGTAGTCGAAACGACGGCTGAGTTCACGACTCTCGCGGACGATCATGGCCTCGAACAGTTGCCGATCGTCATCGCTCAGGTCCTTCTCCAGCGCCACATTTTCGGCTGCCGCCCGCAGGCTGGCCAGCGGCGCGCGGAGCGCGGTTATCGCTTCGCGCAGACTGCGATCGCGGCGGCCCAGGGCGTGGGTCTGGCGGCCGATATCGTCGAACGAAAGCAGGAAACACGACGACCAGATGGAGTCGCTGGGCAGCAGGCTCATGCGACAGTGAAGCAGCAGGCCGTCGTCGCGTGTGGCACAGACGAACTCCGTGAGCCGGTCTGCGCGCGGATTGCGCTGGCAACGTCGGCGCAGCAACTGCAGCGTCTGTTCCACGGGCCGCTGCGTCCAGACGCCGTACAGCGAGCCGCCGGGGCGGATCTGCCGGTTGTCCCCGAGGATGCGCTTGACCGCCGGATTGCAGAACAGGATGGTGCCGTGCTCGTCGCACAGGATGACGCCTTCGCGGATACCGCGCAGCACCGCTTCCAGACGTTCGGCGCGTCCTCGCCGCAGGGCAATAAACCGCCAGGGCAGAGCGCCCATGATCACTCCGCTCGCCAGCAGGCCTGCGGTTCGCCAGCCGGTATTGCCGGCAATGGCCAGTGACAGCCAGAGCAGCACCGCCGCCAGGATGGCGCCGGTCGCCAGCAAAGGCCATCGCCAGTCGGCGATCATTCCCCGCCCAGTACCTGCTCGACCCGTGTGACCACCTCCTGGGTGGAGAAGGGCTTGGTGATGTATTCGTCGGCACCCATGGACAGTCCCTTTTCCCGCTCCACGTCCCGCCCCTTGGCGGTCAGCATGATGATGCGCAGATCCTTGAGATCATCGCGTCCGCGCAGGACCTCGCAGACCTGGTAGCCGTCCATGCGAGGCATCATGACATCCAGCAGCACCAGGTCCGGCTTGTGTTCATCCACCAGACGCAGTGCCTCTTCGCCATCGCTCGCGGTGGTCACGGTGTAACCGCGCTTGCGCATCAGGAACTCCAGCGAGAGCACGATGTTCGGTTCGTCATCCACGATCAGGATATGTTTGGCCATGATGGCAGTCTGCTCCTCCGGTGCGGCTGGTTGCCCCCGCATTCTGATGATGCGCTGGGGGCGTTCTTTTTATCGTTGCAATGGAAAGGGTAACCGTTTTTCCGTGTCGGGCGCAGCGATCGGTCGGACATGAAAAAACGCCGTGGTCCCGGAGAACCACGGCGTTTGACCGATCATGCGTCGATTCACCACCGGATTTAACGGTTGGCGCGATTCTCGATCAGCTCGTCGACCACTGCAGGGTCGGCCAGCGTGCTGGTGTCGCCGAGGCTGTCCAGCTCGTTGCAGGCGACCTTGCGCAGGATGCGGCGCATGATCTTGCCGGACCGGGTCTTCGGCAGGCCCGGTGCCCACTGAATGAAGTCCGGCTTGGCAATGGCGCCGATTTCCTTGCGGATAATGGCGACCAGCTCCTGCTTGAGATCGTCTGACGGTTCCTGCCCGGCCATCAGGGTGACATAGGCGTAGATGCCCTGGCCCTTGATGTCATGCGGGAACCCGACCACGGCGGCCTCGGACACGCTGGAATGCAGCACCAGGGCACTCTCGATTTCGGCCGTGCCCATGCGGTGACCGGACACGTTCAGCACGTCGTCGACGCGGCCGGTAATCCAGTAGTAGCCGTCCTCGTCGCGTCTCGCACCATCGCCGGTGAAGTACTTGCCCTTGTAGGCAGACAGATAGGTTTCGATGAACCGCTTATGGTCCCCGTAGATGGTGCGCATCATCGACGGCCAGGCGTGGGTGATGCAGAGGTTGCCGGACGTGGCGCCCTCCAGCACGTTGCCTTCGTTGTCCACCAGTTGCGGTTCGACACCGAAGAACGGCTTGCTGGCTGCGCCCGGCTTGAGATCCGTGGCGCCGGGCAGCGGCGTGATCAGGATCGAACCGGTTTCGGTCTGCCACCAGGTGTCCACGATCTGGCAGCGTTCCTTACCGACCACCCGGTAGTACCACTCCCAGGCCTCCGGGTTGATCGGCTCACCCACGCTGCCCAGCAGGCGCAGCGAGCCGAGATCGGCGCGATTGACGAAATCGTCACCCTGACCCATCAGCGCCCGGATTGCGGTGGGTGCGGTGTAGAAGATCGCAACCTTGTGCTTGTCCACCACGTCCCAGAACCGGCCGGCGTCCGGATAGGTGGGCACGCCTTCGAACATCAGCGTGGTGGCGCCGTTCGCCAGCGGGCCGTAGACGATGTAGGTGTGGCCGGGGACCCAGCCGACATCCGCGGTGCACCAATAGACCTCGCCATCCTTGTAATCGAATATGTACTCGTGGGTCATGCTGGCGCCGAGCAGATAGCCGCCAGTGGTGTGCAGCACGCCCTTCGGCATGCCGGTGGAGCCGGAGGTGTAGAGGATGAACAGCGGATCCTCGGCATCCATTTCCTCGGCCGGACAGTCGGCGGATACCTTGGCCACGGCCTCGTGGAACCAGACGTCACGTCCTTCGGTCCAGTCCACGTTGCCGCCGGTGCGCTTCACCACGAACATGGTCTTGACGTTCGGGCATTCTTCCAGCGCCACGTCGGCATTGGCCTTGAGCGGGAAGGCACGGCCGCCGCGAGCGCTTTCGTCGGCGGTAATCACCACCTGACAGTCGGCGTTCTGGATCCGGTCCTGCAGAGCCTGCGGCGAGAAGCCCCCGAAGACGATGGAATGGACGGCGCCGATGCGGGCACAGGCCAGCATGGCCACCGCGGCCTCGGGAATCATGGGCAGATAGATGCAGACCCGGTCACCCTTCTTGACGCCATGTTCCTTCAGGGCATTGGCGAACCGGCAGACCCGCTCGTGCAGATCCCGGTAGGTGATGTGCTGGGCCTCGTCCTTTTTCGGATCATCCGGCTCCCAGATGATTGCCGTCTGATCACCGCGCGTCTCGACATGTCGATCGAGGCAGTTGTCGGCGACGTTCAGCTTGCCGCCCTCGAACCAGCTGATCCGGCCCTCGGTCAGATCGGAGTTGTCGACCTTGTCCCAGCGTTTGGTCCAGCGCAGGCGCTCGGCCTGTTCGGCCCAGAAATTGTCCCTGTCTTCGATGGACCGGCGATACATCTCTTCGTAGGCCGCTCGATCAATATGAGCAGCCTTGGCAACGGCTTCCGGAACCGGATAGATCTTCTCTGCCATGATGTCGTTCCTCCTCTCTGGAAAAGGTAAGGTCGCCGGCAACGAACAGCTTTAGCGCCTCGCCGAGATCGTTATGTTATGCACGCCTCGCGGCGCTTACAGCTAGCCTAGCAGTCCGGCGCATGGCCGGCGCATTACTGTGCGACACGGTCCGTCCCTGGCGAGTCATCCATCACTTCCGACAAGCCCGGAAGACACGGGATTCACGCCTCCGTCCAGGGCTTCCCGACGGCGAACCGGTTCACCGACAATACAGTGTTACGGTTTGTGACATCAAACGCCACGCCATCGGCCCGCCCGTCCGCGGAACCGGGTCAAGTCTGTCGTTGTTTGCGAGCTCGTGGAAGGCCAAGCCTCTGACGTTTTTCCCACAGCGCCTTGCGACTGATACCCAGCCGCCTCGCCAGTTCCGTCTCGGTCAGGGTGTCTTCGTGCTCGCGCACGTACTGGCAGAAATAATCTTCCAGTGACAGGTCCGGCGTCGCACTCTCCCGCCGACTGTTCGCGCTGCGGTCGTTCATGCCCAGCAGGTCGGGCGTCAGCACGGTGGTGTCGCTGAGGATTACTGCCCGTTCGATGGCGTTTTCCAGTTCGCGCACATTGCCGGGCCAGCTGTAATTGCGGATTGCGTCCAGCGCACCGTTGGAAAAGCGCATCGGCGGCTGATTGAGCCGCTCGCAGCCGCGCTCCAGAAGAAACCGTGCCAGTTCGACCACGTCTTCGCCCCGTTCCCGCAGCGGCGGCAAGCGGATCTCCATGACGTTGATGCGGAAGTAGAGGTCCTCGCGAAACTCCCCGCTCTCCGACAGCCGTGCCAGGTCGCGATGGGTCGCCGCAACCAGTCGTACGTCCACCTGACGCGAGGCCGCCGAACCGACGCGTCGGATCTCGCCTTCCTGCAGCACGCGCAGCAGACGCGCCTGCGCGGCCGGCGGCAGTTCGCCGATTTCGTCAAGGAACAAGGTTCCGCCATTGGCAGCCTCGACCAGTCCCTGCCGCATGCCGACGGCACCGGTGAAGGCGCCTTTCTCGTGGCCGAACAGTTCCGCCTCGATCAGAGATTCCGGGATTGCGGCACAGTTCACCGCGATCAGGGGGCCATCAGCACGCTTGCTGTTGGCGTGCAGCGCGCGTGCGACCAGTTCCTTGCCGGTGCCCGATTCGCCGAGGACCAGCACCGTGGTGTCGGTCGGCGCGACCTTGCCGATCCGGTCGAACACGTCCTGCATCGCGCCGCAGCTGCCAACGATCCCCGCCACCGGGTAGTTGCGCTCGAGATCCGCCTGCAGTGCCGCGTTCTGGCGCTCGAGACGGTTTTCCTTGAGTGCGCGCTGCACGGTCAGCAGCAGTTCGTCGTTGTCGAACGGTTTGGCGATGTAGTCCACCGCCCCCTGTTTCATCGCCTCCACGGCCGAGCGCACGCTGGCATAGCTGGTCATGATGATACTGGGTACCTCGGGGGCCAGCGTCAGCACCGCGGTGCCCGGTTCTCCGGGCAGGCGCAGGTCAGCGATGATCAGGTCGAAGCCCGCCAGATCCCACGAGGCACGGGCCTCTTCGATGGATTCGGCGTCCTGGACCCGGTGTTGCTGGCGTTCCAGCAGTCGGCGCAGTGCCCGACGGATGATGTCTTCGTCCTCGATGACCAGGATGCGTGCCATGATTCCTAGGCCTCCTCTGTCGTGTCTTCCGACGCCAGCTTGAGCGTCAGACTGACGGTGGTGCCGCTCGCGTCGCTGTCGATATCGAGCCGCCCGCCACAGTCGCGGATGATGTTGTAGACCAGCGGCAGCCCGAGGCCGGTGCCCTTGCCCGGCTGTTTGGTGGTGTAGAACGGTTCCAGCACCCGCGCCATGGCCCCCGGCTCGATACCGCAACCGTTGTCGCGAACGCGGATGCAGACCTGTTCCCGTTGACTGTCGCTGCTCAGGCTGACACGCCCGTCGTCACGATCGCGACAGGCATCGGCGGCATTGCTGAAAAGATTGACGAAGACCTGCACCAGAGGCTGCGGTTTGGCGCGAACCTGCATGTCCACCGGGATCCGGTTCTCGAAACGCATGTCGCGTGCCCGGCGGCTGAGCATGGTCAGGCGGGTCGCTTCGGCCACGGTATCGTGCAGATTGACCGGTTGCAGGGGGTCTTCCGACAGCGGGCTGCCGCCGTGGGCATAGCGCACCAGGCTCTGCACGATGTTGTTGATGCGCTGGGCCTGGTCGAGGATGTCTTCGGCGTAGTCGCGGGCCTGCTGCGGGTCGTCCCCTTCGCGCAGTTCCTGGGCCAGGCAGCTGATACTGGTGATGGGGTTGCCGATCTCGTGCGCGACCCCTGCGGCCAGCCGGCCGATGGATGCCAGGCGCTCGCTGTGAGCCAGTTCCTTTTCCAGGACCTGAAGGTCGGTGAAGTCCTCGATCAGCAGTACCGTGTCACCGCTGCGGTGTCGTCCCGGCTCCTCGATGCTTGCCTTGTGCAGGCTGTACCAGCGGGTCTGCCCGGGTTCCTGCACCTGTTGCTTGTGCCAGTGATCCTCGTCGCCATTGAGAAACTCGTTCAGCAGGGCACCCCAGGGAGCGGGCAGTTCGTCCAGGCGACGACCGATAACATCCGCCAGCGGTATGCCGGTGAGGCGGGCAATGGCCGGATTCCAGCGCACCAGCCGGTTGCCATGCGCCAGCGCGCAGACGCCCACCGGCAGATCCTCGATGATCTGCCGGTGATAGCGTCGCAGGCGATCCAGCTCCGCCGCGAGACCGCGCAGGCGTGTGCTGGACGTCTCCAGCCGATCCTCGATCAGCCGAACGTTCTGGGCCTGAGCGTTGGCGTCGACGGTCTGCAGCTCCAGCTGGTGATCGACTATCATGCGGGCCAGGACCGGCCCCATCATGCCGGACAGATTGCGCTGGATGCGGACCCGCAGATCATGCAGGGCGCCGGGGCGGTCCTCGTCCCGGTGCATGCCCAGATCACTCAGTGCGCGCTGGACTTCGGCGGTGGCCGTGTTGTTGCCCATGACCGCCGCCAGTCGGTCGATGAATTGCTGTGGCGATGCCGCACGCAGATCGCCGCTGGGCAGAGCCGGGGTCAGTTCCCGGCAGGCGCTGGCGGCTTCCCGTTCGGCCTCGCTCTGACGGCTCAGCAGCGACACCAGCACGAACAGGATGGCGTTCAGACTGAGCGACCAGAAGGTGGCCGACTGGTACATCTCGGTCGAGCCGGGCGAGCCGTCCGCAGCGAGACCGAACCAGGTCAGCGCGCTCTGCCCGGTCAGCGGCGGCAACAGGGCGGTAAGGGCCCAGACTGCCGTGCCGGCGAGCAGGCCGGCGATGAAGCCGTGAGCCGTGGCGCGCGACCAGAAAAGCAGCCCGAGAATGCCCGGTAGCAGTTGGGCCATGGCAAGAAACGAAATCAGGCCCCAGCCGACCAGGCCGGTGCCGGCTTCCATCAGCAGATAGAATACGTAACCGGCGGCAATCACCAGGGCAATCAGGGCCCGGCGTGTCCAGCGCAGCGCACCGTAGAGATCATGCTGTGGCTGCAGTCCGGCCATCGGCAGCAGCAGATGGTTGAGAGCCATCGACGAGATTGCCAGCGTCGACACCACGATCATGGCACTGGCGGCCGAAATACCGCCGAGATAGGCGATGATGGCCAGAGTCGGCGAACCGCTGGCCAGGCTCAGTCCGAGCACGTGGTAGTCCGGCGAGGTATCCGCCTGCAGCACCTGGGCCGACCAGAGGATCGGGGGGATGACCAGCGTCAGGGCCAGCAGATAGAGGGGAAAGGCCCAACTGGCGGTATACAGATGGCGCGGTTTCACGTTCTCGGTGAACAGCATGTGAAACTGGCGCGGTAGCAGGAAGCCGGCGGCGAAGGCCAGCACCAGCAGGCTGGCCCAGGCCCCTTCGCCGGCCGGCTTGTAGAGATCACGCACCAGTTCGGGGTTCTCGCTCAGGTGTTGTTGCATGCCGCCGAGCCCGCCGAATGCCTGGTAGACGGCGACGCCGGTCACCAGCAGCAGAGCGAGCAGTTTCATCAGCGATTCGAAGGCAATGGCCACCACCATGCCTTCATGCTTTTCACGCGGCGTGACATGACGGGCGCCGAAAATGATCGCGAACAGGCTGACGATGATGACGAACCAGAAGGCCAGAACCTGCGGCGACGAATCCTGGCTCAGCACCACCGTGGACTCGGTCACCGCCCTGATCTGCAAGGCGATGTAGGGCAGCACGCCGGCCAGCATCAGCAGGGTGACAAGTACCCCCACGGGCTGGCTGTTGAAGCGGAACGCGAACAGATCGGCCACCGAGGTGAGCTGATAGGTGCGGCTCAGTCGCAGGATCGGCATCAGCAGCACCGGCGTCAGCACGAACGCGAGGGTCACACCGAGGTAGATGGTGAGGAACAGCAAGCCCTGCTGTTCGGCAAAGCCGACACTGCCGTAGTAGCTCCATGAGGTGGCGTAGACGCCCAGCGACAGGACGTAGACCGCCGGATGGCGTACCAGCCGGGCCGGCAGCCAGCGCCGCTCAACTGCATGCGCGATCAGGAACAGCAGCAGCAGGTAGAGAATGGCACTGATCGAGAGCGTGGTGAGATCAATCTCCATGGCGTCGGGTGCGACGGACCACGTTCCAGCTGAGGCCGATGATCAGGAGCCAGAGGAGGTAGGGGACATACCAGGGCGCCGGCAACTGCATCCACCAGGTGGCGAACGGCGACGCGATCAGGAACAGTGCAAACAGGAACAGCAGGACGCTGGCAGCGCCGGGCCCCTGCTCGGTTGGCTGGGCCATAGTCCGTCTCTCTCCGTCCGGAACGACATTTTGTCCGACGCGACCTCCGCATCAGTCTTTGTTTGTTACTGAAGGTAGCATCTGATCGCCGGAGAGACCAGCGATGGGCCCGGCTCGGTCAGTCGCCGATGGCCTCGTCGTGATCGATCCGGATGGTCTCCTGTCCCAGCAGACGATCCGGTGTCCAGTGCGCATGCGCCCATTGCCAGAGGGTTGCCAGCGAGGCGCGGCGCAGGGCTGGCGGCGGCTCCTGCTGCAGCCGCTGCAACGCCAGCCACAGGTTGGCCGGCGCCGAGCGGTCGTCCAGTGCGGGCGCCCCCTGTTGCTTGCTGAGTTTTTGCCCCTGCAGATCCACCAGCACCGGCAGATGCCCGTACTCCGGGGAACGCAGCCCCAGTGCCCGCTGGATCAGACGCTGCGGCGGTGTGCACCAGAGCAGGTCGTGGCCGCGAATGACGTGGCTGATGTCGCTGCTGCCGTCATCCACGGCAGCAGCGAGATTGTAGGCCAGCAGCCCGTCCGCCCGACGGACCACGAAATCCCCGACCGTCTCTGCCAGGCGGGTCCGGACAAGACCCTGAAAACGATCCTCGAACAGGTCCTCGGCCTGATTCACGCGCAAGCGCCAGGCCCGCGCCTCGCGGCCTGGCGGCAAGCCGTCGCGACAGGTCCCGGGGTAGAGTGGTCCGTTGGGGCCCGCTGTCGCGCGGGCTCTCAGTTCGCGTCGCGAGCACGCACAGGGGAACAGCACCCCCGCATCGCGCAGGCGATCCAGAGCGCCCAGATACGCAGCCTGTCGTCGGCTCTGAAAGACGATGCTGTCGTCGGCATGCAGGCCGTGGGCGTCGAGGCTGCGCAGGATCGCATCGGCGGCACCGGCGACTTCCCGTGGCGGATCAATGTCGTCGATCCGCACCTGCCAGCGGCCATCATGCCGACGGGCCTCCAGAAAGCTGCAGACGGCGCTCAGCAGCGAGCCGGCATGCAGCGGGCCCGTCGGACTCGGCGCAAAGCGGCCGCGGTAGGGCAAAGCGGGTCGGGGGGCAGTGTCCGGAGTGTGGCTGGCGCTCATTGCCGCAGTATCGCATGCGTCCCTTTGCATGCGCCGGAGCGGTCAGGATAATGAGCGCTTGCGTCGGGTCATGCATCCGATTTTCCGAGCGCCTTCCTTACCGGTGATGCTGCATGCGGCTGAAGACAATCCGACTCGCCGGTTTCAAGTCCTTTGTCGATCCCACAGCGGTGCACCTGCCCGGTCAACTGGTCGGCATTGTCGGCCCCAACGGCTGTGGCAAGTCCAACGTTATCGACGCGGTGCGCTGGGTCATGGGCGAGAGTTCCGCTCGCCACCTGCGCGGCGAGTCGATGACCGACGTCATCTTCAACGGGTCCGGGAGCCGCAAGCCGGTCGGTCAGGCCTCCATCGAACTGGTGTTCGACAACAGCGATGGCGGGCTCGGCGGCAAGTATGCGAGTTACGCCGAGATCTCGGTCAAGCGGCAGGTCAATCGCGAGGCCCAGTCCCAGTATTTCCTCAATGGTGCCCGCTGTCGGCGGCGTGATGTCACCGACGTGTTCCTCGGCACCGGTCTCGGCCCGCGCAGTTACGCGATTATCGAGCAGGGCATGATCTCGCGGATCATCGAGGCCAAGCCCGAGGAGCTTCGGGTGTATCTGGAGGAGGCCGCCGGTATCTCGCTGTACAAGGAGCGCCGACGCGAGACCGAGCGCCGCATCCGCGATACCCGCGAGAACATGGACCGGCTCAACGATGTGCGCGAGGAGGTCAGTCGGCAGCTCGAGAAGCTCAGTCGGCAGGCACGCACCGCCGAGCGCTACAGGGAGTTGAAGACCGAGGAGCGGAGTCTGCGCGCCCAGCTGCTGGCGCTGCGCCTGCGCGGGATGGGTCGGGCGGTGGCGGATGGCGAGCAGGATCTGCGGCAGCGGCAGAACGCCCTGGAGGCGGTGATCACGACTCAGCGCCGGGCCGAACGTGATCTGACTGCGACCCGCGAGCGGCAAACGGAAAGCAGTGAAGCACTGAATGCGGTGCAGGGGCGCTATTACCAGCTCGGCAGCGATATCGCCCGCATCGAACAGCAGATCGCCCACCATCGTGATCTGCAGCGCCGTCGAAGCGAGGAGCAGGATGCCAATCGCAAGGCGCTGGAGGAGTTGCAGCAGAATCTGCGCCAGGATCAGGAAAAGCAGGCCGCTCTCCGGCAGCGCCTGCAGAGTCTGGAGCCGGAACTGGCCGCGGCGACCGCGGCCGAGGAGCAGGCCGTGGCCTCGCTGGAGGCCTGCCGCGGGGATCTGGAGGCGTGGCAGAAGGCCTGGGAACAGTTCAATGCGCGGGTCGCGGAGTCGGTGCGCCAGGCCGAGATCGAGCGCACCCGCATCGAGCAGTTCGAGGAGCAGGATGAGCAACTGCGCCGGCGGCGGCAGCGTCTGGAGCAGGAGCGCGAGGAACTGGAGCCGGCGCCGCTGGAACGGGAACTGGCTCAGCTGGCTCAGGACGAGACCGAGCACCAGCGCCGGCGTGAAATCCTGACCGAGGCACTGACGGAGCACGAGGCCGGTCTGGCCGAGCTGCGTGACGCGATACAGGAACAGTCCGATGCGCTACAGCAGCAGCAGGGGGAATTGCAGCGCCTCGAGGCCCGGCGGCAGTCGCTGGAGACATTGCAGCAGGACAGTCTCGGCGACAGCGATGGCGCAGTGACCGCGATGCTGCGGACGCTGGGCCTGGAGGACGCCCCGCGGCTGGCGCGGCAGATCGAGGTGGACGCCGGCTGGGAGCATGCCGTGGAACGGGTGCTGGAGGACCGTTTGCAGGCGGTCTGCGGTCCGCTGAACCAGGAGGCCGCAGTCGCGCTGGCCGCGCTCGAGCGCGGCGGCCTGACCCTGGTGGACACCGCCGTTGCGGCCGTCCCGGCCCACCATCGCCTGGATCTGCCGACCCTCGCCGAGCGGGTGCGGGCGGACTGGCCCGCGGCCGAGCTGCTGGCCCATGTCTACTGTGCCGAGAGCCTCGATCAGGCCCTGGCCCTGCGGCATCGTCTGACGGCGGGCGAATCCCTGGTCACGGTCGAGGGCCACTGGCTTGGCCCGCGCTGGATGCGCTGGACCGCGGCCAGCGGGGCCCGTGACGGTACCTTGTTGCGACAGCGCGAACTGGACGAACTGGCCGGCGCCATTGCCACCGCCGGTACGGCCGTCGCCGAAATGCAGGAAGCAGGCAGGAGCCTGCGTCAGCAGCGTGAGCGCGCAGAAGCCCTGTTGCAGGAGAGCCGCGAGCAACAGACCGAACAGAGCGAGGCTCTGACCCGGGTCCGCGCACGCCGACAGAGTCTGGAGCAACGCCTGGAGGCCATGCGCGAACGGCTGGAGCGACTGGACGGCGAGCAGGAGGATATCGCCGAGCAGCGCCAGGAGGCGCGCGAGCGTCTCGAGGCCGCGCGTCGGCGGCTGCAGGAGGCGCTGGATCAGGGCGAGGGGCTGGAGCAGGAACGCGAGCGCCTGCAGCAGGAACGGACCGAAGCGCAGCAAGCCGTGGATGCTGCCGCTGCGATCCTGCGGGAACGCCGCGAGGCCCGTCATCAGCTGGCGTTGAAACTGCGCGAGGCGCGCACGGTCACCGCATCGCTGGAGGAGCAGGTCGGTCGACTGCTCAGTCAGCAGCAACGCCTGCAAGGCCGGGCCGCGGAGCTGGAACAGGCCACGGCGGCCGATGGCGATCCCACGGTCGACCTGGAACAGGAGCGCGAACAGGCCCTGCTCCGGCGGAGCGAGGCCGAGACGGCCCTGACCGAAGCCCGGCAGCAGGCGGGCGCGGTCGAGCAGCAACTGCGTGAACTCGACCAGCAGCGACTGAGCGCCGAGACCCGGGCCGAGGAACTACGCACCAGCCTGGAGGCGGCGCGACTCAAGCACCAGGAACAACGCACCCGGCGCCAGACCCTGCTGGAGCAGTTCGACGACACCGAGCGCGACCTTGAGGCGGTGCAGGCGGAACTGCCGGAGTCCGCCACCGAGGAGGCCTGGCTCAAGCGCCTGTCGGAGACCGAGGACCGCATCAGCCGGCTCGGCAGCATCAACCTGGCTGCGATCGAGGAGCATGCGGCGCTGGCCGAGCGTGATACCTATCTCGGCGAGCAGCACGCCGACCTCGACGAGGCGCTGGAGACGCTGGAGAGCGCCATGCGGCGCATCGACCGCGAGACCCGTCTACGCTTCCGGGACACCTTCGATCGGGTCAACGCCGGACTCAGCGACATGTATCCGCGGCTGTTCGGCGGCGGCGAAGCCTATCTGGAACTGACCGGCGAGGATCTGCTGGATACCGGGGTCAGTATCCTGGCGCGTCCGCCGGGCAAGCGGATCAGCACGATCCACCTGCTGTCCGGTGGCGAGAAGGCCATGACCGCGGTTGCGATGATCTTCGCCATCTTCGCGCTCAATCCGGCGCCGTTCTGCATGCTCGACGAGGTCGACGCGCCGCTGGATGAAGCGAATGTCGGGCGGTTCTGTCAACTGGTGCAGGAGATGTCCAAGCGAGTACAGTTCGTGTTCATTACGCACAACAAGAGCACCATGGAAATCGCCTCGCATCTGATGGGCGTCACCATGCACGAGCCGGGCGTTTCCAGGCTGGTGGCTGTGGATGTGGATGAGGCGGCCGAAATGGTGGATGCCTGACGGCGATACGCTGTCGGACATAATGACCCGGTGGTTTACCGGGGCGCGACGACAATGGCCGGAAACTCGGGGGAATGACAGGCTTTATGGATGCGCTGCGCTGGATATTGCTGATTGTCGGGCTGGCCGTGATTGCCGGTCTCTATGGCTACTTTCGCTGGAAGGAGGGGCGCCTGCAGCTTCCGTCGCGGAACAGTTGGCGCCGTGACACGCCGGCACGAAGCCGGCGCAGTGAGCGGGACGTGGACGTGGCCCTGCGCGACCTGGATGACCTGGTGATCGACGACCCGGACATGGGCGACGAGCCCGACATGGATCTGTCGATCTCCAGTGACGACGGGCCGTTTCCGGTTGACTGGGATGACCCCCAGCAGACGGTGTCGGCGCCGCGGGTGCGCCCGGTCACCGGGCAATCGCGCGAGTCCCGGGACTCGCGGACCCCGACCGACGAACCGAAATACGCCGCCGGCCGTGAACTGGAGGCCGATCCGGCCTGGCAGGATGCCGGTGAAAAGCTGGTGGTTCTGCATGTCACTGCCGGTGAAGGCTATGTGTTCACCGGCCCGCCGCTGGTGGATGCGCTGGAGCGGGTCGGCCTGCAGCACGGCATGCATGACATTTTTCATGCCATCGTCGATGCGCACAGTGGCGCGACCCCGCTCTACAGCGTGGCCAACATGCTCGAACCCGGAACCTTCGATCTGCAGACCGTGGACCGGCTGGAAACCCCCGGTGTGGTGTTCTTCCTGCAACTGCCCGGTCCGTTCGATGGCCTGACCGCATTCGAGAAGATGCTCGAGACGGCGCGCCGGCTGGCCGATCTGCTCGGCGGGCAGGTGCTGGATCAGCAGCGCTGTGATCTTACCAGCCAGGCGGTCGAGCATCTGCGTGAGGAGCTGCGAGAGTATCGCCGGCGCGCCCGACTGGCCGCCGGTAACCGGCACTGATCGTCGTATCGGGGCATGACTGACGCGCCACTCCCCCCGGCCGGTGAAGACGCTGCCAGTCGGCGTGCGTCCGAGCTGCGCACGACCATCGAACAGCACAACCATCGGTACTACGTGCTTGACGAGCCTACGGTGTCCGATGCCGAGTACGACGGCCTGCTGCGCGAACTGCAGGCCATTGAAGCCGCCTATCCCCAGCTGATCACGCCGGACTCCCCGACCCAGCGCGTCGGCACGGCGCCGGCCAGTGGCTTCGCCGAACTCGAGCATCGCGTGCCGATGCTGTCCCTGGATAACGCCTTTGACGCGGATGCGCTGCGCGACTTCGACCGACGTGTTCGCGGCCGGCTGGAGACATCACGGGTCGTGTATGTCGGTGAGCCGAAGCTCGATGGCCTGTCGGTCGCCCTGCATTACGAGAGGGGCCGTCTGGTGCGGGCCGGAACCCGCGGCGACGGCCGCACCGGCGAGGATATCACCGGCAACGTCCGCACCATCCGCAGTGTGCCGCTGCGGCTGCGCGGTGAAGGCTGGCCGGATGTGCTGGAGGTGCGTGGCGAGGTCGTGATCCGGCGGCGCGATTTCGAGCGCCTCAACCGACAGCGCCTGGACGCTGGCGAACGTCCGTTTGCCAATCCGCGTAATGCCGCGGCCGGCAGTCTGCGACAACTGGATCCGCGCGAGACCGCGCGCCGCCCGCTGACCTTCTTTACCTTCGGCGTGGCCGAGGGCATTGCGCTGAGCGGGACGTCGCATCACGCGGTACTGGAGCAATTGAGGCACTGGGGATTCCGGGTCAATGACCGGGTCCGGCAGCTGCAGGCGATCGACGATTGTCTGGCCTACGCCGAGGATCTGCTGCGTGACCGCGATGCGCTGGATTACGAGATCGATGGCGTGGTGTTCAAGGTGGATGACCTGACAGCGCGGGAGGTGCTCGGCTTCACCGCGCGTGCGCCGCGCTGGGCGATCGCCTACAAGTTGCCGGCGCGCGAGGCGACCACGACCGTGCGCGCCATCCTGGCCTCCGTGGGCCGTACCGGTGTGCTGACGCCGGTTGCCGAACTCGAGCCGGTGGAGGTCGGCGGCGTCACCGTCGGCCGTGCCACGCTGCACAATCTCGACGAACTGCGGCGCAAGGATGTCCGGGTCGGCGACACGGTGATGGTGCGCCGGGCCGGCGACGTCATTCCCGAGATCACGGCCGTGGTCAGGGACGCGCGGCCGGAGGATGCCGCGCCCTGGGAGATGCCCCGCCAATGCCCGGTCTGCGGGTCCGAGGTGGTGCATCTGGAGGGCGAGGTGGACTATCGCTGTGTCGGCAGTCTCCGTTGTCCCGCGCAGTTGAAGGAGAGCATTCGCCACTTCGCCTCGCGCAAGGCCTTCGATATCGAGGGGCTCGGCGATCGGGTCGCCGAACAACTGGTCGGGGCGGGGCTGGTCCGGGAGTTGGCGGATCTGTTCCATCTGCGGAAACAGGATCTGCTGGCGCTGGAGGGGTTTGCCGAGATCTCGGCCGGCAAGCTGCTGGACGGGATCGAGGCGCGGCGCCGGATTTCCCTGGCACGTCTGCTGTACGCGATCGGCATTCCCGGTGTCGGCGAGGAAACGGCGCGGGTCCTGGCGCATCAGGCCGGCACACTGGCCTTCCTGCGGGAAGCGCCGGCTCTGCTGTTTTCCCTGATGCCGGCGATCGGCCGCACCATGGCCGAGGAGATCCGCACCTTTTTCACCGATGCCGGCAATCGCGACAGTCTCGATCGACTGGTGGACGTACTGCTGCTGGACGAGCCGGGCGCCTTCGCCCCGGATTACGTGGCGGCCTTGCAGCCGGCCTCGCTGCTGGTCGCTTTCGGCTTCCACGGGCTCGGCGCAAAGCGGGCCGCACAACTGGCGGAGAAGCTGGATGCGCTGACCGACCTGGCCGGCATGCCGGCCCAGCGCTATCCATTGCCGTCGCGGGATGCCGAGCGCCTGCAGCGGAGCTTCGCCGAACGCCGTGACGAGCTGGAGGCTGTCGATCACTGCCTGCGGCGATTCGGCCTGCACTGGAGTGCCGATCAGTCGGCGCGGGCACCGGTGCGGGAGGAAGCCGATGGCGACGGGCTGCCGCTGGCAGGCAAGACCTTCGTCCTGACCGGAACCCTGGATGGCATGACCCGGGAGGAGGCCGGGGAACGGATTCACGCGCTGGGCGGCAAGGTCACCGGCAGTGTCTCGGGTAAAACGGATTACCTGGTCGCCGGTGAGGCGGCCGGTTCCAAGCTGACCAAGGCGCGCCAGCTTGGTGTCACGGTGCTGGACCAGGCCGGGCTGGACAAGCTTCTGGGGCAGTAACCGCTGCCGTCGGCGCCGGACGGTGGGGCGGCAATCAGTCCGCGTCCTCCTGCTCGTTGCTTTCCGGCCGATAGAGCATCACGTTGCCGGCATCCCGCAGCTCCTGCAGGTAGGCCTTGACCCGCTGGTCCATCAACATCGCCTGGAGGATCCCCCGGACGGCGTCGAATTCCGGCGGACGCGCGGTGCGCATGGTCTGCAGTTTGATCACATACCAGCCGTGACTGGTTTCCACCGGCTGCTCGCTGTATTCACCGGGGGACAGTTCCATCACCCGTTCGGCCACGGCATCGGCCATCTGGTCGGCAGCCATCCAGCCCGGATCACCGCCATCGCTGGCGCCGGGGCCCGCAGAATAACGTTGCGCGAGATCGGCGAACTCGGCGCCGTCGGCGAGTTCCTTGAGGATGGCTTCGGCATCGTCGCGGGATTCCAGCAGAATCTGGCGAATGCGGTATTCACGGTGCGGCCGGTCGGCGAAGCGCTCGCCATAAAGCTGTTCCAGCATCTCGTCGTCGAACGGTTCCCGATGCAGGTGCTCGATGCGTTCATGGGCCAGTACTGCCCGACGCATGTTCTCGACCTGGGCCTTCACCCGTGCGTTATCGTCCATTTCGTGATCGCGGGCGTCCTGGGCGATCAGTTCCATCTCCACCAGTTCCAGCAGCAGGGTCTCGCGCTCGTCTTCGCTCAGGCGTGCCGCCCGCGGGCCGGCACGACGCTGGATGTGGAGGTCCAGCATGTCGGCGGTAATGGCGACGTCATTGACCATGGCCACGACGTTGTCGTCCGGCGTTGCGCTGCCGTCACCGGTGGATTCGGTCTCGCTGCTACAGGCGACGAGACCGAGACTGATCAGCAGGATGAATAGCGGCGCGGCGAAACGCATGGTCTAGGCGTCCTGTTCGTCTCTGGCCCGCTCCGCATCGGTCAGCGCGCGGATGCTCAGGGCGTGAATGTCGGTTTCGAACAGATCGCCGATGGCGTCGTTGACCAGCCGGTGACGCTGCAGCGGTGACTTGTCGTCGAAGGCCTCGCTCACCACCAGCAGGCGAAAATGGCCACGCCCGTCGCGGGCGCCGGCATGGCCGACATGCAGGTGACCTTCGTCCTCGATCTCCAGGTGCTCCACCGGCAGGGCGGCGCGGAGGCGTTGTTCGATGCGTTGCATGCGTTCAGCTGTCACGGCAAGACCTTGCGAAACGGTTTCACGAGTACCGATGAGTAGACACCGGCGTCGACATAAGGATCCGCGCCGGCCCACTGTTCCGCTTCGGCCAGGCTGCCGAATTCGGCAATCACGACGCTGCCGACGAAGCCCGCACTACCCGGGTCCTCCGCGTCGATGGCCGGCATCGGTCCGGCAAGCATCAGACGGCCCTCGTCTTTCAGTTGCTCCAGCCGCTTGAGATGCGCCGGTCTGGCGTCCTTGCGCAATGGCAGGCTGTCGGCAACGTCCTCGGAAATGATCACGTAGTACATGGTGACTGTGCGTCCTCCTGTGCGACACTTCGACGTCTTGTCAGGCTGCGGCGGAGCTTATCACAGGGCTTCCGCCGCATTGCCGCTCACGCGGTTGCAATCGTGTCCCGTCCGGGCCGCTCCGTCATGTCGGCAGCGGGCTCCGGTCGGGCTCTCCGCCAGTGCCGGCACCCTCGCGGCCGCGCACATCGTTGATGGAAAATGCATGAGCCAGTATTTCGCGATTCATCCGGAGACGCCGCAGCCGCGGCTCATCAGTCAGGCGGTGCGCATGATTCGTCAGGGTGCGCTGGTGGTTTACCCCACCGACACCACCTACGCGCTGGGTTGCGGGCTCGGCGAAAAAGATGCCCTGGAGCGCATTCGCAGTCTGCGCAACCTGGACAAGCGTCACAATTTCACACTGGCCTGTCGCGACCTGTCCGATATCGGCACCTACGCCAAGGTGGAAAAAACCGCGTACCGCCTCTTGAAGGCATTCACGCCGGGACCGTATACCTTCGTGTTGCGCGCCACCTCGGAAGTTCCAAGACGTCTGCAACACGCCAAGCGCAAGACCATCGGCATCCGTGTACCGGATCACGCGATTACCCGCGCGTTGCTGGAGGAGCTGGGCGAGCCGCTGATGACCGCGAGTCTGTTGCTGCCGGGTCAGGACATACCGATGAGCGAGGCCGACGACATCGTCGAGGCGATCGGCAAGCAGGTGGATCTCGTGATCGACGGGGGCGCCTGCGGTCTGGAACCGTCGACGGTGGTGGATCTCACGGAGAACGTGCCCGAGGTTCTGCGCGTCGGCTGCGGCGATGTCAGCGTATTCGGTGAGGATGCTTGATCACCGGTATGTGACAGGTCGGGCACCGGTTCCCCTTCGGGTATGATGCCGGCTGAACAGGGCAGTTGCTAAGGGCGCGCTCAATGCATTCACATGCGCCGCGTTTTTTCGGAAACAGAGCTTGCGGCCCGGTGCCGCAGCGACAAGGAGTTGGACTTGAGTTCGCTAGGGACATCGCATAATCGGGTGCTGTCAGGCATGCGCCCGACCGGCAAATTGCACCTCGGCCATTACCATGGCGTGCTGAAGAACTGGCTGCGACTGCAGCAGGAGCACGAATGCTTCTTCTTCGTGGCCGACTGGCATGCACTGACCACGCACTATGACGAGCGTGAGGTCATCGCCGACAGCGTCTGGGAAATGCTGACCGACTGGCTTGCCTGCGGCATCAACCCGAGTCTCGCTCGCGTGTTCATTCAGTCACGCGTGCCGGAGCACGCCGAGTTGCATCTGTTGCTGTCCATGATCACGCCGCTGGGCTGGCTGGAGCGGGTACCCACTTACAAGGATCAGCAGGACAAGTTGCGCGAGAAGGATCTGGCCACTTACGGCTTCCTCGGTTACCCGCTGCTGCAGTCGGCGGATATCCTGATTTACCGGGCTCAGGGCGTGCCGGTGGGCGAGGATCAGGTGGCGCACGTCGAGATCACCCGGGAGGTGGCCCGGCGCTTCAACCACATGTTCGGTCAGGAGCCGGGCTTCGAGCAGAAGGCGATGGATGCCTCCCGGCGCATGGGCAAGAAGAACAACAAGCTCTATCAGGACCTGCGGCGCAAGTATCAGGAGCATGGTGACCAGGAAGCCCTTGAGGTGGCGAGGGCGCTGGTTCAGGGACAGCAGAACATCACCCTGGCCGACCGCGAGCGCCTGTACGGCTTTCTCGACGGTAGCGGCGTGGTGATCCTGCCCGAGCCGCAGGCCATGTTGACGCCGGCTTCGAAGATGCCCGGGCTGGACGGGCAGAAGATGTCGAAGTCCTACGGCAACACCATTGCGCTGCGTGACGAGCCGGACGAAGTCGATCGGAAGATCCGCACCATGCCCACCGATCCCGCTCGTGTGCGGCGCACCGACCCGGGCGAGCCCGAGAAGTGTCCGGTGTGGGCCTTCCATCAGGTTTACTCGGACGACAGCACGAAGGAGTGGGTGCAGCAGGGCTGTCGCTCGGCGGGTATCGGTTGTCTGGACTGCAAGAAGCCGGTGATCGAGGCGGTGCAGGAAGAACTGGCACCCATCCGCAAGCGCGGTCGTGAACTGGAGCGGGATCGGGACGCCGTGCGCGCGATCGTCGATGAAGGTGTCGAGGCGGCACGCGATGTCGCGCGAGATACGATGGAGGAGGTGCGCCGCGTGATGGGGCTGGATTACCGTTGAGCGCCGAGGGCGACAGGGCGGTCGCCGACGACGCACCGGTGACCGACGAGCCGACAACGGTCGCGGGCGTCCGGGTCGGCAACGAATCGTTGCGCGAACTGCCGCGCGACCTGTATATCCCGCCCGATGCGCTGGAGGTGTTTCTCGAGACCTTCGAGGGTCCGCTGGATCTGCTGCTGTATCTGATTCGCCGGCAGAATCTGGATGTGCTGGATATTCCGATCGCGGCGATCACCCGGCAGTACATGACCTACGTCGAGTTGATGAAGGAACTGCGTCTGGAACTGGCTGCAGAGTATCTGGTGATGGCAGCGGTGCTGGCCGAAATCAAATCACGCATGCTGCTGCCCCGACCGCCGCAGGCCGAGGCCGAGGAGGAGGACCCGCGCGCTGAACTGGTGCGCCGCCTGCAGGAATACGAGCGTTTCAAGACCGCGTCGGAAGATCTGGACAGCCTGCCGCGGGTCGGACGCGACGTGTACCCGGCGTCGGCCTCTCTGCCGGAGATCCGGCATGCGGCACCGCCACCGGCCGTGAGCCTGGATGATTTGCTGATGGCGCTGGCCGATGTCATGGCACGGGCCGAGATGTTCAGTCACCATCATGTGCAGCGCGAGGTGCTGTCGGTGCGTGAGCGAATGACCTGGACGCTGCAACAGCTGGACAGCGAGCGCTTCACGGCTTTCGCCTCGCTGTTGCGTGCCGACGAGGGCCGGCGCGGCGTCGTCGTGGGATTTCTGGCGATTCTCGAACTGATTCGCGAAGCGCTGGTGGAACTGGTCCAGGCCGAGCCGTTCGCACCGATTTACGTCCGCGCACGGGCCTGAACGACCGGCGAGCACGAGAGACCATGCATCAGACCCCCGCTCTCAAGCATATCCTCGAAGCGGCGCTGCTGGCCGCCGGTGACGCCCTGTCGCTGGAACACATGCAGGCGCTGTTTCCGGATACGGACCGCCCCGAAAAGGCAAGACTGCGCGGGGCCCTGCTGGATCTGCAGCAGGACTATGCCGGGCGGGGACTGGAGGTGGTCGAGGTGGCCAGCGGCTGGCGCATTCAGGTGGCCGCCGAGATGGCGCCCTGGCTGTCGCGCCTGTGGGAGGAAAAGCCGATCCGTTACTCGCGGGCGCTGCTCGAGACCCTGGCGGTGATTGCCTATCGTCAGCCGGTCACCCGTGGCGAGATCGAGGAGGTTCGCGGGGTCAGCATCAGCACGACAATCATGCGTACCCTGCAGGATCGTGGCTGGGTCCGTGTCGTGGGTCATCGGGATGTCCCCGGTCGCCCGGCCATGTTCGGCACCACGCGGTCCTTTCTCGACCATTTCAACCTGAAAAGCCTGGATCAGTTGCCGTCCCTGGGCGAGCTGCGTGATCTCAACGAATTGCATCCGGAACTGGATCTGGGCTTCCCCGATCCGGCCGGTGGTGCCGGTCCGGCACCCTCAGCACGGGACTCGACCGATGGATGACGAAAAACTTCAGAAAGTGCTGGCACGGGCCGGTTACGGCTCGCGACGCGAGATCGAGGCCCTGATCGCCGACGGCCGCGTGCAGGTCAACGGCGAGCCGGCCAAGCTGGGCGATCGGGTCACCGGTAGCGAGCGCATTCGCTGCAACGGACGCCTGGTGCCGCGCGAGAAGCTCCGACAGGACGAGCGCAAGGTGCTCATGTACCACAAGCCGGTGGGCGAGGTGTGCACCCGGGATGATCCGGAAGGGCGTCCGACGGTGTTCGCCGCGCTCCCCAAGCTCGGCTCCGGCCGCTGGATCGGCATCGGCCGGCTGGATCTCAACACCATCGGCCTGCTGCTCTTTACCAACGACGGCGAACTCGCCAATCGCCTGATGCACCCCTCCCATGCCCAGGAGCGAGAGTATGCGGTCCGGGTATTCGGCGAGGTCACGGATTCGATGATCCGGCAGTTGCAGCAGGGCGTGGACCTCGAGGACGGGCTGGGCTCGTTCGACAGTATCGAGCCGCGTGGCGGCGAGGGTGGCAACCAGTGGTTCCATGTGGTGCTGCGGGAGGGGCGCAAGCGGGAGGTCCGGCGCCTGTGGGAGTCCCAGGGCGTCCAGGTCAGCCGGCTGATGCGCGTGCGTTACGGCCCGGTCCGTCTGCCCCGTGATCTGCCGCGTGGCAAGTGGCGGTTCCTGAACGAGCCGGCGGTGCGCGAACTGGCGGCCGCGGTGGGCCTGGCTTCAGCAGTGCCGAAGCCGGGCAGGGCTGCGGCACCGTCGGCGGGGCGTCGGAAAAAGCCGTCCCATCGGCGTCGCTAGATCCGGGCTCATGCGCCCGTCACCCGCGGTCATCTATGCGCGCCTGCGCAACCATTTCGGCCACCGGCGCTGGTGGCCGGCAGAGCAGCCCTTCGAGGTCCTGGTGGGGGCGGTGCTGACCCAGAACACGGCCTGGACCAATGTGGAAAAGGCGATTGCCCGTCTGCGGGAGGAGCAGGTCCTGAACCTCGACGCCTTGCAGGCCCTGCCGGCGGAGAAGCTGGCACCACTGATCCGCTCCTCGGGCTATTACAACGTCAAGGCGCGACGGCTGCGGGCCCTGCTGGATGTGCTGCATGCGGACGGCGGGCTGGACTGCTGGCAGGCTATCGAAACCGATGCCCTGCGGCGCCGGTTGCTGGCGGTGAAAGGGGTCGGCGAGGAGACCGCCGACAGCATACTGCTGTACGCCCTCAATCGGCCGGTATTCGTCATCGATGCCTATACCCGGCGCATCTTCAGCCGCCTGGGCATGGTGTCCGGGAATGAGCCCTATCAGCAACTTGCGACCTGGTTTGCGGCAGAACTGCCGTGCGAGCTGGACCTGTTTCAGGACTATCACGCCCAGATCGTCGCGCTCGGTAACGCCGTATGCCGTCCCAGACCGCGTTGCGAGGTCTGCCCGCTGGCGGCTGATTGCCCTGGTGCCGGTTCGTTCTGAACGGCGCGGTGCCCGTTCGTTGCAGTCCGGACTCGCTGTCAGCCGGCCTTGGCAGCCGGATGCGTGCTGGCAGCGGGCACCTGATGCCGGATGCGCACGACCTGACCGGTAAGGCGCTCGGGAATGGTGATCTTCTCGTCCATCATGATCAGCAGGCGTCGGATGCTGTCATCCCGCTGCAGCAGACGTTCCAGCCCGCGCTGAATGCTCGGGTTGGCCAATGCCTCCGCCATGTCCTTGAGCACGTAGATGCCGTAATGCCGGCTTGCAGCCACGTACCGGATCGCGTCGCTGACGCTGCGCGTGTGCGGGATGAAGATGCGCTCGGTGCCGAGACGGTAAAGCCCGTTTTCCGGTGACCAGCCATAGATCGCCCGTCCGGTCGACAGGGTCAGACGCTTGAACACGTCCAGAATGGCGTCCGGTGATGGTGTTTCCAGTGCGGCAATACGGAAGTCGGAGTCAATGATCCGACTAAGGTTGAATGCGCCACTCATGACTCGTGCCTCGCTGCAGAGCAATCATTGATGTGCCATCTTACTACGCCAGTATATGACGGCATGACAAACTGTCGCCGATTGCCTGACACTTTTTTCACCGCGTCAGGATCCCGCGTTCGTGCCGGTCAGCATCTTGCCGTGCCACTGCCGCCCCCGTTCCGACAGCAGGTACAGGTAGTCCCTGGCGGCATCATCGGCGTTGATCAGTTTGTCAGGCCGTTCCGCCGGATAGGCCCGCTGCCGCATCGGTGTGTTGACCGGGCCCGGGTCGAGACTGGTGACGCGGATGCGCTGGCCGCGGGCGACTTCTGCCGCCAGCGTCTGCATCATGATCTCGCCCCCGCCCTGGGCCACGCCGAAGGCCCCCCAGTACGCGAGGCCCTGGCGCCCGCTGCGGTCGGACGTATGGATGATGCGGGCGTCGTCGGAGCGCCGTAACAAGGGCAGGCACACCTGGTTCAGCAGAAAGGGCGCATTCAGGTTGACGTGCAGGGTCCGTGCCCACAACTCCGCATTGTACTGTTCCAGCGGTGACAACTCGCCGAGCATGGCGGCGCAATGCACGAGGCCGTCCAGTTGGCCGTACTGCTGATCCAGCGCAGTCGCGAGTTCCAGGAACTCGGCCGGTCCGACGCCCTCCAGGTCCATGGCATGCAGGAAGGGCTCGTCGGCACCCTGCGCCACCAGCTCGTCATACAGGGCCTCGAGTTTCTTCAGCGCCTTGTCCAGAAGAATCAGTCGCGCACCGGCTCTGGCGCAGGCTCTGGCGACGGCGCTGCCGACACCGCCGGCCGCGCCGGTAATCAGAATGACGCGACCGGCAAGCGTGTCCGGTCCGGCCTCGAAGTCCTGCGGGATCTGCAACGGTTCGCTCATGAGTCTCTCTAGTGGTCAGCGCGTGCGCCAGGCAAGCCAGAGCCTGCGTAGCGGGGTCAGGGCCAGTCCCTGTTCGAGCATCGGCAGCCCGGCCTTGCGCATCTCCTGCAGCAGGGCCCGGGCCAGCCGTAGCCGGATGCGCAGGAAGCGGGTGTCGGGGGCCGGTGTCGGCAAGGCTTCTTCAGCCTGCCGAAGCAGGCTTTCCGCCTGTTCGACCTGGGAGTCCAGGACGCCCGCCAGGCCGGCATGGTCCGCATGGTGGCGCAGATTGTCTGCGGACAGGCCGATCGCGGCAAGGTCCGATTCCGGCAGGTAGCAGCGACCCTGCTCCAGCGCCGGGCGGAGATCCCGTAACAGCGTGGTCAGGCGCAGACCCATGCCGGCGTGGTGGGCGGCGGTCGCGAGCGGCGCGTCGCCTGGCCGGCAGATGTGCAGTTCGAGCTCGGCCAGTGGGATACCGGTATGATGCAGATAGGTGGCGAGACCGCCGCCATCCGGATAGCTGCCGTACTGCACATCCATCAGGGCGCCGTCGATCAGCGTCTCGAACGGCTGGCGCGGCAGGTTGTACGGCGTGATCAGCCCTGCCATGGGCTGTGCCAGCGGATGGCGTCCCTCGCCGCGAAACATGCGATCGATTTCGCTGCGCCACCACTCCAGCTTGACCTGCGCCACGCCCGCTTCCGAGACGGTCCAGGGCACGCCGAGGATTTCGTCGCAGAGCGCATGTACCACAAGCAGTGGCGCTCGCTGCACCGGCGGCGCGAACCGCAGGGCGTAATATAACGCGGACCCGGGCGCTGCGAGGCGCTCGCGGTAGTTGTCCGGTAACTCACTCGTCATGGGGCGCGGGTTTCTTGTTGTGGTTAACGTCGTCGGTCGGGTCCGGTGCCTCGGTCAGGGTCGGGCCGGTTTCGCCATCGGCGCTGCTGCGCCGGGCGCTGCGTTCCACCGGATCGACTGAATTCAGTTCCTTTTTCGGTCGCAGGCCCAGTTCGGTGAATTTCCGCGCGCCCGGAATGACCTGACGCTCCAGCGAGCCAACCGCCTTGTTGAAATGATCGACGCTGCTGTTGAGGCCGCGACCCAGTTTGTCCAGATGGCCGGTGAACGTGACCACCCGGTTGTACAGCGTTTCTCCCAGTTCGCGGATCTTCTCGGCGCTTTCCGCGACCAGATCCTGCTGCCAGCCGAAGGCGACCGCGCGCAGCAGAGCCACCAGGGTGGTCGGCGTGGCAATCACCACCCGGTCGGCCAGCGCGTCCTCCATCAGGCGACGGTCGCGGTCCTGGGCCGCGGCCAGGAACTGCTCGCCGGGGATGAACAGGACCACGAAATCCGGTGAATTGGCGAACTGCTGCCAGTAGGCCTTGCCGGCAAGCTCCCGGACCCGTTCGCGAACCTTGCGTGCATGCCGGTCCAGGGCGAGGTCGCGGCTGGCGTCGTCAGGCGCCTCGACGGCTTCCAGGTAGGCATCCAGCGGAGTCTTGGCATCGATCACCACCTGACGGCCGTTGGGCATGCGCACGATCATGTCCGGCCGCTGCAGATTGCCCTCGCTGCGCAGGCTTGTCTGTTCCTCGAAATCACAGTGCTCGACCATACCTGCCAGTTCGGCGAGGCGGCGCAAGGTCATTTCGCCCCAGCGGCCACGCACTTCCGGGCGCCGCAGTGCCTTGACCAGGTTGCGTGTCTCGCTCTGCAATGCGGCCTGATTCTGGGCCATGCTGGTGAGGTGGCGATCCAGGTTGCCGTAGGCCTTCTGGCGGTCGCGCTCGACCAGACGAATCTGTTCCTCGGTACGTTTCAGCGCCTCGCCGATCGGCTTGACCAGGGCCTCCACGGCCTTTTCGCGCTGGCTGAGGTCGGCGGTCGCCTGAGCCTGCTGCTGTTGCAGTCGTTCTCGCGCCAGTTGCAGGAACTGTTCGTTGTTCTTGCGCAGGGCCTCGCCCGACAGGGCGGAGAAGCGTTCCGCAAGCTGATCGCGGGCGTCGGCAAAGGCGGCCTGACGTTCCTCTGCGATTCGTTCTTCCGCCATCAGGCGACCTTCCAGACCGGCGATTTCACGTTCCAGTGCGGCGATTCGCGTCTGCCGGCGCTGGTGCATCATGACCGCACCCAGCAGTGCGCCGCCCAGCAGGGCCAGCAGGAGCCCGAGCGGCACGAGCAGGGAGTCGAACAGGGCGCTCATGCCGCCTCCCGCTGCTGCATGTTGTCCAGCCAGCGCAGCAGATCCAGCGGTTCGCGCAGCAGGGCATCGGCGCCCCAGCGGGCCGGCTGATCTTCGGCGCAGAGGTAGCCGAACAGGCAGGCGAGGGTGTGGGTGCCGGCCGCGTGACCGGCAGCGATATCGCGTTGTGCGTCACCGACCATGACCGCCTCCCGTGGCGGCACGTCGAGTTGTCGGCACAACTGCAGCAGCATCTCGGGGTGAGGCTTGGCGCGGGTGACCTGATCGCCGCAGAGCAGCCGTCCCCGCTCCAGCAGGTCGAACGCGGCCAGCACCGGTTCGCTCAGGGCCTGCGGCTTGTTGGTCGCCACCGCCCAGACAATGCCGCGCTGTTCGAGCCCGTCGAGGACCTCCGGCATGCCCGGGTAGAGCCTGGTCCGATCGCTGATCTGTGCGCGGTACAGGGCCAGAAAACGCTGGTGCAACGGCGCCATGTCCGGATGATCCGGTGGCAGGTGAAAGGCGCGTTGCAGCAGTCCGGCGCTACCCAGTGACGGGCTGTGGCCGTAGCTGCCCGCGGGTTTCTCCGGCAGCCCGCGTTCCCGGCGCAGCTGGTTGGCGCAGGCGATGAGATCCCGGGCGGTATCGAGCAGCGTGCCGTCGAGATCCAGCAGGACCGCCCGCACGATGCCGCCCTCAGCTCGCATGCTGATCCTCGGGTCTGCGGTAGGCCATCAGATAGTTGACCGAGACGTCCTCCGCCAGATGAAAGCTTCGGCTCAGCGGGTTGTAGCGCATGCCCCGCTGATCGCGCTGCTGCAGCCCGCTCCGTCGCGCCCAGCGATCCAGTTCCGAGGGACGGATGAACTTGGCGTAACTGTGCGTGCCCCGGGGCAGCATGCCGAGCAGATACTCGGCACCGACAATGGCCAGCAGAAACGCCCTGGGGTTGCGGTTCAGCGTTGAAAACACCACGACGCCACCGGGTCTGACCAGCTGCGCGCAGGCCGAGACCACGGATGCCGGGTCGGGCACATGCTCCAGCAGTTCCATGCAGGTGACCAGATCGAAAGCGGCCGGCTGCGCCGCCGCCATCGCCTCCACGCTGCTTTGTCGGTAATCGATCTCGAGGCCGGACTCCAGGGCATGCAGTCGGGCGATTTCGATGGCGCCGGGACTGAGGTCGATACCGGTGGTCTGCGCCCCGTGTTGCGCCAGGCTCTCGCTCAGAATGCCACCGCCGCAGCCGACATCCAGAGCACGACGGCCGCGCAGCTCGATCTGTTCGCGGACGAAGGCCAGGCGCAGCGGGTTGATCTGGTGCAGCGGCTTGAATTCGCTTTCCGGATCCCACCAGCGGCTGGCCACGGCGTCGAATTTGTCGATTTCATCGCGGCTGGCGTTGACCGGTTCTGCCTCGCTCATGATAGCTCGTGACTCCCTTGCTGATGTGGGCGGGGCGTGAGCCGGTTCAGGCCTGCGCCATCAGGCGCTGCTGCCAGCCGCGTACCCGCTGCAGCACATCATCACTGTTTATCGTGGTCAGCGCGCGTTCGCGGACCAGCTGTCGCCCGGCCACCCAGACGTCGCAGACCCGGTCCCGGTTGACCACGTAGACCAGTTGCGACAATGGATGATACAGCGGTTCGGTGTCGATGCCGGCCAGGTCGATGGTGATCACGTCGGCAAACTTGCCGACCTCGAGCGAGCCGATGTCCTGTTCCAGCCCCAGGGCGCGCGCGCCGTTCAGCGTCGCCATGCGCAGGGCCTGGTGGGCGGGCAGGGCGGCGGCGTCGCCGGCAACGCCCTTGGCCAGAAGGGCCGCGGTCCGCATTTCGCCGAACATGTCCAGATCGTTATTGCTGGCGGCGCCGTCAGTGCCGATAGCCACATTGACGCCGGCATCCAGCAGCTTCTGTACTGGACAGAAGCCGCTGGCGAGTTTCAGATTTGATTCAGGACAGTGGATGACACTGCTGTTCGCCTCGGCCACCTGCGCGATCTCGGCATCACTGAGCTGGGTCATGTGCACGGCCATCAGTGACGGTCCCAGCAGGCCGTGCCCGGCCAGTCGTGCCAGTGGACGATGGCCATGCTGGCGCTCGCTCTCCGCCACTTCGAAGGCGGTTTCGTGGATATGCATGTGCACCGGCGCATCCAGTTCGCCGGCCAGCGTTGCAATCCGCTGTAATGCCTCGTCGCCCACCGTGTAGGGCGCATGGGGCGCGAACACCGTGCTGATCAGTGGATCACTTCGTCGCTCGTCGCGCAGGGCGAGACCCTTGTCCAGGTATTCGCGCGGGTTGTCCGCGTAGGCGCTCGGAAAGTCGATCACGATCATCCCCACCGAGGCGCGCATGCCGACCTGGCTGGCGGTGCGTGCGGTGACTTCGGGGAAAAAGTACATGTCGTTGAAGCATGTGATGCCGCCGAGCAGCATCTCGGCGCAGGCCGACAGGCTGCCATCCTGGACGAAGTCCGGGCCGACATGGGTCTGTTCCGCCGGCCAGACATGCTCCTGCAGCCAGTTCATCAACGGCAGGTCATCGGCCAGACCCCGCATCAGATTCATCGCCGCATGGGTGTGGGCGTTGACCAGTCCGGGCATGACCGCGTGATTCGGGCGATCGACCTCGGTTTCCGGCTGATACCGCCGGCGCGCCTCGTCCGTGGGCAGAATCGCCAGGATGCGGCCCTCGTGGATCACCACGCTGTGGTGGGACAGAACGGTGTTGTCGGGTTCCACCGGAATCACCCACCGTCCGTGTATCAGCGTGTCGACGTGCTCCATCGTGCGCCTCCGGTTGATGCCTGGCGGGCGAGTATATGGAAGGCCCGGTCTAATCGCACGCCTGCCGGGCGCCGCGTTTTTTCGTGACGAAGCGCGCCGTGGTCATTCACCAGTCACGCAGCGCAGCGCCGCAGGCGGAGCAAATACGGCCCGATCGCAGAGAAGCAAGCGCCGTGCTGTGCAACAATACCGCCCCGGATCGCCGCCGATCCGGACAATGCCGGATCACGAACGCGGAGTAATGATGTCGGAATTCGATCAGGTCAGGCCGCTGCGCTGGCGGCATAACTGCCTGGAGCTGCTCGATCAGCGTCTGCTGCCGGAGCAGGAGCACTGGCTGGTCTGTCGTGATGTTGCCGATGTGGCGGAAGCCATCCGGGACATGGTCGTGCGCGGCGCGCCGGCGATCGGCGTGACCGCAGCCTACGGCGTGGCGCTGGCAGCGCAGGAGTTGGCCGAAACCGGCCCGGTCACCGCCGAGCGTCTGGTCGAGCCGCTGACCTTGATGGCACAGGCGCGGCCGACCGCAGTGAATCTCGGTTGGGCCATCAAGCGGATGCGGTCCTGTCTCGAGGCGGGCGCGACGACGCCGGAGCGGATGCTGCAGGAAGCGGAATCCATCCATCGCGAGGATATCGCCGCCAACCGCCGCATGGGCGAGCTGGGCGCGGCCCTGCTGGATCCGGGCAGTCGGGTACTGACCCATTGCAATACCGGCTCGCTGGCGACCGCGGGCTTCGGGACCGCGCTCGGCGTGATCCGCACCGGCTGCAGTCAGCAGCGCATTACCGACATCTACGCCGGCGAAACACGACCCTGGCTGCAGGGCGCACGCCTGACTGCCTGGGAGCTGGCACAGGACGGGCTACCGGTCACCCTGGTGGCCGATGGCGCGACAGCGTTGCTGATGGCCAGCGGCCTGGTCGACTGGGTCATTGTCGGTGCCGACCGGATTGCCGCCAATGGCGACGTGGCCAACAAGATCGGCACCTACGGACTGGCCCTGCATGCTCGGGCCCATGGCGTCCGCTTCATGGTGGTGGCGCCGTCGAGCACCGTGGACATGGCGCTGTCGGAGGGGGGTGAGATTCCGATCGAGCACCGTGCCGGCGAAGAATTGCTGTCCATGGGTGGCCGGCGCATCGCTGCTGCCGGCGCCACCGCCTGGAATCCCGTGTTCGATGTGACGCCGGCGCGCCTGATTGATGCGCTGGTGACCGAGCGCGGTGTGCTCTATCAGCCGGACACCGCGGCGCTGAAGACGCTGTTCGGTGCTGGTGTGCCAGATGATGATTGACGGCTCGGTCATCATCGGCGCGCTGGTGCTCGGGCTTGCCGCCCTGGTCTGGCGTTCGTCGATGGCAGCACTGGAGCGCGCACGGGAGGCCGGCAAGCGCGCCTGTCGTCAGGCCGGGGTGCAATTCCTGGATGATACCGTGGTGTTGGGGCGGCTGCGCTTGCGCCGCACGCGCAGCGGGTTCCTGTCGCTGGAGCGGCGTTACCGGTTCGAATTCGCGACCCGCGGCGACCGCCGTTACCGGGGTTCGGTGACGGTGTTTCCGCGCCAGCCGACCCGGGTCGAGATGGAAGCCTACGAACCCTTGGACCCCGGGCTTGTCGACTAGACGGAATAGATGAATGGCCGGCGGTGTCGGCCAGTCGCCAAGCGATGGCCTGGGGGTCGTGATATATGACGTTCTGGAAACGGTGGGTTCGGGGCCTTGCGGCCTCATTGATAATCGCGGCGCTGCCGCTGACAACGGTTGCCGAGACGATGGAAGAGGACGGACCGATGGTGGTTTTCGAGACAAACTTCGGTGACATCACGCTGGAATTGATGCCCGACGAGGCGCCAGTGACGGTGGAGAATTTTTTGCAGTACGTGGATGACGGATTCTACGACGGCACGGTGTTCCATCGGGTCGTGCCCGGCTTCGTGATTCAGGGTGGCGGATTCAACGAGTCGATGGAGCAGAAGGAGACCCGCCCGCCGATCACCAACGAGGCGGACAACGGCGTCAAGAACACGCGCGGCAGTCTGTCGATGGCGCGAACCCAGCAGGTGGACAGCGCGACCTCGCAGTTCTTCATCAATCTAAGCGACAACGCCTTCCTCGATCACGGCAGTCGCGACTTCGGTTATGCCGTGTTCGCCCGGGTCGTGGACGGTATGGATGTGGTTGACCAGATTGCCGAAGTCAGCACCGGGAACCACGGCATGCATCAGGATGTACCGCAGGAGCCGGTGGTCGTGAAACAGGCCCGTCGGCAAGAGTAGGCCGACGGTTTCGGCCGCCCTTCTTAAGGAAACGCCGAAGTACTTCGCACGCCTGCGTTGGAGTCCGCATTTTCCCCGAATGCGGCCCAAACTGAAGGGCCTGGCCGGTATTGGCGCCTGGCGGCGTTGCGCCACCGGCCCGGTAGCCTCACTACCGGATCGGCACCGCGCCTTGCCAGCTGACCAAAACCGTTCTCGGGCGCAGGCGCGGTAATACTTCAGCGTTTCCTTCAAAGGCGTCAGGCAGTCGGGTCGTTCCGGCCCGGCTGTGCTATCCTTCCCCGCTTTTCCAGCAACGCTAAAGTGACCCGGCAGGCCGGGTGCACGGGCGTGATGATTCGCTAGTCGGGAACGCTTGATGGCAAACGTCGCGAAAGAAATCCTTCCGGTCAATCTCGAAGACGAAATGCGGCAGTCCTACCTCGATTACGCCATGAGCGTGATCGTGGGTCGGGCGCTGCCGGATGTCCGGGATGGGCTCAAGCCGGTTCATCGGCGCGTGCTGCACGCGATGCGTGAACTGGGCAATGACTGGAACCGGCCGTACAAGAAGTCGGCCCGCGTGGTCGGTGACGTGATCGGTAAGTATCACCCGCACGGTGATTCCGCCGTTTACGACACCATCGTGCGTATGGCGCAGCACTTTTCGATGCGCTACATGCTGGTGGACGGTCAGGGCAACTTTGGTTCGGTGGACGGCGATGCCCCGGCCGCCATGCGTTACACCGAAGTGCGCATGGCCAAGATCGCGGCCGAACTGCTGGCGGACATCGACAAGGAAACCGTCGACTTCATCGACAACTACGACGGCTCCGAATCCGAGCCATCGGTGCTGCCGACGCGCATCCCCAACCTGCTGGTCAATGGCGGCTCCGGCATTGCCGTGGGCATGGCGACCAATATTCCGCCGCACAATCTCGGCGAAGTGGTTGACGCCTGCATCGCGCTGATCGACGACGACAGTCTGACGGTCGACGACCTGATCGAGTATGTGCCCGGTCCGGACCTGCCAACCGCCGCGATCATCAACGGCACCACCGGGATTCACGAGGCCTATCACACGGGTCGCGGTCGCCTGCTGATGCGCGCGCGCAGCCATATCGAAGAGGACGAGCGCAACGGCAAGCAGAGTATCGTCGTTACCGAACTGCCGTACCAGGTCAACAAGGCACGGTTGCTCGAGAAGATCGCGGAGCTGGTCAAGGAAAAACGCATCGACGGTATTACCGAGCTGCGCGACGAGTCCGACAAGGACGGCATGCGCATGGTCGTCGAACTGCGCCGCGGCGAAGTGGCCGAGGTCGTGCTCAACAATCTGTTCCAGCATACCCAGTTGCAGACCGTGTTCGGCATCAACATGGTGGCGCTGGTCGATGGCCAGCCGCGCCTGCTGAACCTGCGTCAGATTCTGGAAGCCTTCATCCGTCACCGGCGCGAAGTGGTGACCCGGCGCACCGTTTACGAGCTGCGCAAGGCGCGGGAACGGGCTCATGTTCTGGAAGGCCTGGCCGTTGCCCTGACCAACATCGATCCGGTCATCGCGCTGATCAAGGCCTCGCCGGGGCCGGCCGAGGCCAAGGCGGCGCTGATCGCCGAAGCCTGGGAGCCGGGCGCGGTCAGCGAAATGCTCGAGCGCGCCGGGTCGAATGCGTCACGTCTGCAGGGGCAGCCCGCGTCGCTGGGTCTGGTCGATGGTTACTACCATCTCAGCGAGGCACAGGCACAGGCGATCCTGGATCTGCGACTGCATCGCCTGACCGGCCTCGAACAGGACAAGATCCTCGGCGAGTTCCGCGAATTGCTGGACCGCATCATCGGACTGATCGAGATACTCGACAGCACCGAGCGGCTTATGGAGGTCATCCGCGAGGAGTTGATCCGCATCCGCGAGCAGTTTGCCGACGAGCGTCGTTCCGAGATCGTGCAGGACCGGATCGACCTGACCATGGAAGACCTGATCACGCCGGAAGATGTGGTGGTGACCCTGTCCCATCACGGCTACGCGAAATATCAGCCTCTGGATACCTATCAGGCCCAGCGTCGCGGCGGTCGTGGCAAGAGCGCCACGAACATGAAGGACGAGGATTTCGTCGATCGTCTGTGGGTGGCCAATACCCATGACACGCTGCTGTGCTTTTCCAGCCATGGCAAGTGCTACTGGTTGAAGGTGTATAACCTGCCGCAGGGCAGTCGTGCGGCGCGCGGCAAACCGATCGTCAACCTGCTGCCGCTGGAAGACGACGAGCGCATCAATGCGGTCCTGCCGGTACGCGATTTCGACGACGAGCATTTCGTGTTCATGGCGACCCGTGCGGGCACGGTGAAGAAGACTCCGCTGTCGCATTTCTCGCGACCGCGCAGCAACGGTATCATCGCGGTCTATCTGCGGGGTGACGACTACCTGGTCAACGTCGGCATGACCGACGGGAACCGCGAGGTGATGCTGGTCAGTAACGCTGGCAAGGCGATCCGCTTCGCCGAATCCGATGTGCGGCCGATGGGGCGCGTGTCGTCCGGTGTGCGCGGCATGCGGCTGGAGCCTGGTCAGTTCGTCATTGCACTTCTGATCCTGGACGAGGGTGACATCCTGACGGCGACCGAAAACGGTTACGGCAAGCGAACCCCGCTGGCCGACTACCCGCTGCGCGGTCGCGGCGGCATGGGTGTCATCGCCATTCGAACGGGCGGCCGCAACGGTGCGGTGGTGGGTTCGGTTCAGGTGGCGGAGACCGACGAAGTGATGCTGATCACCCGGGGCGGCACGCTGATCCGGACGCCGGTGCACGGCATCTCCAGCATGAGCCGCGCGACCCAGGGCGTGAAGCTGATCTCGCTGGACGACAAGGAGCACCTCGTCGGGCTGCAGCGCCTGCTGCAACTGGATGAGGATGCCGGGGACGGCGACGACGATCCGCCGTCCGAGCCGGACCCCGCGGTCTGATTGCGCTCGCCGCCTTTACCGGCGGAGAGCGTCGCGTTTTCCAAGATTCCTTCGTTTCAATCCGGGAGTGCGAAGCATGGCACGTGTGTTCAATTTCAGTGCGGGTCCGGCGGTCTTGCCGGAGCCGGTGTTGCAGCGGGCGGCCGAAGAGATGCTGGAGTGGCATGGCAGCGGCATGTCGGTGATGGAGATGAGCCATCGCGGCAAGCAGTTTGTCGAGATCGCTTCGCGCGCCGAGCAGACGCTGCGCGATCTGCTGCAGGTGCCGGACAACTACCGCGTCCTGTTCCTGCAGGGCGGCGCCAGTGGCATGTTCGCGGCGGCGCCGCTGAACCTGCTGCGTGGCGGCCGGGTGGCGGACTACGTCAACACCGGGGCCTGGTCGAAGAAGGCCATCGCCGAGGCGAAGAAGTATTGCGATGTGAATGTGGCTGCTGCCAGCCCGGAAGGCCGGCTGACCATTCCGCCGCAGGCGGAGTGGAAACTGTCCGAACAGCCGGCCTATCTGCATTACACGCCGAACGAAACCATCAGCGGCGTCGAGTTTCACTGGGTGCCCCAGGTCGATGTCCCGCTGGTGGTGGACATGTCGTCCACCATTCTGTCGCGGCCGATCAACGTCGCCGATTACGGCATGATCTACGCCGGCGCGCAGAAGAACATCGGTCCGGCCGGCATCACTGTGGTCATCGTGCGCGACGATCTCCTGGGCGATGCCATGCCGCAGACGCCGGCAGTCTGGGATTTCAAGGCCCAGGCCGACGCCGACTCCATGCTCAATACGCCACCGACCTATGCCTGGTATATCGCCGGCCTCGTGTTCGAGTGGATCCGGGAGCATGGCGGCCTGACGGCCATGGGCGAGCGTAACCGGCGCAAGGCCGACACCCTGTATCAGGCCATCGACCAGTCGGATTTCTATCGCAACCCGGTGGATCCGGACTGCCGCTCATGGATGAACGTGCCGTTCATCCTGGCCGACAGCGAGCTGGACAAGACCTTCCTGGCCGAAGCCACCGAGGCCGGCCTGCAGACCCTGGCCGGTCACCGCTCGGTCGGCGGCATGCGGGCGAGCCTCTACAACGCCATGCCCCAGGAAGGCGTCGATGCGCTGGTGTCTTTCATGCAGGACTTCGCGCGCCGCCACGGCTGAGTGCCGTCCCGAATTTCACGGAGAGCTTCATGTTCAAGATCCTTACCCTGAACAACATCTCGGCCAAGGGCCTGGATCGTCTGTCGCGCGACCGGTACGAGGTCGCCTCGGAAATCGGTCACCCCGACGCGATCATGGTGCGTTCCCACAAGATGCACGACATGGCGTTGCCGGAAACGGTGCTGGCCATCGGCCGCGCCGGTGCCGGGGTCAACAACATCCCGGTAGACGACTGTTCGCACAAGGGTGTGGTGGTGTTCAACGCGCCGGGCGCCAATGCCAATGCGGTCAAGGAACTTGTCCTCGCCGGCCTGCTGCTCGGGCTGCGCAATCTCTGCCAGGGCTGGGACTTCGTCCGTGGTCTGGAGGGAGATGATGCCGAGGTCAGTCGTCAGGTGGAGGCGGGCAAGAAGCACTTCGTCGGTGGCGAACTCCCCGGACGGACGCTTGGGGTCATCGGCCTCGGAGCCATCGGCGTGAAGGTGGCGAACGCGGCGCGTGGTCTGGGCATGAACGTGGTGGGCTTCGATCCTGGGATTACCGTCAATCGGGCCTGGGAGCTGGAATCCGGCGTGCGTCAGGCACACAGCATCGAGGAGGTCTGCAGTCGGGCCGATGCGATTACCCTGCACGTGCCTTTCAATGACAACACCGCCAACACGATCAATGCGGCGCGCCTGAAGATGATGCGTCCGGGTGGCCTGCTGCTCAATTTCTCGCGTGCCGGCATCGTCGACGACGCCGCCGTGATCGAGTCGCTGGACGCGGGTCACCTCAGCGCCTACATCAACGATTTCCCGACCAATCTGACGCGGCATCACCCGCGCTGCGTGACGCTGCCGCATCTCGGCGCATCGACCGTGGAGGCCGAAGAGAACTGCGCCATCATGGTGGCCGACCAGCTGCGCGACTATCTGGAAAACGGCAATATCCGCAACTCGGTCAATTTCCCGGAAATCAGCATGCCGCGCAGTGGCAAGGGCGACCGGATGTCCGTGGTCAACGCCAACGTACCGAACATGCTGGGCCAGATTTCGACCACGCTGGCCAATGCCGGGCTGAACATCGACGACATGTACAACAAGTCCCGCGGCGACGTGGCGTACACGCTGGTCGACGTGGAAGGGACCATCGGCGATGCAGTGGTCGATCAGCTGGCGTCGATGGACGGCGTCCTGCGGGTGCGCGTCATTCGTTGATGGCGGCGTGCCTGCGCGGCATGATGCCGGACACGTCGGGGGGCGGAGAGCAGCAGCATGGTAGACGAGGACAAGCTCAGGGAGGTGCGCGCGCGCATCGATGCGCTGGACAGCGAAATCCTGCGTCTGGTCAGTGAGCGCGGCCGGCTTGCCGGCGATGTGGCGCGCATCAAGCGGGACGCCGGCGAGACCTGCGACTTTTACCGGCCCGAACGGGAACAGCAGATCCTGCGACGGATGCTGCGGGAAAACCCCGGCCCGTTGCCCGATGATGCGGTGAGCCGGCTGTTCCGCGAGATCATGTCGGCCTGTCTGGCCTTGCAGATGCCGCTCAAGGTGGCCTACCTCGGGCCGGAAGGCACGTTCACCCAGGCCGCGGCACTGACCCAGTTCGGGCACGATGCGCGCCTGCAGCCGGTCAGTTCCATTGATGCCATCTTCCGCGCGGTCGAGTCCGGCGAGATGCACTACGGGGGGGTGCCGGTGGAGAACTCCACCGAGGGCGTGGTCAATCACACGCTGGACTGCTTCATGAGTTCGCCGTTGCAGATCGTCGGCGAGGTCGAACTGCGCATTCAGCATAACCTGGTCAGTCGCGAGGCGGACCTGGCCGGTGTGCGGCGCGTCTACTCGCATCAGCAGGGGCTTGCTCAGTGTCGCGGCTGGCTCGACGGCCACCTGCGGGATGCCGAACGGATCACGGTCAGCAGTACCGCCGAGGCGGCCAGGCTGGCCACCGCCGAGCCGGGTTCCGCGGCGATTGCCAGCAGCGCTGCCGCGGACATGTACGGACTGCGGCCTCTTGCCGAGGGGATAGAGGATGTTTCCGGCAACACCACACGCTTCCTGGTCATTGGTCAGCAGTCGCCGCCGCCCACGGGCGATGACAAGACTTCGCTGCTGATCTCGCGCAATGATCAGCCCGGCGGGCTGTGTCGTCTGCTGGAACCCCTGGGCCGGCATGGCATCAACATGACCCGGCTGGATGCCCGCCCGTCGCGGCAGGGCGTCTGGGAATACGCCTTTTTCATCGACTTCCTGGGCCATGCCGAAGAGTCGCCCGTGCGCGAGGCGTTACAGGACATGCGCGAGGAATCGTCGCTGCTGAGAGTGCTTGGCTCGTATCCGCGCGTCGCGCGTTGAGCCACAGGCGCCGCCCCGTCGCCATTCGAACCGAGGACGTATAGCACCATGCTGGACAGGACCATCGATCTTAGCCAACTCGCCGTGCCGGGCGTGCGTGGCCTGCAGCCGTATCAGCCGGGCAAACCCGAATCCGAACTGAAACGCGAGTATGGCCTCGACGACATCATCAAACTGGCGTCCAACGAGAACCCCATGGGTCCGAGCGCCCGTGCCGTCGCCGCGGCGGAAGGGGAACTGCGGGGTGCGCACCGGTATCCGGACGGTGCGGGGTTTGCACTGCGCCAGGGCCTCGCGAGGCATCACGACGTCGACCCGCTGCAGGTCACCCTGGGCAACGGCTCCAATGATGTCCTGGCGATGGTCGCCAACGCTTTCCTCGAGGAGGGTCGCGAGGCGGTGTTTTCCGCGCATGCGTTTGCGGTGTATCCGATCGTGACCCAGGCGGCCGGCGCCCGCGCCGTGGTCGTGCCGGCCAACGGTCCGCGACATGCGATGCCCTACGGCCATGACCTGAACGCGATGGCCGCGGCCGTCACCGAGCAGACGCGCGTGGTATTCGTCGCCAACCCCAACAACCCGACCGGCACCTGGCTGCGGAGCGCGCCGTTGCAGGCCTTCCTCGAGGGCCTTCCGACGCACGTGATCGCCGTGGTGGACGAGGCCTACGTCGAGTACGCCGATGACCCCGCTTATCCGGACGCCTCCGCCTGGCTGGCGGATTTCCCGAATCTGGTGGTGACCCGTTCCTTCTCCAAGGCGCATGGCCTGGCCGCGTTCCGGGTCGGTTACGGCCTGTCGCACCCGGCGGTCGCCGATCTGCTGAACCGGGTCCGACAGCCGTTCAATGTCAGCAGCGTGGCGCAGGCCGCGGCACTGGCCTCGCTGCAGGATCGGGACTACATCGCGCAGGCGGTGGCGTTGAATGCAGAGCAGCGTGACTGGCTGCGTGCCGAGCTCGAGGAGCTGGATCTGACCGTGCTGCCGTCGGCCGGCAACTTCCTGTGTTTCAGGGTCGGGGATGCTGCCGATGCCGTGTATCAGGGGCTGTTGCAGCGCGGCGTTATCCTGCGCCCGGTGGCGAACTATGATCTGCCCGGCCATCTCCGGGTCACGGTCGGGCTGCCGGCCGAGAACGCGCGCTTCATCGATGCTCTGCGGACGGAGCTGGGGCGAGGATGAGTACGGTCTTGCCACTGCGCCGACTGTGTATTGTCGGGGTCGGTCTGATCGGCGGTTCGCTGGCGCGTGCGCTGCGTCTGGCCGGTCAGGTGGACGAGATCGTCGGCTGCGGTCGCGGGCTGGACAACCTGCAGCGCGCGGTGAGCCTCGGCGTTATCGATCGCTATGATACCGACCCGGCCAGGGCCGTGGCCGATGCCGACGTGGTGCTGCTGGCGGTGCCTCTGGGGGCGATGGAATCCGTGATGCAGGCCATCGCGCCGGCTCTTGACGAGAACACGATCGTGACCGATGGCGGCAGTGCCAAGGCCAGCGTGGTGGCGGCGGCGCGGGCGCGACTCGGCGCTGCCCTGCCGAGATTCGTGCCGGGGCATCCGATCGCGGGCACCGAGAACAGCGGGGTCGAGGCGTCGTTTCCCGATCTCTACCGGGGGCGGCGCGTGATTCTCACGCCGATCGACGAAACCGAAGCAGCCGCAGTGGATGCGGTGCAGTCGATGTGGGAAGTGGCGGGCGCGCGAGTCTCCCGTATGGAAGTCGCACACCACGACGAGGTGCTGGCGGCGACCTCGCACATGCCGCATGTGCTGGCCTTCGCGCTGGTCGATGCGCTGTCGCGCTGGAGTGACCGCGACGAGATCTTCGCCTATGCCGCCGGCGGCTTCCGGGATTTTACCCGGATTGCATCCAGCGACCCGCTGATGTGGCGGGATATCTGCCTCGCCAACCATGTCTCGGTCGTCGATGCTCTGGAGCGGTACACCGCTGATCTGAGTGCGATGACAGATGCTGTCCGGCGGCAGGATGGCGAGGCCCTGGAGCGGGCATTCCGCAATGCCGGTGACGCGCGTCAGCGCTTCCTGGCCATGCTCGAGAACTGAGGAGAGAACGTGGCGCAACAGGCAGTCACCGAAGAGCGCAGCTTCATGGTCGAACCGGGCGGAACCCTGCATGGCCGATTCCGGGTGCCCGGCGACAAATCCGTCTCGCATCGTGCGGTGATGCTGGGCTCGCTGGCCGAGGGAGAAACCCGGGTCAGCGGCTTTCTCGAAGGCGCCGACGCCCTGGCGACCGTGGCCACGTTTCGCGCGCTGGGTGTCGAGATCGAGGGCCCCGCCCACGGTCGGGTGCGTATTCGGGGCGTCGGTCTGCATGGCCTCCGGCCACCGGAGGAGACGTTGTATCTGGGGAATTCCGGCACCTCGATGCGGCTGCTCAGCGGGCTCCTGGCCGGACAGTCGTTCGACTCGGTCCTGACCGGCGACAGCTCGCTGTCGCGGCGGCCGATGAAACGCGTCACCGAACCCCTGGCGCTGATGGGCGCGCGAATCGATACCGGTGAAGGTGGTACCGCACCGCTGAGCATCCGCGGCGGTCAGCCGCTGCACGGCATTCGCTACGACATGCCGGTGGCGAGTGCGCAGGTGAAATCGTGTCTGTTGCTGGCGGGCCTGTTCGCCACTGGCGAGACCTGGGTGCGCGAGCCGGCGCCGACGCGTGATCACACCGAACGCATGCTGGCCGGATTCGGCTATCCGGTGCTGCGCGAGAACGGCTGGGTCGGCGTTGCCGGCGGCGGTCGGCTGCAAGGCGGCGATATCGACGTCCCCGCGGATATCTCGTCGGCCACCTTCTTCATGCTGGGTGCCACTATCGCTGCGGGTTCCGAGATCATCCTGGAGCATGTGGGTGTCAACCCGACGCGCACCGGGGTGCTGGATATCCTCTCGTTGATGGGCGCCGACATCGAGTTGCGCAACCGGCGCGAGGTCGGTGGCGAACCGGTCGCGGATATGCGTATCCACTCCTGCGGCCTCCGCGGCATCACGATTCCGCGGCACCTCGTGCCGCTGGCGATCGACGAGTTTCCGGCGATCTTCATCGCCGCCGCCTGTGCCGAGGGCACCACCGTGCTGAGCGGTGCCGAGGAACTCCGGGTCAAGGAAAGCGATCGCATCGCCGTGATGGCGGAAGGCCTGCAGGCATTGGGCGTGGACGCGCAGCCGACCTACGACGGCATGGTCATTCGCGGCGGGAAGCTGCGCGGTGGCACCGTGGACAGCCATGGCGATCACCGGATCGCCATGGCTTTCGCCATGGCGGCCCTGCGCGCCGACGGGCCGGTTCGTATCGAGCGCTGTGCCAACGTGGAAACCTCGTTCCCCGGTTTTGCGGAACTGTCGGCGGCCCACGGGCTGGGTATCCGGCAGGAGGCTGCGGAATGACCACGGCCAGTCCCGTTCTGACCGTGGATGGTCCGGGTGGCTCCGGCAAGGGCACGATCTGTCGTCTGCTGGCGAGAGACCTGGGTTGGCATCTGCTGGACAGTGGTGCGATCTATCGTGCGGCTGCAATTGCTGCCGATCGCCGCGGCATCGATGCCGACGACGGCCCCGCGCTGCTACCGGTGGCGGCACGACTCGATCTGCGTTTCGAGGCCCCGGCGACGGCGGATGGCGACGTTGTGGTCTGGCTGGATGGCGAGGATGTTACCGCCGAGCTGCGTCAGGAGCAGACCGGCAACCAGGCGTCGCGTCTCGCCGTCATCCCTGCGGTGCGGCAGGCCTTGCTGCAGCGGCAGCGGGATTTCCGGGAGCCCCCCGGTCTGGTTGCCGACGGGCGCGACATGGGCACGGTGGTGTTTCCGGATGCAGCTGCCAAGGTGTTCCTGACCGCGAGTGCCGAGGAGCGGGCGCGCAGGCGTCATAAACAGTTGAAGGAACAGGGGGTCAGTGGTAGCCTCACTGCCCTTTTACAGGAGATCACCGAGCGCGATGCCCGCGATCGGGAGCGCTCGGTGGCACCTCTTGTACCGGCGGATGATGCGGTAGTGATCGATACTACCGGATTGAACGTCGATCAGGTGTTGGATCGCATGCGGGAGCTACTTTCACGGAAGGGTTACCGCGTACCGACGCCTGACTGACCAGCTAACTGGTCATGCGTGGCGCACCAGCCCGTTGTTGCGGGCCGGTGCTGCTGTTTATTCCAACTCAACCATCGATGGCGACACCCCGTTGCTGTCCAGGAACGACTCACCCATGAGCGAAAGCTTTGCAGAACTGTTTGAACAGAGCCTGGCCCAGACCGACATGCGCCCCGGCTCCATCGTCACCGGCCGCGTCGTCGCCATTCAGGGCGATCACGTGGTGGTCAACGCCGGACTGAAGTCCGAGGCGGTCATTCCGGTCAACGAGTTCTTCGGCGATTCCGGCGAACTCGAAGTGGCCGTGGGTGATGACGTCGAGGTAGCGCTGGACGCGGTCGAGGACGGCTTCGGTGAAACCCGGCTGTCGCGCGAGAAGGCCAAGCGTGCCCATGCCTGGAAGTTCCTGGAGAAGGCGTACGAGGCCAACGACACCGTCAACGGCATCATCAGTGGCAAGGTCAAGGGTGGCTTCACCGTCGATCTCAAGCACATCCGCGCGTTCCTGCCGGGTTCGCTGGTGGATATCCGGCCGGTGCGTGACACCACGTATCTGGAAGGCCGTGATCTCGAGTTCAAGGTGATCAAGCTGGATGAGCGCCGCAACAACGTTGTGGTGTCCCGGCGTGCGGTGGTCGAGGAAGAATACAGCGCCGAGCGCGAAGCACTGCTCGAGCGCCTGCAGGAAGGACAGCAGCTCAAGGGTATCGTCAAGAATCTCACCGACTACGGCGCGTTCGTGGATCTCGGTGGCATCGACGGCCTGCTGCATATCACCGATATGGCGTGGCGCCGAGTCAAGCATCCGTCCGAAGTGGTGGAAGTCGGTCAGGAAATCGAGGTCAAGGTGCTCAAGTTCGACCGCGAGCGCAATCGCGTGTCGCTGGGCCTGAAGCAGCTGGGCGAGGATCCGTGGGAAAACATCGCCCGTCGCTATCCGGAAAACACCCGGGTCTTCGGCAAGGTCACCAACATCACCGACTACGGCTGCTTCGTCGAAATCGAGGAAGGCGTGGAAGGCCTGGTGCACGTGTCCGAAATGGACTGGACCAACAAGAACGTCAACCCGGCCAAGGTGGTCGGCATCGGTGACGAAGTCGAGGTCATGGTTCTGGATATCGACGAGGAGCGTCGTCGCATCTCGCTGGGCATCAAGCAGTGCCAGGCCAATCCGTGGGAAGAGTTCGGCAGCCACTACAACAAGGGCGATCGGGTTTCGGGTGCCATCAAGTCGATCACCGATTTCGGCATCTTCGTCGGCCTGGATGGTGGTATCGACGGTCTGGTGCATCTGTCCGACCTGTCCTGGGATGACGCCGGCGAAGAAGCCGTGCGTGATTTCAAGAAGGGTGACGAGGTCGAAGCCGTGGTGCTGTCGGTGGATCCCGAGCGCGAGCGCATCTCGCTGGGTATCAAGCAGCTCGAGCAGGATCCGTTCTCCGGCTGGATGGCCGAGAACCCGAAGGGCACCGTGGTCACCGGCACCATCAAGGAAGTGGATGCGAAGGTCGCCATCGTCGATCTGGGCGAGGGCATCGAGGGTCACATCCGTGCCGCCGATGTCGGTCGTGAGCGGATCGAGGATGTGCGGACGCATCTCAAGGAAGGTGACAAGGTCGAAGCCAAGTTCATGGGCGTCGACCGGAAGAACCGTGCCATCAGCCTGTCGATCAAGGCCAAGGATCAGCAGGAGGAGGTCAAGGCGGTTCAGGACTACAGCCGTTCCGCCCCGGCAGGGACCACCACGCTGGGTGACCTGCTGAAGGAACAGATGGACGGTAATCAGGACGACTGATTGCGCCATTGTCAGTGATGTGCCGGGGGCAGGGCCGTGACGGTGCTGCCCCCGACATCTTGCACCGTGCCTGTCCCGGGCCGGTGCTCTCTCGGGGATTCTCAGGACTTTCAGGACGATGACGAAATCCGAGTTGATCGAATTGATCGCGGTAAAGCAGCAGCATCTCGTTTACCGGGATGTGGAACTGGCGGTCAAGACACTGCTGGAACACATGAGCGAGGCGCTTTCCTCGGGGGAGCGCATCGAGATTCGTGGGTTCGGCAGCTTTTCCCTCCATCACCGGCCGCCCCGCATCGGTCGGAACCCGAAGACCGGCGATCCGGTCGCACTGCCGGGCAAGCATGTGCCACACTTCAAACCGGGGAAGCAGCTCCGTCAACGTGTGAACGGCGAGTAACGGCTGAAATCGGCTGCGCCGACGGTCTTCCGCCTGTCGACAGACCCTTGCGGATAGCTCGCGTCACATCTCGGACCGGCAGCCTGCCTTTCCACCCCCTTGACTGATTCGGGAGTGAACGGATGCGCCGTATCATCGGACTGATTGCCCTGCTCGTGGTCGTACTCTTCGGCCTCAGTTTCGCCCTGCTCAATGCTCACCCGGTCAGCGTTGATTACTATTTTGGCGAGCTGGGACTGCCGTTATCCCTGTTGCTGGTTTTCATGCTGATCATCGGTGCCGCGATCGGGGTTCTTGGTTGCCTGTCCCTGCTTCTGAGCAAGGCCAGTCAGGTGCGCCGCATGCGCAAGCAACTGGCGAGTACCGAGCGGGAAGTAACGCAGCTGCGGCGGTTACCGCTGAAAGACAAGCTGTAGCATGCACGACCTGCTCTGGCTCCTGCTTCCGGTCGCCGCCCTGACCGGCTGGTGGACAGGCCGGCGAGGCCGGCAAAACCAGGCCGGCGGTGGCCTGTTGCGCCGGGATTACTTCCAGGGCCTGAATTTCCTGTTGAACGAGCAGCCCGACAAGGCCATCGAGGTCTTCACCCGGATGGTGCAGGTGGATTCCGACACGGTGGAGACCCATCTTGCGCTGGGCAGTCTGTTTCGGCGCCGGGGTGAGGTCGAACGCGCGATCCGCATTCACCAGAATCTGATCGCCCGCCCGACCCTGAGCCGGGATCAACGGACCTACGCGCTACTGGAACTGGGCGAGGATTATCTCCGCGCGGGCCTGCTGGATCGGGCCGAGAGTCTGTTCCAGGAAGTCGTGGATCTGAATGCCCATGTCGAACCGGCGCTACGTAGCCTGCTGGAGATCTATCAGCAGGAAAAGGAATGGGCGCGGGCGATCGAGGTGGCCGAGCGGCTCGAACAGACCAGCGGGTCGCCGATGCGTCTGGTCATCGCGCAGTTCCACTGTGAGCAAGCGGAAATTGAGCGGGACCGGGGCGAGATCAATACCGCCCGGCAATGCCTGCGCCGGGCGCTGACCATCGATCCCGCCTGCGTCCGCGCCAGCATGCTGATCGGCGAGCTCGAGCGCAGCCTGGGCAACCACGACAGCGCGGTGCTGGCCCTGACCCGGATTACCCAGCAGGACCCGGAGTTCCTGCCGGTGGTGCTCGACACGCTGGGCGACAGTTATGCTGCCCTTGGACGTGAACAGGATTTCGAGGCCTTTCTCGCCGCGGTTCCGGAGTCGGCGCAGGGTGCCTCGGTTATCCTTCGTCAGACCGAGCTGCGGCGGCAGCGCGACGGCGATGTCGCGGCACAGGCCTTCCTGGTCGAAGCCCTGCGACGGCACCCCTCCGTGCGCGGACTGGACCGCCTGATCGAGTTCAATCTGCAGTCCGCCGAGACGCCGCAACCAACGGAACTGGCGGTCCTGCATGACCTTTTTTCACGGCTGCTGCAGGACAAGGCCATGTATGCCTGTCACCAGTGCGGCTTTTCCGCGCGTTCGTTGCACTGGCAATGCCCGGGTTGCCGCAGCTGGGCCAGTATTCGCCCGATCCGGGGTGTGGAAGGAGAATGATGGACGCCACCACCGAGTCACCGGTCATCGTGGCGCTGGATTTCCCTTCCGGCGACGAGGCGCTGACGCTCGCCGGCCGCCTGCGCCCGGAGCAGTGTCGCCTGAAAGTGGGCAAGGAGCTGTTCTGCCGTGCCGGCCCGGCGCTGGTGGAACGCCTCGTCGACGACGGCTTCTCCGTGTTTCTGGATCTCAAGTTTCACGATATCCCCCATACCGTGGCGGCGGCCTGTCGCGCGGCCGCAGATCTGGGCGTCTGGATGATCAATGTGCACGCCCTCGGTGGGCGCGCCATGATGGAAGCGGCGCAGGACGCCGTGCAGAGCAGACCGCGGTCGCCGCTCCTGATCGCGGTCACCGTGCTCACCAGTCACGGTCCGGAGACCCTGCAGGAAATCGGGCTCGCTGCCGATCCGCAGTCACAGGTGGAGAGACTCAGTGACCTGGCGCAACAGGCAGGGCTGGATGGTGTGGTCTGTTCTGCGCGCGAGGCACAGCTTCTACGCCAGCGCTGGGGCGATGATGGTGTGCTCGTCACGCCCGGTATCCGCCCGGCCGGGAGCGCCAGAGACGATCAGCAACGGATCATGACCCCGCGGCAGGCAATGGTCGCTGGCAGCAGCTATCTGGTGATCGGTCGTCCGATTACCCGGGCGACCGATCCGCATCTTGCGCTGCAGGAAATCCTGCGGGAACTCGGGCGTGCTTAAGGAGACGCTGATTTATTCGCACGTTCGCGTTGGCATCGCATTTCCCCGGCTGCTGCGTTGCGCTGCTTGACTGCAGAGTGACTGCGGCGCGTTGGCTGCCGTGAACTTTGACAGCGTCGTGCGGCCGTTCTAGATTTTCAGATGACACCGCCGGATTGTGGTGTCGGGTTTCCAGGATGGAAGCCCTTTCACGGATGAACCTACAAGGAGTGTTCGCATGACTGCGATTCTTAGAGGGGCGCTGCTCGCCCTGGTTTGTGCTTTTTCCTCCCCCGTTCTGGCCGATTCCCCGGTCAACATCAACGAGGCCGATGCGCAGATGCTATCGACGCAACTGACCGGCGTTGGCGATGCGCGGGCAGCCGCGATCGTCGAGTACCGGGATGCCCATGGCCCCTTTGAAAGCGTTGAGGATCTGACCGCGGTGAGCGGAATCGGACAATCCACGCTTGAGGCCAACCGTGACCGGGTGGTGGTCGATTGAATCAGGACCCGTTCTGCGGGGGCTTCGGCCCCCGCGGTTTGTGATGCAATATGGCCCATGTGTCATTTGTGCTCACCCTTCAAGGGGGCGCTGACGCAGTCACATGACGGCTTTTGACGCTGCTCCGAGCTTCTCGACAAAGCTTTGCACTTCTTTACACATAGCCATGAACACTGCCCCTCCTTGCCGGTCTATCCTGTACCGGCGCAAGAATCATGGGACAAGGCCACAGACAGTTTTCCCGGGGCAGGCCCGGTGGTAGACTCACGGCTTTGTTTTTTCATGCTCGGGTTCTAAGTTGATGATTTTTAGCGATATGGAATCCGAAAATGACGGTTTTGAATGGCCAATAGGTAATTATAAAGAGGAGAAGGTGAATGGTTTTCATGCGTAATGTCTTCGGAGTGGTCGGCGGTGTCCTGCTGGCTGTGACCGCGGCCCAGGCCGAGTACGATATTCCCAAGGTCACCGATATTGATGAAGTGACGCGTGGCGAGGGCAAGTCGATCGTCGACAGTGCCTGCGTGCGCTGCCACGGCGCCGGTGTCATGGGCGCACAGGGCAAGGGTGCACCGGGTTGGCAGCATCTGGTCGATGCGCGGGGCTTCGAGACTCTGACCCGGAACGTGATCCGCGGTCGTGGCGCGATGCCGGCTCGTGGCGGTGTCAGTGATGCCACCGATGCCCAGATTGCCGCCGCGGTGCGGTACTTCCTGGAAACCGGTGACGTCGATCTGGAAGCAGTGGAACACTAAGCGTCTTCAGCTTTTCCACACCGCAAGCCGCACCCCTCGGGGTGCGGCTTTTTTTTGGCACGCGCTTTGCTTTTTGGTTATCTGGTTTACGATGACGGAACGGTTCGGTGTACGCGGATCGTGCCGGGAAGGAAAAATTCGTGACAGCGAGGAGAAAACAATGCGAACACTCAAAATGGTGAGCGGGACCATTGCAGGCCTGGCCCTGGGCATGAGCGGCGCAATGGCCGACGCGCCCGATCCGGACAGTATTTTCGACGAGGTCAGCCGGGGCGATGCCCAGAGCGTGACCGAAAGCGTCTGTCTGCAATGTCATGGCGCCGGCGTCATGGGCGCGGCCGGTGTCGGCGAGGATCACAACGAGACCTGGCAGAGCCTGGTCGAGGCCCGTGGCTATGAAGGCCTGTATGAGAGCGTGCTGAACGGGCGGGGCGCGATGCCGGCTCGCGGCGGCGCCGATATCAGTGACGAGGAGGTCGCTGCCTCACTGGTTTACATGCTGACCGAGTCAGGTGTCGACAAGGAAGACCTCAAGTAGCGAGCAGTCCTCGCCAACCGTTTTCCGAAGCCCGCTACCACGCGGGCTTTTTTGTAACAGCTAGTTACAAAATTGCATGGCTCGGGGATTGTTCGTTGGCCGAAAAGGCATTGAGAACAGCAGCATAAGTGTCTGGACTGCTTCCTGCACCAGCCGTTTGGGTAGTCTGCATAGAGTCCGAACAACAATCGAGTCAAAAGGGGCAACTGATGAAGCTGTTCTACTCGCCTTTTCATTCCTTTATACACAAAGTGCTCGTAACCCTGCATGAGACGGGGAACTGGGACAACACCACCTTCGTTCCGACCTTCCCGTTCAAGAACAACGACGGGGAAGATGTTGCCGGTCAGTACAGCATCGCTGCGCTGAACCCGCTGGACAAGGTCCCGACCCTTGCTCTTGAGTCCGGTCAGGTGATCTTTGGCAGCCAGGCGATTTGCGAATACCTGGACAGCGTCAGCATTGCCGAACGGCTCTATCCGGAGGCCGGGCCGGATCGCTGGGATGCGCTGACCAGGCTGGCCTTGTGCGACACCATGTTTGAATTGACCGTGCAGATGGTCATGGAAGGGTGGCAACCGGAAGAACAGCGGCGGCGTGATCTTTACGAGTGGATCTGGCCGAAACTCGAGCGCGGTCTCGACAAGCTTGAGCAGAGCGCCGCCCTCGGGTGGGATCGGTTCGACATCGGTCACGCGGCCGCTCTGCACATGCTCAGCTATACCGAGTTTCGCTTTGTTTTCTACGGCGACAAGGACCCGGTTCGGCCGAACTTCGACTGGCGTGTTGGCCACCCTAGCTTGCAGGCCTGGTATGAAGGGGCTCTCACGAGGCCGTCGGTGACAGCGCACTATAACGTTGACTTTCAGGGCGATAAATCGGCCCGCTTTCACAAAGCGATGGTGGCCGAGGTTCTTGAAGCACAGAAAAGGAATGGCACGCGATGATCGATCTGTACTACTGGCCCACCCCCAATGGCCACAAGGCCTCGATCATGCTCGAGGAGAGCGGTCTCGATTATCGCCTGCGGTCGGTGAACATCCTCGAGGGCGAGCAGTTCGAACCCGCGTTCCTCGCCATCAGTCCGAACAATCGCATTCCTGCCATCGTCGACCATGACGGTCCGGACGGCGAACCTTTCCCGGTCTTCGAGTCCGGTGCGATCCTGATGTATCTGGCGGAAAAGTGCGGTGGCTTGTTGCCGCAGGATCCGGCCGCACGATCGACGGTGCTGCAATGGCTGTTCTTCCAGGTGGGCAATGTCGGGCCGATGTTCGGCCAATGCGGCCATTTTCTCGGGTATGCGCCGGAGAAGGTACCCTATGCCATGAAGCGCTATCAGGACGAGACACGGCGGCTCTACGGTGTCATGGACCGGGTCCTGGCGGGCCGGTCTTATCTCGCCGGAGACGTCTATTCCATTGCCGATGTCGCCACCTACCCCTGGCTGATGCCAAAGATCCGCGAGCTCCATCAGATGAATATCGACGATTTCCCGCATCTTCGGGACTGGGTGGAGAGAATCGCGGAGCGGCCCGCCGTCCAGCGAGGCACCGCGTTGCTGGCGGATGTCATGAAGATCGGCAGTCCCAGCGAGGAGGCCCGCGAGGCCCTGTTCGGGGAGCGCCAGTTCGGCAAACGCTGAGCGACCGGGACAATCATGCCCCGGATGCCAGGGTCGATGCCGAACATCCGGCCATAAGAAAGCCCGCCGTTGAGGCGGGCTTTCTTTTATCTGGCTCCCCGGGACGGGCTCGAACCGCCGACCCAGTGATTAACAGTCACTTGCTCTACCAACTGAGCTACCGGGGAAAGTAGGCGCGTATTCTACCGTTTTGCAGGGGGTCGTCAACCGACCCTAGCCGTTCACGACCTTGGCCATCCGCTCCATGGCATTCCTCAGATTTTCCATGCTGGTGGCATAGGAAATCCGGGCGTAGCCGGGCAGACCGAACGCCGACCCCGGCACCAGCGCGACGCCGGCCTCGTTGATCAGATGTTCGGCGAAGGCCATGTCGTCAGTCATGCCAAGCTTCTTCATGGCACCCGCGATGGACGGGAAGGCATAGAAGGTTCCGTCACCCTTCAGGCACTCGACACCGTCCATCGCATTGAGGGCGTCCACCACATAGTCGTGGCGTTCGCGGAATGCCTTGAGCATGGGCTCCATGCAGCTCTGATCGCCGGTCAGTGCGGCGACCGAGGCCGCCTGCGCGATAGAGGTCGGGTTGGACGTGCTCTGGGACTGGATTTTCTTCATCGCACCGATCAGCGGTGCCGGCCCCGCCGCATAACCGATACGCCAGCCGGTCATGGCATAGGCCTTGGAGACGCCGTTGATGACCACGGTGCGATCCTTCAGGTCCGGACAGGCATTGACGATGTTGCAGAAGCCCTCGGCGGTCCAGAGGATGTGTTCGTAGATATCGTCGGTGAAAATCACTGCGTCGGGATACTTGCGCAGCACCTCGCCCAGCGCCGCAAGTTCGGCCTTGCTGTAGGCAACGCCAGTGGGGTTGGACGGGCTGTTCAGTACCACCAGCCGGGTGCGGTCGGTCATCGCCGCGTCGAGCTGATCCGGGGTGATCTTGAAGCGCTGATCCTTGCCCGCTTCGACGATCACCGGCACCGCTTCACACAGCAGGGCCATGTCCGGGTACGAAACCCAGTAGGGTGCCGGGATCACCACCTCGTCACCGGCATTCAGCAGCGCACACATCAGGTTGTAGATGCTGTGCTTGGCACCCGACGACACGAGGATCTGGTTGAGCTCGTAATCGAGGCCGTTTTCCGTGGCGAATTTCTGCTGGACGGCCTTTTTCAGCTCCGGCGTGCCATCCACCGGGGTGTATTTGGTCTTCCCGGCACGGATCGCCTCGATGCCCGCTTCCTTGATATGCTCCGGCGTATCGAAATCGGGCTCGCCGGCACCGAGGCCGATGATGTCCTTGCCGGCGGCGCGCAGCTCGGCAGCGCGGGCGGTAACGGCAAGGGTCGGAGATGGCTTGACCCGTTGAACCCGGTTCGCAAGTCGAATGTCCAAGATGACCTCCAGTCAGCAAGTTTTCTGGGCGGCTCCGCAGAAGTCGGCGTCTTGTTGCGCCATGCGGTCCGATGAAGCAAACACGGATTGACTGCTGCGCCCATGCGGCAAATCAATGCGTGTTGGCTCGAAAGGCAGCCGCACATCATAGAGTAATTTCAGGCAGGTATAAACGTGACAGGCAAGCCCTTTGCCATGCAGTCCGGCTATCAGCCGGCCGGTGATCAGCCCCGGGCGATCCATGATCTGGTCTCCGGGCTGGAGCAGGGTCATCGGCACCAGACCCTGCTCGGTGTCACCGGCTCGGGCAAAACCTTCACCATGGCCAACATCATCCAGACCCTGCAGCGGCCGGCCTTGGTGATGGCGCCGAACAAGACGCTGGCGGCGCAGCTGTATGGCGAAATGCGGGATTTCTTTCCCGACAACGCAGTCGAGTATTTCGTCTCCTATTACGATTACTACCAGCCCGAAGCCTACGTACCGTCCTCGGACACCTTTATCGAGAAGGACGCCTCGGTCAACGACCATATCGAGCAGATGCGGCTGTCCGCGACCCGGGCCCTGGTCGAGCGGCGCGACACCATCCTGGTGGCCTCGGTCTCGTCGATCTACGGGCTGGGCGACCCGAACGCCTATCTCAATATGGTCCTGCATCTGGTGCGCGGTGACGTGGTGGATCAGCGGCAGATCCTGCGCCGGCTGGCGGAACTGCAGTACACACGGAACGACCTGGATCTGAAGCGCGGCACCTACCGGGTGCGTGGCGAAGTCATCGACGTGTTTCCGGCGGACGAGGAGAGCGAGGCGGTCCGCATCGAGCTGTTCGATGACGAGGTCGAGAAGCTGAGCCGCTTCGATCCCCTGACCGGTGAAGTGTCCGAGGTTCTGCCGCGGTTGACGATCTACCCGAAGACCCACTATGTGACGCCGCGCGTGACGATTCTCGATGCCATCGGCGCGATCAAGGAGGAACTGCGCGAGCGTCTCGAGGAACTGCGCGGTGCCGGCAAGCTGCTGGAGGCCCAGCGCCTCGAGCAGCGCACGCGCTTTGATATCGAGATGATGCAGGAACTCGGTTACTGCAACGGCATCGAGAACTACTCCCGTTATCTGTCCGGGCGCAAGGCGGGTGAGCCGCCACCGACACTGTTCGATTATCTGCCGAAGGACACCCTGCTGTTCCTGGACGAATCGCACGTCACGGTGCCGCAGATCGGCGGCATGTACCGTGGTGACCGGGCGCGCAAGACCACGCTGGTGGAATACGGCTTTCGCTTGCCCTCCGCATTGGACAACCGGCCGATGCGGTTCGACGAATGGGAAGCCATCGCACCGCAGATGGTGTTCGTCTCCGCCACCCCGGGACCCTACGAGGGCGAGCATTCGGCCGCCGTGGTCGAGCAGGTGGTGCGGCCGACCGGGCTGGTCGATCCGGAAATCGAGGTGCGCCCGGCCACGACCCAGGTGGACGATCTGTTGTCCGAGGTGAACGACCGCGTGGAGCGCGAAGAACGTGTTCTGGTCACCACGCTGACCAAACGCATGGCCGAGGATCTGACCGAGTATCTGAGCGAGAACGGTGTGCGCGTTCGCTATCTCCACTCGGACGTGGATACCGTCGAACGCATGGAGATCATCCGCGACCTGCGGCTCGGGGAGTTCGATGTGCTGGTCGGCATCAACCTGTTGCGCGAGGGGCTGGACATCCCGGAGGTATCCCTGGTCGCCATCCTGGATGCGGATAAGGAAGGTTTTCTGCGTTCGGAGCGGTCGCTGATCCAGACCATCGGTCGGGCGGCGCGTAACCTCAATGGCCGCGCGATCCTGTATGGCGACAGGGTGACCGACTCGATGCGCGCGGCGATGGACGAGACCGACCGGAGGCGGCAGAAACAGGTGGCGTTCAACGAGGAACACGGCATCACGCCGCAGGGCATCCGCAAGGCAGTTGCCGATGTGATGGATCGCGGTGGCGTTCCTGGCAAGCGCAAGGATCGCAAGGCGGAGAAGGCCGTGGCCGAGGATGCCGCACGCTACGCGGCCATGACGCCCAATCAGGTGGTGAAGGCCATTCGCCAGCTGGAAGAGACCATGTACGCCCACGCTCGCAATCTCGAGTTCGAGGAGGCCGGACGCATCCGCGACCAGATTCGGCAACTGGAGAAACACGGGCTCGGTCGCCCGGACGTGGCAGACGCGTCTGCCTGACGCGGGCCGGTTGTTTTCTGCTCAGTCTGCTGTCGACAGACCCCGGCCGCCGAAGGCTTCCTGCAACCAGCTCCGGATATCCGCCATGCTGTGATCGGTGAATTCATCCGGCGGCACGCCGCCGTCGACGAATCCCCGCTTCCGGAAGATCTCGAGCCGCGCCGGATCGGCGCTGATCACGTGCACCGGCACACCGGCGCTCGGGTCGGGTCCGGTGATCATTCGCGCCGGCTGGTGGTCGCCGATCAGAATCAGCAGCGTGTTCCGGTCGGGAAACTCCGCCACGTACGAACTGGAGACCTCCAGCGAATAGGCCACCGAGCGGGCGAAATGCTCGCGCACACGGTCATGGTCACGCCACAGCGAGGCCGGCGTCTCGCCCTTGCCCTCCCACTGATTGAAAATTTCACCGTCACCGATGCTCGACCAGTCTTCGATCACGGGCACAATCGGGACCCAGGGCGCATGGCTGCTGATCAGCGCCAGCTGCGCGAACAACGGCCGCGGTGCCGCCGCGCGAACCGTCTCCTGAAAATGCGACCAGGTGTACTGATCCGGCATCGTGACCCAGTTGAACGGCGGACCGGCATAGGGGAAGTCTGCAGCTTCCAGCAGGGTATCGAAGCCGTACCAGCGGCCTTCAGGCCAGGGCATGGTGATGGCCGGCATCAAAGCGGCGGTGTGATGGCCGCTGGCGGCAAAATCGTCCACCAGCGTGTCCTGCCGTGTCTGCTGCAGCAATTCGTAACGGAGCTGGGAGTCAATCCACAGACCGGTCAGGAAAGTTGCATGGGCGAGCCACGACTGGCCGCCAAAGACCGGCGCGTTCACCGTACCGCTGACCAGCGACAGACCGGCGGCTCCGGCGCGCTCCTCCAGGCTTTCGAGCTGTGGCAGGACAACCGGCGCGTAGCGCTCGTCGAACACCGCCGACACGCCATATGATTCGATGAAACCGACCACCACGTCGATCTCCGCCAGGCCGGTCATCGCCTGGCGCGTGCCGGCGTCGTCGCGTCGCTGCAGCATGGCGCCGAATTCGGCGCGTTCCTGCCGGGTTCGTTCGACCCAGTGGACCTGGTCCTGCAGCATGGTCAAGGCCGGGGTGATGGTGCGCGGGGGTTTCGGTAACAGGTCGCGCCCGAGCAGGCCGACCAGGCCGGCAAGCAGCAATAGCACGGCGATCGCGCCGGTCCAGCTGCGCACCGCGACCCTGGCCGGCAGGCGTCGCAGCAGCCAGCAGATGGCGCAGGCGATCAGCAGCAGCAGGGCTGCGACCAGCAGCGTCGCCAGCCAGGCGGCGATCACGGACACATTGCCGGCAATCAGATGAAAAACCGAAGCCACGAGTGCCAGGTCCAGTCCCAGATTCAAGGGACGGTTCAGGCTGTACCGGGCCAGCGCATCCGCCAGCGCCATGGCCAGCAGGGCCGTCGCGAGGATCGCGCCGAGGACCGCGAGCCATTGTCCGATCCGGCGGCCAGCCAGCAAACCGAACACGCCGGTCAGCATCATGGCCTCGACGGCCAGCCGGTTCGGGCCGAACCCGTCATGGCGCGCCAACTCCAGCGCCAGCAAACCGACGTTCAGTAGACAGAAGAGCAGGGCGAGACGCAGCAACGGCCAGCGTTGTCGGGCGCTGATGCGTCCATTAGAGGCTATGCTCATGGGCTCTCCTTCGACATGTTCGCGGAAACCTTACTGGCATATGCAGTGTCCGAGATCCTGTCGAGGCCGCGCAGTGCAGTGGCCCTCAGCTCTGGTCGAACGTGCATCCGTGCCGCGGGATTCGACTCCTCAGTCACCATCAGTCCGGGAAAATGCCATGTGGGTCTCCTCTCGCCGTGCCCGGTCGTCGCTGGCCGTGCTGCTGGGCTTCGTGGTCAGTCCGCTGGCGGCGATGGACGCGGAGCAGGCTTTTGACGCGGTGATCGAGCAGGCCGAGGTTCTCGCCGAGACCGCTTATCGGCCGCCGGTGGATAGCTTGCCCCAAGCGCTTAACAGCATGAGCTACGACCAGTACCGCAACATCCGGTTCCGTCCCGAGCAGGCCCTCTGGACGGAAGATGACGGATTCCGGGTGCAGCTGTTCCACGCCGGATTCCTGTTTCCGGAGCCGGTTAGGATTCACGTCGCCGATACCGAGGGAGATCTGCGGGAGCTGGAATTCGACGCGCAGCGGTTCCACTACGAACACTCCGCCGCCGAGCTGGAAGAGGCTGCTGCCGCTGACGGCGGCCACGCCGGTTTTCGTCTGCACTATCCGTTGAACCGTCCGGATTATCACGATGAGGTCGCGGTCTTTCTCGGCGCGTCCTATTTCCGGCTGGTCGGTCCCGGACAAGTCTATGGCCTGTCTGCGCGCGGGCTGGCCGTAGACACGGCCGAACCCGGGGGCGAAGAGTTTCCGGCCTTCCGCGAATTCTGGTTGCTGCCTTCCGACGAGTCCGACAGGGTCACCGTACTGGCGCTGCTGGACAGCCCGTCAGTGACCGGCGCCTATCGCTTCGACCTTGCAGTGCACGACGATACCGAGGTGCTCGTTGATGCCCATCTGTTCGCTCGCGAGGACGTGCCAAAGGCAGGTATTGCGCCGCTGACAAGCATGTTCCTGCATGGCCAGACCAGCATCGAGAGGCCGGATGACTTTCGCCCGCAGGTGCATGATTCCGACGGTCTGCTGATGCAGACGTCGACTGGCGAGTGGATCTGGCGACCGCTCAGCAACCGTCGTGAGCTGCGCATTACCAGCCTGCTGGATGGTGGGCGCCCTGGTGGCTTCGGTCTGCTGCAGCGCGAGCGGGCGTTCGACCGCTACCTCGATCTGGAAGCGAACTATCATCTGCGGCCAGGCTACTGGGTCACGCCGCTGGCCGGTGACTGGTCGGACGGTGGGCGCGTGGAACTGGTGGAGATCCCTACCGGGACGGAAACCGAAGACAACATCGTCGCCTACTGGGTCGCCGACCGAGACCTGCAGGCCGGCGACCGTCGCCATTACCGGTATAGCGTGACGACCCGGGACCATGCTCCTGTCACGCATGGCAGGGCGCGCGTGGTGCGCGCCCGATCAGGCTGGGGCGCGATCCCGGGAGAGTCCGAGCCGCCGCCGAAGGACGTCCGCCGGTTCATCGTCGATTTTCAGCCGCTGGATGTGTCGGCGGATCAGGTCGAGGCCGAACTCGCGATCTCCCGGGGCGAGGTCGAGGACGTGCAGGTGTCGCAATTGCCGAACGGCAAGGGCCTGCGCGCCACCTTTCTGCTGACGCCGGCCGGTTCCGAACCGGCGGACCTTCGGCTGCGTCTGCTGGGTGATGACGGCGTGCTCAGCGAGACCTGGAGCTATGTCTGGTATCCGGATGAACGCTGAGTCATCGAACCTGGCGGCGCCATCGCTGCAGCTTCGACGCTTGCTCTTTTTCGGGCTGGTGCTGCTGACCACGGCGCTGGCAGTCAGCGGCATGCTGTTCGTGCTCGGGCCGGACGGGCTGGATTTCCGCAGCACCCTGTCCCTGATTCTGTTTGCCCTGCTGTTCGCCTGGATCGGGCAGTCCTTCTGGACCGCAGTGATCGGTCTGGTCCTGCGGCTTTGCCGCCGCGATCCGCTCAGCCTGCGCCGGCTGCCTGCCGAGGTGCCAGTGCATCAGGCACTGGCGAAACATGGCGGTACGGCGCTGGTCATGCCGGTCTACAACGAGAATCCGGAGCGTGCCGTGCGCGGTCTCGAGGCCTGCTGCCGGTCCATCGCGGAAACCGGCCAGGCGGCGCATTTCAGCGTTTTCCTGTTGAGTGACAGCAACGACCCGGAGATCGCCGCGCGTGAGGAGCTTGCCGTCGAACGACTGCGGCAGTGTCTGCCCGCGGGACTGTCGCTGCATTACCGCCGGCGGCCGGACAATGCCGGTCGCAAGGCCGGCAATCTGGCGGAGTTCTGTGAACGCTGGCATGGCCGCTTCCGCTACATGGTGGTGCTGGATGCGGACAGCCTGATGCAGGGCGAGACCGTCGTGCGGCTGGTCTCGCTGATGGAAGGCAATCCGCGGGCCGGGTTGATCCAGACCGCACCCATGCCGGTGCGTCAGCGCACCCTGTTCGGCCGCCTGATGCAGTTCGGCGCCGCCCTGTACGGACCGTTACTGGCGGCGGGCAGCAGCTTCTGGCAGGGCAGTGCCGCCAACTACTGGGGCCATAACGCGATCATCCGCCTGGCACCGTTCCATGCCCACTGCGGTCTCCCCGTTTTGCCAGGAGATCCGCCACTCGGCGGTGAAATACTCAGCCATGACTTCGTCGAGGCCGCTCTGATGAAGCGCGCCGGCTGGGACGTCTGGTTCCTGTCCGAACTGGGCGGAAGCTATGAAGAGCTGCCGGGGAACGTGATCGACTATGCGCGCCGTGACCGGCGCTGGACTCAGGGTAATCTGCAGCATCTGCGGCTGCTCGGCGAACCGGGGTTGCATCCGCTGAGTCGGCTGCATCTGCTGATGGGGGCCACCAGTTTCCTGGTCTCGCTGCTCTGGCTGGTGCTGCTGTTGACCAGCTGGTTCGATCCGACTTTTATCGCCGATGCCGGCGCGGCCGTGACACTGGCCCCGGACGCAGCGGCGCGGCTGGCCGCGGAGCAGCGCTACGAAGTCGCCATGCTGCTGTTTGCCGGTACGCTGGTGCTGCTGTTCGGCCCCCGCGTGATGGGAATCGTGCTGTGTCTGACCGGCGCGAAGCCCGCGAAAGGTCGCTGGCGGCTGGCCGGCAGCGCGCTGCTGGAAACGTTTGCGACGGTGTTGCTGGCGCCGCTGATGATGTTGTTTCACTGCTGGTTTCTGCTGGGCATCGCCTGCGGTCGGGCGACCGGCTGGGACCCTCAGGTGCGTGATGCCGAGGCGGTTCCCTGGCGTCAGTCGATTGCCATGACCATCGTGCCGGCAGGCCTCGGTCTGCTCGGCATGCTGATTCTGCTGGATGTTCCGC